>DXHJ01000103.1 GCA_019113475.1 Candidatus Dorea intestinavium | reverse complement strand
TCATTTCTAAGCAGATATATGAATGCATAGCGAAGGAACTGTGCACATGTACATGGCAACACAGTTTTGCATCATCATATTCTGATTTTTGGTGTTTTGAATTAGTGATTTCATAATGTACTCCTCTAAATTCTTGTTCGCTTCTTTGTTTTTATTATATACATTAGTATGCGTGTCTAGACACTATTTGTCAAGATTACTAGTTATAGCTTTTTTTTAGAGTTGGCTATTACCCACTTTTTTCTAAACAAAAGCATGGCCACCAATAGTTTGAAATAACTATGATGGCCACGCTTTTATTTAGTTCTACTTCTATCTTGAAACCGGAGGTCTCTTCCGATCATGTTCCCTTTATAACTATTCTATTTTAATAAATCTTTTATATACTTATCTTTTTCACTATTACACAAAAGACCTTTTGGTCTAGGTACCTATATCCTTTCGTCCTTGCTTCTTGCTAAAACACTACTAAGATATTACCTCTATAACCTGCTTTCATGTTTACTTTCAATGATAAATATATGAATAAAATGTTTCTTTACACATTTTATTGGTCGTGGTATTTTTGTTTTATTACGTCAACTTCAATATGTATGCAAATCTTATCGTTTGCGGCAACTCTTCTCTCCGGATCTTATTTATTTCTAGTATGCCGTCTTACATCTTTAAGGCTTATTCTTAGGGAACATGAATTTGCCATACCACTTACACACTGAGTTATGTAATCCGATTTGTCCAATGGATTAAGCCTCCTTCTTCTAAATTTGAAATCCTACCTTTATTTGGTTCGGGCTTTATTTATTGGATTTCTTTGGATTAACTATATACTACCACGCATTTCTCTATTTGTCAACACTATTTGTATTTTATTATTAAATTAACTGATAATTATAATTTTATTCCCGAGTTTTTTCTCTACAACGAACTCTAATTCTAAATTTAATTGACATATTATCTGTATTTCCTTATACTTATTTCGATTAATCCCAGAAAAAGGAGAATTTTTATGAAGATAAAAGACCTTACTTTAATTGCCCTTATTACTGCTTTAACCTGCATCTTTGCCCCTCTATCCATCCCCATTATAATCAGTCCTGTGCCCATTAGTCTAACCAATCTTGTGCTTTTAACTGGTGTTTACTTAATTGACTGGAAATCTGCCACCTTTAGCTATCTTGCTTATTTATGTCTTGGTCTAGTAGGACTGCCTATTTTTTCTGGTTTTAGTGGTGGCGTCAGCAAACTAGCCGGCCCCACTGGTGGCTATTTAATTGGCTTTCTCTTTATGACCATGATTGCAGGCATTTTTGTGAAAAATTTTCGTAAAAATCTTCCGCTTCTTATTGTCGGTATGGTACTCGCCAACCTAGTTAATTATATTTTTGGTACTCTTTGGTTATCACTACAATTAAATCTTAATTTTATAGCCGGTTTGTCTATCGGCGTCTTCCCCTATTTATTAGGTGATTTAATTAAAACTATTTTAGCCATGATTATGGGACCTCTTCTTGCCAAAAGGCTTTCCCCGCTTAAATAATCAAACTATTTATTTTTTCATAATCCTTTAAGTCGTAAGCCTCTATGATATTACCATTAATAACGTAGAGGTTTTCTTTTATTATAATCCCTCTAGTTTCCATATTTACGGATGCATTTACTTCTGGTTTCATCAGCTTTATAAAGCCTTCCTCTTGGTAAGTAAAGAGATTGTAGCGAAGCCCTCCTTCACCTTCTGAACTAAAACCAAAAACTCCCGTCTTTTGATCAAATAAAAAGCCCTTGTAGTTATAAAATAATTCTGAATAGTAATCTGTACTGAGAATTTCTTTATGCACTTCTGTGACATTTGCTGGATTCGATATATCAAACATGGATAGTTTGATTCCTTCTGTTACTCCAGTTTCCTTATCAACCTCCATACCAATTCCTAATAATAATCCCTCTTTATAAGGGTGCAAATATTGCGAAAAACCAGGAATTTTTAATTCTCCTATTATTTGCGGCTTCCTAGGATTTGATAAGTCTACGCTAAAAAGCGGATCTACTTCTTTAAATGTCACAAAATATCCAGTCTCGCCCATAAATCTAGCTGAGTATATTCTTTCATCTAAGGCAAGTTCAGTAATATCTCCCAATAGCTTTAAATCTTTATCAAAAATATAGAGATTGTTGTATTCGCCATCTGTAACAACCACTCTTAAGTTACCTTTGTATTCATCAATGGAATAAGAATCATTTAAATGTCCCCAGAACTCTCCTTTGGCAAGTGCTTTTAACTTACCATCTTGATAGGATAATTTACGAACAATGGTCTTAGTCCCCTCTTCTTCCCATTTTTCTTCATAGAAATAGATATGCTCATTACTTACATAGTAATTTCCATACTGAGAAAGAATTGCTTTTGAGGAAGTACTTTGGCCCGGATTTTCTAAAGACAGAGCACTAATGACCGTATACCTATTAGCCCCCTCCTCTAGTGGTAGTAAAATGTCTTTTGCCTCCAGTAGATTTTGATTCGTCATTGGGATATAAGTTTCTGGTTGCCCTTTTTTTCCTTTTTCTCTCAGACTATAGTCACTAAATAAATACAAATACCCTTTTGCAACACGAGAAGATTGATAAAACCCGCTTTGACTCATCTCACCGATGAGCTTTGGCTCTTCCTTTTGAGAAATATCATAGGTAAGAACTAAGGTTAGCTCTTGGTTTGCTTCATAGCCTTCTTCTGTCGGTATTTCCCGGGCTAAATCTAGCGGCTTAGCCGTCATAGCACTATTGCTCCCTACGAGAACTAACTTATCATCAACTACATAGATTTCTACTATGTGGCTAAAATTCTCTGGACTTATGTGACTTACCTCTTTTAATTCATTGTCTCTCGTATCAACAATAACTACCGAATCTCTATTGGCTTTTAAAACATAAAGATAAGTGCCATCACTTTTAACAACATCTCCTTCACCAACACCTTCTTGTCTTACATTCGTATCCGTATAGGAAGTTGCGCCTTCGCTTGCTTCTTGACTGGAAGAAGAAACATCTCCTGCTATCGGATAACGGTCTATAGAAAATCGTTCTTTAAGGCTTGCTTTTGGTTCTTTTAGTGCTTGATAGATTTCCTCATAACTGTTTGCTAGAGCAAGTTCTTCCTTTTCTTGACTCTTGTTCGTCTGTGAAAGTTTGTGGTATGTATTTCTTGTTTGATAGATAACTCCAAGACCCAAAGCCAAAATTAAGATACTTGCTAAGGCTACTATTTTTTTAGGGGTAAACCAACTAACTTTCTCTTCTTTTAATTGGCTTTTTAATTGATCCGGATTAATGTTACTAGGAATCTTCGTGTTCTTTGTTTGTTGTTTTAATTTATCAATAATCTCTTGATCTTTCTTTTCCATCTTAAAATCTCCTTTCTACTCTTTTTCTTCCGCTAAATAAGGAGCTAATTTTTGTAGTGCTCTACTTCTTTTTGATCGTATGGTACTAGGGTTTACCTTTAGATAGGTACCAATTTCACTGCTGTTATAGCCCGCAAAAACAGAAAGACTGACGATTAGCTGCTCTTCCTCATTGAGGTTTTCTAAAGCTCTTCTTACATCAAGGGGTAGATCGTAATCATAATTTCTTTTTTCATCGAGGTAGGTAATGGGTAAATATTTAGCCTTTTCTCTAAAATGCTTTTTGCAGACATTGGCAAGAATTGTGAAAATCCAACCTTTAAAAGCTTTCTTTTCTTGTAATTGTTCTCTCTTTTCATAAGCTTTTAAAACGGCTTCACTAACACAATCCTTAGCATCATGGCTATCCTTCGTCAGCGAAAGAGCAAATCTATACATATCTTTATAAACTGTTTCATACATCAAAATAAAAGTATCTCTGTTACACTTCATAATTATCTCCCCCTATAGGCTTCTATATATTAGAGTGAAAAAAGATGCTAAGTGTTGCAAAAAAGGACGAAAAATTTTTTTCGTCCTTTTTTAATCGCAAAGCTCTAATCTCTATAATAATTTATTAAGCAACCCTTCAAGATGATTTCCCTCTCATCATCTGTTAAATCCCCTAGTGTTAAGGTGATTTCCTTTAGTTCATCTTTGATAACATAAGCCTTTATTTCTGCTGTCTTATCTTCAATAGCTTTTCTAATTTCCGGAATAAAGATAAAGTCACCATTTTTAAAGCTTAAATGTTCATGATCTTCTTTGGTGATAAATGGTAACATTCCCCAGTTTATCAGGTTGGAGCGATATCTTTTTGTTGCATACTCAGTAGCTATGTTTGCCCAACCACCTAACACTTTTTGACAAGATGCTGCTTGTTCTCTTGCTGAACCATCACCTGGCTTTACTGCAAAAATGGTACTACCAATACCTAAATTGGTTTTATCTAAATCTGGAAAAGTTTCTTTTGCTTTATGAATATAAACTTCCACGCCCGGCAATCCATCTTTTGGACAATCTCCAGCTTCAATAGCTTTTTGTGCCTTTTGAATTTCTTTAGCACGTCCCACATATTCTGGATCTTTTCTAGAAAGTGTAAACTCGGCAAGACCTAGTGGATTTGAACGATAAGAAGAAGTTTCGCCTGATGGTATTAATTCATCTGTTGTAGTTACTGGATCATGAATTTCTGATACTACTTGAATCATCAAGTTTTCTGGTAATGCTGGCATATCTGGCCAATCCTTAATATTTGGACCAAACTTAATTTCTACACTTGGATCTGCTACTCCCTTACTATCAAAAACTCGGTTTTCGTAAATCTTTTTATCAAAGTGGTACTTTTGTCCCGTATATTCCACATCTAAGTCTGTTGCTTGGACTAAATATCCCTTATTGGCAGCTGTAGCCGCAATGCTTCTTGCATCCATTAAAGCAACTGAAGCAATTTGTCCACTTTGTAGTTTTGATCCTTCTCTATTAGGGAAGTTTCTCGTTGTATGTCTAATTGAAAAAGCATTATTAGCTGGTGTGTCTCCAGCTCCAAAACAAGGACCACAAAAAGCAGTTTTAACAATAGCACCAGTTTCCATTAAATCTGCTACGACACCGTTTCTAACAAGCTCTGTATAAATTGGTGTACTTGCTGGGTAAACACTAAGTGAGAATTCATCGACACCAGTAAATTTACCACGAATAATATCGGCTGCCTCACAGATATTTTCAAAACCACCACCGGCACAACCAGCGATAATTCCTTGATCTACATATAATTTTCCATCTCTTATTTTATCTTGTAGAGAGTAATCCACAGCTCCGCCAAGGCTAACTTTTGCTTTTTCTTCTACTTCATGAAGGATATCCTTTAGATTTTTATTTACTTCTTCAATCGTGTAAACATTAGACGGATGAAAAGGCATTGCAATCATCGGTTTGATTTCACTTAAGTTTACATAAACCATTCCATCATAGTAAGTTACATCCCCAGGATTAAGTTCTTTATAATCATTAACTCGACCGTGAATATCATAAAATTCTTTAATCACTTCATCAGTCTTCCAAATAGAAGATAGACAAGTGGTCTCCGTTGTCATTACATCAATACCAATCCTAAAATCAGCACTTAGTTTTTCCACTCCTGGACCAACAAATTCCATAATCTTATTATTTACGTAACCATTACCAAAGGTAGCACCAATAATAGCTAATGCCACGTCTTGTGGCCCTACACCTTTTGCTGGTTCTCCATCTAGATAGATGCCAATAACTCCTGGCCTTTTAATATCATAAGTTCTCTTTAATAACTGTTTAACTAGTTCCGGTCCACCCTCTCCCATAGCCATGGTTCCAAGAGCACCATAGCGGGTATGAGAATCAGAACCTAATATCATTTTTCCACCAGCTGCAAGCATTTCTCTGGCATATTGATGAATGACTGCTTGGTGAGGTGGTACATAAACACCACCATACTTTTTAGCTGAAGTAAGGCCAAACATATGATCATCTTCATTAATCGTTCCACCTACCGCGCAAAGAGAGTTATGACAATTAGTAAGGACATAAGGAATAGGGAATTTTTCTAGTCCCGAAGCTCTCGCCGTTTGAATAATTCCTACAAAGGTAATATCATGGGAAGTTAGCTTATCAAATTTTATTTGTAATTCTTCCATATTATCAGAAGTATTATGATCTTTTAATATGTTGTAGGCGATGGTATTTTTGCTAGCTTCACTAGCACTAATTTCTCTCCCTGTACGTTGTTTAATTTCACCAGGGTTTTCGACGATATCTACTCCGCTTACTAAATAGACACCTTTATCATATAATTTTATCATAAATCTCCTCCTTAGCTGTTATTACAAGGTTAATCGAAATTATTGTATCATAAAAAAGGGCTCTGTGCTAGTAACACAAAGCCCTCATCTACTACATAACAATTCTTTTTGTTTTTTTATCATAGACTAATATTTTATCAGGGTCTATCTTTAAGGTAATTGAATCACCGACTTTTAATTCTTCTTTCGTTTCTATCAAAGCATTGTATAAACACTCTCCTGCTTCAAAGCGAACCCAAGTTTTTCCGTTATCAAAAGCAGCTGAGAAAACTTTAGTTTTCACTATATTATGTTTTTTTGCTTCTTGGGGGCTACCTTTTTCAACATAACTAAAGGCGTCTGGTCTTATCCCAACCACTACTACTTTTCCGTTATAGCCTCTTGTTACTAATTTTGAATCAATGCCTGGTGTAAAACTTAGCTCTGCTATCGGTGTAGAAATATAAGCCTTAGGTCCCCATGTTTCACATTTCCCATCAATTAAATTAATGGCAGGTTCGCCAATAAAATCTGCTACAAATAAGCTTTTTGGATGTTCATAGATTTCTTTTGGGGTACCGATTTGATGCACTTTTCCTTTTTTCATTACCACGATTTTTGTCGCTAGAAACATGGCATCATCCATATTGTGAGTAACATATAATACAGTTCTTTTACTACTTCTTTGACTTTCTCTAATCTTTTCTCGCAGTCTAAGTCTTAGTGCTGGTTCAAAGCTTGCTAAAGGTTCATCCAAGATTAAGATCTTGGGGTTGGTTATTAGAGCTCTTGATAAAGCGACCCTTTGTCTTTCTCCTGCATCAAGGCTTTTAGGCTTCTTCTTTAAAATATCTTCTATTTCAAAGAATTTAGCCGTTTCTTCTACTCTCTTTTTAATAACATCTGGGGCATATCCTCTTTGTTCTAAACCAAAAGCTATATTTTCATAAGCTGTTAGTTTAGGGTAAAGGGCATAATTTTGCAATACCATTGCAATACTTCGGTCTTCTGGAGCAATATTTCTTAGAAGCTCGCCATCAATACGAACTTCTCCTCCTGTAGGATTTTCAAGACCTGCTGCCATTCGCAGGACTGTTGATTTTCCCGCTCCAGGCGCTCCAACAAACATGACAAAGTCGCCTTCTTTAATATTTAAGTTCAGTTCTTTTATCACTTCATACCCACTAGGAAAGGTCTTACTAACATGGTTGAATTCTATCGTTCCCATTAAGGTTCCTCCTTTTCGAGTAAAAGCTTATATACTTCTCTTTTACTGATTCCTCTGTCTTTTGCCACAAGTTTCATGGCTTCTTTTTTATTTACACCTTTACTATTATAATACTCCATATGTTCTTCTATTGAAAGGGTCTCCCACTTTTGTCTTTCTTCTTTTTCTAAAACTTTTTTGTCCGCCCCTTCGATAACGAGAACAAATTCTCCTCTTGGTGGGTTTTCTTTATAAAAATCAAGTGCCTCTTTTAAGGTCGTGCGCTTAATCGTTTCGTAACGTTTGGTAATTTCTTTAGCAAGAGCAATCTTTCGGTCACCTAAATATTCGTAAAATACAGCCAGCGTTTTTAAAAGTCTGTGAGGCGCCTCGTAAAAGATCAAAGTTTTTGTGCAGTCTTTTAGTCCTTCTAAGAGACTTTTTATTTCTTTTTTATCTTTTGGCAAAAAGCCCTCATAAACAAATTCTCTAGTAGAAAATCCCGATAATACGGCTGCTAAGACAAAAGCACTGGCTCCTGGCAGTACCGTTACACTAATCTCTTCTTCAATGCACATTTTAACCAGTTCTTCTCCTGGGTCAGAAATTCCTGGCATGCCCGCATCAGAAATAAGAGCAATGTTTTTTCCTGCTTTTAAATACTCAATTAATACTCTACCTTTATCATATTTGTTGAATTCATGATAACTAGTATAAGCAGTCTTAATCTCATAATGGTTTAATAGTTTAACACTATTTCTCGTATCCTCACAGGCAATAAGATCTACTTCTTTTAAAACTCTTACTGCTCTAAAAGTCATATCTTCAAGATTACCAATTGGCGTTGCACATAAATATAAGATGCCCTTATCCTCTTGTTCTTGGTTCATAAATATCTCTCACCTCTTTTGTATACTTTCCATCTTCTCCATAAACGATTAAAGGCGGCATTACTTGGAGTCTTGGTCGGCCTTCTTTTACCCCTTCAATTAAAACTAAATTGGGCTCTTTTCCTAGGGACGGATAGACTAGCTGCATTTTTTTAGGTTCAATTTGATTCTTGGCCATCTTTATAAAAAGCTCCGGTAAACGAAATGGACGGTGAACCATATAAAAGCGACCCTTAGGCCTTAATAGCTTTCTGGATTGCTCTAAAATATCATCGATAGTACAAGCTGTTTCATGTCTAGCAATTAATAGGGCTTCATTTTCGTTCTTTTGACCATGGCCGCCTAGCATATAAGGCGGATTGGTGGTTATAACTGAAAAAGAGGAGGCTTGATAAATATCTGCCGCCTCTTTAATATCGCCTTCAGTAATCAGGATCTTTTCTTCTAGTCCATTTAAAGCAACACTTCTTTTTGCTAAGGCTGCACTTTCTTTTTGTAGTTCTAAGCCAAAATACTTTTCTCCCTGGTTTTTTGCTTCTAATAAGAGTGGTATGATCCCGTTGCCACAACCAAGATCTAATGCCCATTCATCTTTTTTTACTTTGGCAAAATCTGACAATAAAACCGCATCTATACCAAAGCAAAACCTTTCGGGATCTTGAATAATTTTATAATCCTTTATTTGCAAATCGTCGATTCGCTCTTTTTTATTATTCATCATTTAGTTTTGAATTTTCTCCCTTTCCTTCAAGGGCTTTTAGTTGGGCTAATTCTTCTTTACTAAGTTGAGCTTTCTTTTTCTTATGCTCTTTCTTAAAACGAAGCTCATCACCTTTATATTCACGAATTTCTTTTTCGTCATTATCTAGCGTTACAATAACTTTTACCTGTTTTCTCAGAATGTTTACGGAATGAACATCCCCTTTTAAACCTTCTGGCGTAGTTACCCGATCGCCAACCGATGGTAGTGCTTTATTTAATTCTTCATACACCGCTTCTTCATTGGTTAGGCAACACATTAATCTACCACAAACACCGGATATCTTGGTCGGATTTAAAGAAAGGTTTTGATCTTTTGCCATTTTAATTGAAACTGGGGCAAACTCTGATAGGTAGCTGTGACAGCATAATTCTCTACCACAAATTCCTATTCCTCCCTTTATCTTAGTTTCATCACGAACACCAATTTGTCGTAATTCAATTCTGGTTCGAAAAACACCGGCCAAATCTTTGACTAGTTCACGAAAGTCGATTCTGCCATCTGCTGTAAAATAAAAGAGTACTTTATTTCGATCAAAGGTATATTCAGCATCAATCAGCTTCATTTCCAAGCCATGTTTTTTTATTTTTTCTTGGCAAATGACAAAGGCTTCTTTTTCTTTAATCTTTTTCTTTTCTTCTTTAATTTTGTCATCAGCTGTAGCAATACGTATCACTGGCTTTAGCGGTTGAATTACCTCATCTTCTTTTACTTCTTTAGGGCCTGTTACAACACTACCAAATTCAATGCCTCTGGCTGTTTCAACGATTACTTGTTCGCCCTTTTCTATTTCCAATTGACCGGGGTTAAAAAAATAAATTTTCCCTGCTGGTCTAAATCTTACTCCTATTATCTTGATCATTTTACTTCTCCTTTATCGTCAGGAATAATAATTCCATTACTAATTCAAAATTTACATTAGCCTTTAAACGCTCTTTTGCCGTTTCTAGCGCCTCTAAAATATCCTCTATTTTTTCGTAGGAATAGTAAGTTGCTTGATTTTTTATTGCATCCGTTTCTTCTTTGAATATGATTTTATCTATCTCTTTTGTTGCTTTATATAAAAGAATATCTCTATACCATACCATAATTAGGTCTAGATAATCTGAAATTTCTAATTTATAAGTGGTACTTCTTTTAATGGCTTCTATTACTTCGCCCATTTCCATCTCTTGAATATTTCTCAGTAGCTGCGTTACTTCTTCTTTAATTTCATTAAAATGTTCTGAATTAACCAGCATAATGGCCTGTCCTAAATTGCCTTGGGCAAAAGCCGCACAAATATCCGCCTTATATTCTGGCACCGCCATTGTTTCTATTAAATAATTTTTAATTAGGGCATCTTGTAGGTTTCTAAATTTTAACATTACACATCTTGATTTAATTGTATCAAGAAGGGTATTCACATTTTCCGTTAGTAAAAAGAAAATAGCATAAGCTGGTGGTTCTTCTAAGGTCTTTAGTAAGGCATTTTGCGCTTGCTCACTCATCAAGTTAGCCTCGTCCATAATGTAAATTTTATAAGGACCTTTATAGGGTTTTATTCCTACTGTATTATTAATTTGCACCCGAATATCATCCACTGTAATGGTATTTGGTTTCTCATGGGTTACCTTAATAACATCTGGATGATTCTCTCCTTTTATTTGTAAGCAAGAAGCACATTTCCCACAAGGCTCTTCCTCGTGCTCTTCACACTCCAAGGTCATCGCAAATAGTTTGGCTAAGGTTTTCTTGCCTGAACCTTTCCTACCGTTAAAAATGTAGGCATGGGATACTTTGTCTTCTTTGATTGCATTTTTAATGTATTCAATAATTTCTTTATGTCCAATAACACCCTTAAATCCGTCCATCATTAATTACCCCTACTATGTTCTCTATACAATTGGTGACCTCTTCATTTTTATAGCTTTTCGTAATTCCTGCTTCTTTTAACTTCTCGCTTGAAAAATCCTCACAATCTGCTAAAAACCTGCGACACAATTCCTGACAATCAGGTATTTCTTGACTTTTTTCCCGGTTAAGGGCTCTTTCTAAGCGAAGCACATCAGGGACCTCTAAATATAGAGGAACTACTTTTTCATGGCCATAATATTCTTTGATTTTTAAATAAGACTCTAAAGTACCCATCATTAAGTAACTAGCACTTTCTAAATCAATTTGTCCATCCTCAATAGTCGCATACTCCCATAATCCCTTAGTGGTGTGATAACCTCTAATTTCAATCAGCTTTTTATCCGCTTTAAATTCTTGCATTTTTTTCGGTGTAATAAAATGATATTCTACTCCATCTACTTCCCCTTCTCGCTTTGGTCTAGTAGTATAAAGTACAACCGTTTTTAATTGAGGAAATTTTTCTACCAATGATTTATAAATTGTGTCTTTTCCTGAGGCACTTTTCCCCATAATATAAAAAATTTTATTCATCTTTTAACACCCTTATCTTTTGTTCTTCTAGTCCTTCAACAATGATTTCATTTTCCTGATACCATTGTATCATATTTATAACTTCCTGTGAGATTCTTTCCCCGGGTAGAATCAAAGGAATCCCTGGGGGATATAAGTAGATAGTGCTGGTACTAATTTGCCCCTTTGCGGTTTTTAACTCAATTATTCTTATTTCTTTATTAGCGATTTCATGACTTTCGTAGATTTTCTCTAGCCTAGGAATTGCAAAAGAAATAGCCTTTTTTTCTCTAAGTACCACTTTTTTATCCATAGCAAAAAGAGCTTCTTGAAGTCGCCTAAAGCCTTCTTTTGTATCGCCAAGAGTGGTCATCGCAATAACATAATCCTTCGTTGCCATCTCCATTTGTAAATGGTAGTTTTTTAGTAATGTCTCTTGCAGTTCATAACCACTAATCTTAGTCTTAGCTGTTGAAATCACGATTTTTGAAAGATCAAAATGATCCGTTTTAATAATTTCTAGGTGGTTCAAATCTTTTAGGTAATCTCGAAATTCTAAAAGATTTTTCACATAAGTAGCCATTGCTTTTTTGCCCGCTTCTTTTTGCATAAAAGAAATGCAGTTATCGATAGAAGCCATTAAGACATAAGAAGGGCTACTACTTTGTAACATAGATAACGTGTTTTTAATATTTTCTTTATCGATTAGTGCGCCATTTAAATGCATAAGTCCCGTTTGCGTTAAAGAGGGCATCGTTTTGTGCAAACTGTGGATTACAATGTCTGCTCCTCTTGTGACTCCACTTTGAGGAAAACGTTCATGGAAACCAAAATGAGCACCATGGGCTTCATCCAAGATAAGGGGAATCCTTTGTTCATGAAGGATCCTACTAATTGCGTCAATATCTGATACAACGCCTTCATAAGTTGGGGAAACCATCACCATGGCTTTAATATCTGGATATTTTTTTAGCATTTCTTTAACATCTTCTGCTTTGATTTCATCTAAGATTGTTTCGCTTTGATTCATTTGGGGATAAAGATAAACGGGGTTTAAATAGAAGAGATTAATGGCATTGAAAACAGACTTGTGGCAATTTCTTGCCACAAGGATTCTGTCTCCTTTATTTGTTACGCCTTTTATTGCACTTAATAATCCAACGGTACTGCCATTAACCAAAAATAAAGAATCTTCTGATTGATAAAGATTTGCCGCCTTTTCACAAGCTTCCTTTAAAATTCCTCGCGGATGATTTAAATCATCAAAGCCTTCAATCTCTGTAATATCGATACCAAAGGGTAGGTCCTCACCTAAAAGAGCGGTGTTTCGCTTATGTCCTGGCATGTGAAATCCATAATAGTCTGATTTTTGGTATTTTTTAAGTTTTTCTAATAATGATTGCATTTATAGTCTCTTTCGAAGTTTTTCTCCTTCTTCTTCAAAGCCTGGCTTTCCTAAAAGTGCAAACATATTTTTCTTATAGCTTTCAACACCTGGTTGATTAAAAGGATTTACACCTAGTAAATAGCCACTGACACCTACAGCAAATTCAAAGAGGTAGAAGAGTTTTCCAATATTAAATTCATCTCTTTTAGGAATGGTAATTTTCATAACGGGAACATTACCATCATTATGAGCTAAGATGGTACCATTCATCGCATTTTTATTAATAAAGTCCATAGTCTTGCCGGCTAAGTAATTTAAGCCATCAAGATCTACTGGTTCTTCTTTGATCGTAATGTCTTTTTCAGGATTTTCTAGATTTAAAACTGTCTCCATTAAGACGCGATTACCATCTTGCATAAATTGTCCCATAGAGTGTAAATCAGTGGTTAAATCAACTGCTGCTGGGAAAATTCCCTTTTGATCTTTTCCTTCACTTTCGCCGTAAAGTTGTTTCCACCATTCGGCCACATAGTGAAGACAAGGTTCATAGTTGGCAAGAATTTCTGTTGTTTTCCCTTTTCTTAATAAGATATTTCTACATGCCGCATACAAAAGCGCGTCGTTTTCTTCATACTGGTTATTTAAAGCATACTCTCTTGCCTCTGCAGCTCCTGCCATTAATTGATCAAGATCCGCCCCACTAACTGCGATTGGTAATAATCCTACTGCTGTTAAAACAGAAAATCTTCCTCCTACATCATCTGGCACGATAAAACTTTCGTATCCCTCTTCTGTGGCGAGGTTTTTAAGCGCTCCTCTTTCTTTGTCGGTAGTTGCATAAATTCTTTTAGCCGCTGCTTCTTTTCCGTATTTTGTCTCTAGCATTTCTTTAAAGACTCTAAAAGCAATGGCTGGCTCTGTGGTGGTGCCTGATTTTGAAACAATATTAACAGAGAAATCACGTTCGCCAATAATTTCAATTAAGTCTCTTAGGTAAGTTCCACTAATATTCTCCCCAGCATAATAAATTTCCGGTGTTTTTCTTTTCTCTTTTGCTAGGTTGTTGTAAAAACTATGGTTTAGGAACTCGATGGTTGCCCTAGCACCTAGGTAAGAGCCGCCAATACCAATAACTACTAAAACTTCCGAATCATCAATAATTTTATTAGCCGCTTCTTTTATTCTTTTAAACTCTTCCTTGTCGTAATTAACAGGTAAATCAATCCAGCCTAAAAAGTCATTTCCTGCTCCACTTTTCGTAACCAACTCTTCTTTTGCTGCTAGAACACTTTTTTTCATTTGTTCTACTTCGTGATCACTGATAAAGTTTTTCGCATTGGTATAATCAAACATTTTCTTTGTCATAATTATTGTCCCTCTTTCGCATTTTTTACGTTCTTATTTATTTTAACAAATTTGATTTTTATTAGCAAGAAAGGCCTATATTCTCTTAATTAGCGCAGATATTAGTTTGTGGCTTCTCGCAATTGCTTTTGCTTCAAATTCCGGATAATCCATCGTTGCTGAATCGTCTGCCTTATCAGAAATTGCTCGAATAATAATATAAGGAATCTGATTTAAATAGGCCACTTGCGCAATGGCTGCCCCTTCCATTTCCACACATAAGGGATCAAATTCTTTGACAATTTCTTCTTTTTCTTTGCTACTAGAGACAAACTGATCACCGCTGGCAATTCTTCCCATAAAAGTTTTAATATCACCATTTACTTCTTCATTCACTTCTTTTGCCAATAATCTTAATTTAGCATTGGCGGGAAATGAAAGTGTGTCAAGTCTTGGTACTTGACCTTTTGGATCACCAAAAACAGTAGCGTCCATATCATGATGGATAGCGTCTGTCGATATTACCACATCACCAATGTCGATTTTTGCATTTAAAGATCCAGCTATTCCTGTATTAATTAGCATGTCTACCGAAAAAAGATCAATTAAAATTTGTGCGCATAAAGCTGCATTCACTTTTCCAATGCCACTTTTTACGACAATAATATCTTTTCCTGCTATTTTGCCTTTATGAAATACCAAAGATGCCTTTTCTATGGTTTCACTTAGCTCCATTTCGTCTTTTAGCATTTTAACTTCTTCTTCCATTGCTCCAATAATACCAATCATAAAATTTCTCCTTTATCCTATTCTTTCTCTCTCATATAGTATCATAAAATCTGCCAAATTAGCTGGCTTTCTTAAAATTCTCTTATGGCCTATAGCATTCTAATATTGCCTCTGATATAATGCTAAATGATATTAAATATTGGGGAGGTTTTTATGAACTATAAAACAACAGGCGTGTGTTCACGCTATATTCACGTGGATGTTGCTGATGAAGTAATCACTCACGTTGATTTTGAAGGTGGTTGTGATGGTAATTTACAGGGGATTTCACAACTAGTAAGGGGCATGAATATATCAGACGCTATTACCCGGCTAGAAGGCATTAAGTGTCACTCTAAAGCGACCTCTTGTCCTGATCAACTAGCTCAGGCATTAAAAGAAATTGTTAATCAAAAATAGGAGAAAAGGATGAAAAGAATTGTACTAACTGGTGGCGGCACTGCAGGACATGTGACTCCCAACATTGCTTTGCTACCACGTCTAAAAGAATTAGATTATGATATTCATTATATTGGTTCCTATAATGGAATAGAAAAGGAGTTAATTGAATCTATAGGAATTCCCTATCACGGAATTTCTTCCGGCAAGTTTAGACGTTACTTTAGTATAAAAAACTTTACCGATCCATTCCGTGTCCTTCGTGGCATTAAAGAAGCAAAAAGACTGATTCGCATTTTAAATCCGGATGTGGTCTTTTCCAAAGGTGGCTTTGTAACGGTTCCCGTGGTAAGGGCTGCTAAAGCGCTAAAAAAGCCTGTTGTCATTCATGAATCTGATATGACTCCCGGCCTTGCTAATAAAATAGCACTTAGTTCTGCGACTAAGGTTTGCTGTAATTTCCCGGAAACTTTAGCGCTTTTACCTAAGGACAAAGCGGTTTTAACTGGTTCACCTATTCGCCAAGAACTTCTTCGCGGTGATAAAATGAAGGCTATGAACCTACTATCCTTTAGTCCAGCTAAACCAGTAATCTTAATTATTGGTGGTAGTTTAGGAGCCAATGCGATTAATGAATCTATTCGACAAATTTTACCGACTCTGGTAAAAGACTATCAGGTAATTCATTTATGCGGAAAAGGAAATCTTGATCCAAGTCTTGACCATATTGAGGGCTACATGCAATTTGAATACATTAAAGAAGAATTAAAAGACTTCTTTGCGCTTTCTGACATTGTAATTTCAAGGGCTGGAGCTAATGCTATTTGCGAATTATTAGCACTACATAAGCCGAACCTTTTAATTCCTCTTCCGGCTAAGTCAAGTCGAGGTGACCAATTATTAAACGCCGCTTCTTTTGAACGCCAAGGCTTTAGTATGGTTCTACAAGAAGAGGATATGACCAATAAGTCTTTATTAAATGCTATTAATACGCTTTATCAAAATAAAGACACTTATGTTGAAAACATGACAAAATCAGAACAGCAAAATTCTATCGATACAATTATTGATATTATTGAAAAAGTTTCTAATTAGATAACTGACAAAAAAGAAGGGATTGCAAAATTGCAATTCCTTCTTACTTTTTATCGTTAAATACGTTCTAGTATATCTTTGACATCTTCATCTTTTAATTCACCCATTTTCCAAGTTACCCCTACTTTATCTCCCTTTTTTCGGGGGATTAAATGCATATGAAAATGGAAAACACTTTGTCCGGCGGATTCTTCATTATTTTGAACCACATTATAGCCATCACATTCCAATAAAGGTGTCATTTTTTTTATCATTTTTTTTGCTAATGGCATTACCTTTTTTGCTACTTCTTCATCTAAGTCATATAAATTTCTATAATGTTCCTTAGGTAAGATAAGAGCATGTCCCTTTGCAGCTGGTGAAGCATCTAAAATTACCCTAAAATCCTCATCTTCATAAAGAGTCGCTGTGGGAATATCACCATTTGCTAGTTTACAAAAAATACAATTAACGTCTTTCATTTCTTATGTTCCTCCTTTTATGATATAAAATTACACTTAATATAAAACCGAAAATAAAGCCGGCTATGTGAGCCATATTATCAACACCTGTACTGGTAAATCCATAGTATAAGGTGAATAAAGTCATTATAATAATTCCGCGACCTGAAATACCACCAATTCGTCCGTGGTTTCTGATTGCCACATAAAGCAGTGCTCCAATAATTCCAAAAATAGCTCCTGATGCTCCTGCTGAGACCGAAAAACTTTCCGTCATTATATCATAATAACCAGATGCAACATTAGCGAGCAAGCCACTAACAAAATAAATAATACCAAATTTAAAGGTACCAATTTCTTTTTCTAGGCTAATTCCAAACACAAATAATGAAAGCATATTATTTACAATATGGTTAATACCAAAATGTAAAAACATACTCGTAAACAAGCGATAGTATTCATGGTTTTTCCACACTAAGGGCACATACATTGCTCCATGATTTAACATAAAATTTGCATCTTCTACCACCCCAATAAAAGAAAGTGCCAAAAAAACCAGGATGTTGCTTATGCCTAAAATAAACGTTAGCGGTGCATTTTTAAAAGAATCTTTAAAACTACTCATTAAGGTCCCCTTTTTAATTAGTAGTTTTTAGTATATCACTATTATTCTTCCATCTCAAGAATCAAGCCTTCAAATTCATTAAAGCCTTTCTTACGCTTAAAGAAAGAACCTCTTTTTTTCTTTTTAAAAGGTTTTTTCGAAGAATCTATCTCCTCATCTTCTTTGACCATCATATTTTCTAATTCTATTTTTTCTACATGATATTCATGGAATTCTTCCAATGGTGGGTTAACTAGCGCTTCGTTTAAAGCTGAAGTAATATCAAAATTTTTTTCTTCACTTTTTTCGAAAAGTGTATAAGCCTTTTCCATTACCTCCTCCTC
>DXHJ01000102.1 GCA_019113475.1 Candidatus Dorea intestinavium | reverse complement strand
GTTGCTGCACCAGCAGCAAGTCCTGATAAATTCAAAATAATTCCAATTGCCGCTGAACTAATGGGCAAGGTTAAAATCATTCCCATTAAGACTGAGACAATAATACCCATTAGCAGAGGCTGTTGTTCCGTACCCCAATTAATCAACGAGCCAAGCCAAGCCATAAACCCGGAAATCCCAGGTCCTAATAACAAACCTACGGTTGCACCTGAGGCAATTGTCACAATCGGGGTGATAATAATATCTACCTTTGTTTTTCCGGCAATTAAGCCACCCACAACTAAGCCTACATAAGCAGCAATAAAGGCCCCTAAAGGTTCTCCTGGTCCTGCCAAGATAATGGTTCCTTCTGTTAATATTTTACCACTTAATAAGGAAGAAGCAAAGGCCCCAACCATACCTGCTGAGGCCGTTGATATAACCACTAACATAGGTTTTTCAAATTTTGCTGCCACCGCCACGCCAATGCCGGCACCTGTTAAAGATGCTGCCACCTTTCCTACCAAAAAAATAAGATTGCCAATCTCTCCTCCAACAAAGGTCCCTATCTGTTGAATGATTGTGCCAATAATTAAGGTAGCAAAAAGGCCCTGAGCCATTGCACTTAAACCATCAATAAAAATACGATCCAAAAACTTTTTTATACTTTTCATTTTTACACCTTTCCGCTGTATATCCAACTGTCTTGTCATGCGGAAAATTTTATCATATTTATATTATGAAAGCAAGTATCCTTCTTCTGTTAGTTTCTTTTCTACTTTTTTCAAAATTTCTTCTGTTTTGGCTTCTACTGTATGATAATGCACATCTTCCGTTAAGGTCTTAAGCGGTTTTGATTTTGACTTTCTATTTGCTTCTAAAAATTCATCCACATCACTACGACTCTTAAGGTAAAGATCAGCACTTAATTGTCCATAAATTTCGTGTTCCACAATAACATCTAAAACTTTTGCCCCTTGATCAACAATAATATACAATTCATTTTCCATTTGTTCATTTGCATGTTTTACACGAAATACCCTTCTAACACTGTCATCTTTTTTATGATGATCAAAAAGGAGATACCCTTTGTTCGTTGACATGATGTTTTTATCAGTGGCCCTAAGTAAAGCAATGTCTTGCACGATTACTTGTCGACTAACACCAAGCTCACTCGCAAGTAAGGTACCAGCAACAGGGACTCCACTCTTTCTCAAGCGTTCCATAATTGCTTCTCTTCTCATATTTCCATCCATAATCCGACCGCCTTCTTTCTTATATCTATCCTTATAATATTGCAAAAAATATCATTTTTCAACTATTTATTAACTTTATAAACTGCAGATGAAGGGATGCTTTTAGATATTTACGTTTTTTTTATTATTTTGTCATAACTTATACATATTTTCTTTTTATACTAAATATAGTAAATAAATGACTATTTACTAATCCTTTTTATCCTTTAAATATTTATATTTTTTTCATTTCCTTTCCTAAAAAGACGAAACTGTGGGGGTTTCGTCTTTTTTATTTCCATTTATTTTCAGATGTGCTATACTTGTTCTCATATTTAAAGGAGGTTTCTATGTTTAGACTTTGGGCAAAAGAATTTAAAGATAACCGCTTAGTTAAAGATATGGTTGTGGCTGATGATAGTAATGAGACGAGAACACACAAAGTCTTTCATGCTATGGATGAGATTATTTTAGCGTTTGACTTAAGCAAACCTATTTGGTTAGATGCTACTATCAATGATTTTAAGCGTCATGATAAAACCAGATTTTATCAAGATAACTTTGTTGATACCATTGATTTTGATTATTTAGAAATAGATGTAATTGAGGAGTAAAAAAGAAGCCAACAATGGCTTCTTTTTTACTAACTCTATTCTGCGACTTGTTCTAATACTTCTTCGGCAATATTTCTAGCATGATCTGAGATACGCTCTAGGCATACTAGCGTATCAAGAAAAACAATACCCGACTCGGTGCTACATTGATTATTGGCCAGTCGTTTAATGTGTTGTCCTCTTAGTGTAAGTTCTAAATCATCTGCCTTCGTCTCTTTTTCAATAACACTTAGTGCTTTATCCTTATCGAGATTTTGATAAGCGTCTAGGGCATAATCATAAGCGCTAACGCAAACATCAAACATTTCTTCTAGTTGAGTCGTACCAATATCAGAGAACTCCGTTTTCTTTTCGCGCATATTTTCCGCAAACTCAGAAATATTTTCTGTATAATCACTGATTCTTTCTATATCCGATAACACCTGAAGCATATGGGCAACTTGTTGATGTTCTTTTTCATTTAGCTGTTTAGTACTTAATTTAATGAGGTAATCACTAATACCGGAAGCTAGTTGATCAACAATACTTTCTTTTTCTTTCAAAAAGGCTATTTCTTCCCGCTTTCGTGTAAATAAAACGGTTTTCGAAACGTCTAAAGCTTCTTTAACAATTCCTCCCATACGAAGAATTTCATTAACTGTTGATTGTAGGGCAATTCCTGGTGTTTCCAGCATACGATCATCAAGAAGTACTTGATATTCTTCTGCTTCTGTCTCATCTACACGACCAATTTTCTTAGCCAGCTTGATGATCCAATTAGAAGCTGGGAATAATAAAATGGTTGTAACAATATTAAAGGCAGTATGAGCCATACTAATTTGTGTTTGGGTGATGTAACCCTCGCCAATGGCGGGATGTAAGACTTCCAGATAAAGGGTCACCACAATTCCAATTACTACGGTTCCGATAATATTAAATAGCAGGTGCATAATCGCTGCTGTTTTCGCGTTCTTCTTGGCTCCAATACTTGATAAAATAGCTGTTACACAAGTACCAATATTTTGGCCCATAATAATATAAATAGCCGCGCTAAATGGTACAAGTCCTGCTGCAGCCAGTGATTGCAAGATTCCTACGGAAGCAGAAGAGCTTTGAATAATCGCTGTAACCAATGCTCCGGCTAAGATTCCTAATAGAGGATTATGGCCAAGGCTTACAAATACTTCTTTAAAAATCGGTACATCTTGTAATGGTTCTACTGCTTGCGACATGGTTGTAATACCAATAAATAAAAGGCCAAAACCAATAATAATATTGGCAACTTCTTTGATAGATCTACGTTTTCCCGTCAGCATAATGATGACACCAATTGCTAAAGCTACTGGCGCTAATTTAGCTGGGCTTAAAAATTTAGCCCATTCAACGGAAGATACTAACCACCCTGTTACAGTGGTACCTACATTGGCACCCATGATGACACCCATTGCTTGGGTTAAGTTCATAATGCCCGCATTAACGAAACCAACGACCATAACCGTCGTTGCAGAAGAGCTTTGTATGACTGCTGTAATTGCCGCACCTAGTAAAACTCCCATTAGTTTGTTCTTTGTCAAGGCTTCTAACAGGGCTTTCATTTTATTACCCGCTGCATTTTCCAGACCTTGAGCCATGATTTGCATTCCATAGATGAACATTCCCAGTCCACCGGCAAATCCCAGTATTATTGTTATACTATCCATTCTTCTACTCCTACTCCTTTAATCCCTCTAAAGATGTGGCCGCTTCTTTTCCGCCTGCAGATTCCGCATAATTTTTAACCAAGTCTTGATAAATAGCTTTTGCCTGGTCCTTATTATTTGCACTTTCATATGCTTTTCCCAGCATATAATAATACATTGCATCCTCGTAGCTTTTGTCCATTCCCACCACTTGTGTAAGCAGTCCTATGGCTTCCTCGAAGTTACCTGAATCATAGGATGATTTTGCCTGCTCACTTATTTTTGGTAGCTGCCTAGAAAATACATCAGCGCTTACCTCATCATACTTTGCCCTAGCACTCGTTCCTAGGGAATCCGGTTTGATTTTTAAAAGTTCGGTCAATAAATCTGCATCTGACATATCGCTATTTTGCCAGTGCGTATAAACGGTATCGATGGTTTCGTAATAATTTCTCACGTCATCACCCGTTTCTGCTGCTTCTTTTGCAACTGGTTCTTCACTTGCTTGATATTTTTCTAATTCTTTTTTTAAGGCACTAATTTGTGCTTCTTGCACAGCAATACGATCGCTAAAAGAAAGCATTTCCTTATTAAGTGCTGCTTGTTTTCCTGAAAGAGTAGCCGGCATAATAAGGAACATCATAACTGCCACACCAAGGGCAACACCAATCACAATGTTTAGAACCGTATATCTGCCATTTCCATCTTTAAAGGTTGCCGGAGCAGGTTGAATGATGGTATCATTTCCTACTTTATAAGAAATAGTTCCATTTTTATTCTTGCCCAGCTTAGCCATGGGGTTTGGTCGTTCCTGCTCTTTTTTAATCTCATCTAATTCATGAGCGTAACGCAAGGTAATCTCGTCGGTTTTATCCAGCGCCCTGGCAATTCGAACATGCTTGGTGGCCTTTTTTAAGTCTCCGGCATTCATGTATAAAAGCGCCAATAATTGATGGGCTTTTACAAAATCAGGATGTTCCTTAATGGCTTGATTTAATTGAATCAAAGCCATGTCTTCGGCATCTTGTTTCGCATATTCGATACTGATATTATATTTTTTTATTGCTTGATTAGTTAGTCTAAGCTTCGCCGTATCTTGTTGAATTTGCTTAATAAAATACCCTGCTATATTATCTTCTCTTTGAATATTCTTACTAAGCACCCATTCTACTAAGGCTTCTACTATTTCCCCTCGCCCATAGTAAACCAAACCCAATAAATTTCTCGCGGCTATATTATCCCGATTAAACTGCAGACTTCTCCTAAGAGAGTTTAATGCTCCGGATAAGTCTCTTATATTTGCTTTAGCCAAACCATCATTATACCAGTAATTAGACTGGTAAATCACTTTTTTTGTATAATCCATTAACCTATCCTACTATTTTGTACTCTCAATAAACTCCTTTAAGAGATCTGCCATATCAGTTAAATCTTCCTGATAAACTGCTTCTTCTAATTCTTCCAATTCCAAACTTGGATGGAATTTTTTTAATTCTTCATCATAATCTAACATAATGTTCTCCTTATTTACCTATTTCATAATACAAAGAGATAGCAGAAATTGCAACGTTTATTCTTTCATACTTTGCGTCGTCCACGATTTTGTTAAATCAGTTCCGGTATCAGGCATCTCTTTTAAGGTACCATCTTGATAAACATAGTCATTGGTTCTTCTAAATTCTGTATTACTTGAGCCCATTTGTTTAATGGTGATGGTATCACCATTTTTAAGCTTAGCTTCGGGAAGTTCAATATGCGTATTATTAAGAAAAACGCTCTTTTGCTTTTCGCCATTGATAAAGACTTTCGAATATTTCGTGAAGTTTTCCCCATATAAGCTATAGGTGTTTCCACTTCTATTATTAATGCTATCGATGGTAACATTCTTAGTTCCCATCATCATATGACCTTTTGTAATCGGCATTTTTCCATCATATACATATTGTTTTCCATATAAGATGTCATATTGTAGTAATTCCAAATCTTCAAGATAATTATTCGTCTTTCTTCTTTCTTGATGATAGTTAAAGACTGTTCCCGAATGAATATCGAGGCGATCGAGCACATCGGCCATAATTTGGTAAGAAGCAATGTTTTTATTTTCTCTTTTTAAGCCAATGTTATCCCAAATAACATAATTTGTATTGTATAAATATCTACCCTTTAAGTCTTCCGATTTAAGGCCTAGTGTTGGCAAGTGATCCCCATAAAAAACTAAAACAGTCGGTTCTCCTCGTTCCTCAACAGCGGCTTTTAATTTTCCCACAAATTGGTCCATCTCATAGACCATATTTACATAATATTCCCATTTGTTTTTAAGTGCCTCATCCTCAATACCTGAAACTGTAACCGCCGGGTTTTCAATCACTTTCTCTTCCGGGTAGTCACCATGACCTTGAACAGAGATAGTAAAGACAAAGTCCGTTTGGTCGGTGGTATCTAACGCATTCATGATATTTGAGACTAAGACATCATCTTTTGCCCAACCGTTTGGCGTTGTTTGTAAGATGTTCATAAATTCTTTACTGGTAAAAGAATCAAAGCCCATATTGTCAAAAACCTTAGCTCTACTATAAAAATTGCCGCCGTTATTATGCAGGGCATGGGTTCCATAACCTAGAGCACCTAGGGCCGTTGCCGCACTTTCTGTGGGCTTTTCCTTGGAGTAGGTCTTATAAGGATATTCGCCTGGTCCAAAATAACGCAGATTCATTCCCGTTAAAACTTCAAATTCGGTATTAGCTGTTCCCGCTCCTACCGAAGGTACTTTAAAATAGCCGGTAGAGTAATTTTCAAACAAATTGCGAAGATTAGGTAATGCATCAATAGAGGTATGCATAAATTCCACTTCACTTACATCAAAGAAAGATTCTAGTTGCACAAAAAGAATGTTGGGTCTTGCTTCTTTGGCGCGACCGGTTTCCACTTTCGTAATTTCGCCATTATTACTAATTCGCTCCATGGTTTCTTTACTGTAACCATTGGGTTCATTAATACCGGTATTGAAAATACTGGTCATAAAACAATAAGGCAAGCCATAATCTTCATAAGCAAAAGCAATGTTACCAAAATAAGTAGAAAGAACTCTCTTTTCAATCGCTAGATTACTTACAAAGAAAAAACTAGCAAAAAATACCGCACTGCCAAATAAGGCAAAAACACGGTGCATTTTACCGGTGAATTGGCTTCCTCTTTTGTACATGGAAATAACCCAAAGAATCACTGCAACAAAGCCAATCGCAATAAAGACAATCTCAAATCCATTAAAATAGTTGGTAATAAGTGTTAACCCATCGGCTGCCACCTTTAAATCTTGGGCATTAAAAGGCGTCACACGTTTTAACAGCATATAGCCATTAACTACGCCTAGCGTCAACCATAAGACAGAGATAATGATTCTCGCAAAAGTACGTCGCCTAAAAATATAAACGATGGTTAATGTACAAAAAATCATAAAAGAATTATACAAAAAAACTAATGGCGACTCGATTAGATAACTGCCTGCCTTTATCAAGGAATGTCTCGATATTGCTTCTATAACAAAGTTTAATAAAAGAGACAATAATATATGAAATAGCATAGAGTACCGATTCATAAATTCGAAGAAAGGGCGCATCTTTTTAGAGAGTTTGCTATTACGCCTACTCTCTAAAATCATCTGCCTTCTTAGTTTTCTTTTTCTATTATATTCTTTAATATCACCCCAACTGATATCCTTTAGATTCTTGATATTAAACTTCTTCATATTTTATCCTCTACTCTTTAATAAGTACCTGAATTTGCTCTTCTACTTGAGCCAGCATCTTTTTATAAGTTTCAAGTTTTTCGCGTTCTTCGTTGACTTTGGCCTC
>DXHJ01000101.1 GCA_019113475.1 Candidatus Dorea intestinavium | reverse complement strand
ATAATCTTATAGATAAAGTTCATCTCCACATAAATCCATACCATATTGCTCTTTGGTTATTTTAAGAGCAGCACAAAGTTTACCCGGTCCATTCCCTAAATCGTATTCTTTTTTTACTTTTCTAAATTTATACATTTCTTTTAGACCTTCCAGGGGCATAATGGCTCGAATAAGAGAAGACATAGGTTGATCTTTTTCCCCTGTTACCACATTAAAACAATCATACATGCCATAAATTTTATAAACATAAGCAAAACCACCTTGACCAAACTGGATCCTCGTTCGCGGTGTATTTCTATTGGGGTAAGCATGAGAAGCCTGATCATCCATTCCTCGATAAGCCTCTGTTTCAACAATCATTCCGGATAGAGTACCAAAAGGTGTTTTATGAATTAATTTTTTGCCAATTAATTTTTGAGAAAGCAAAACAGCATCTTCAAGATAGAAATCACGAGTTAATTTTTTAGACATAGCCACCTCCTATAAGAATAGTATAACAATAATAACAAAAAAAGACAGAGCTTTAAGAGAAGAATCTGTTATACTTAGCTAGATATAAAAGAGGTGTAAAATGCAAGTTATAAAAATATCTGTGCGAAATTTAGTGGAATTTCTTCTGCGACTTGGTGATATTGATAATAGAATAGCAACGGTTGATTTAGATGCCATGCAAGCAGGAGCAAGGATTCATAGAAAAATACAAAAAAAACAAGGACCTGACTATAAAGCCGAGGTTTCTTTAAGAAAAAGGATAACATTAGACGGTTTTGAGTTACAAGTAGAAGGAAGAGCCGATGGGATTATTACTAGGGATAAGCAAATCACCATTGATGAAATAAAAGGAACCGGTCAAGATATTGAAAAAGTAGAAAGTCCCAAGCTTGTGCACCTAGCACAGGCTATGTGCTATGCCTATATTTATGGTGAAAAAGTTTTTCTTAAAGAGGAAGAAGATGTTGAGGTTCAAATGACCTATGTCAACTTAGAAACGGAAGAAGTTAAAAGATTTAAGGAGAAATTTACCTTTTCCTATTTAAGACAGTGGTTTTTTGATTTAATAGGTTTATATGAAAAATGGGGAAAATTCCAGATAGAACATAAAAATAAGAGAAATAATTCAACAAAAGGAATAGAGTTTCCTTATGAGTACCGAAAAGGACAAAGAGACTTAGTTGTTTCTACCTATCATACGATAAAAGAGCGAAAACAGTTGTTTATTCAGGCTCCAACAGGAGTAGGAAAGACTATGGCCACACTTTATCCGGCGGTTAAAGCGCTTGGAGAAGAGCTGGGGGAGAAAATCTTTTACTTAACAGCAAAAACTATTACCAGAACGGTTGCTCTAGAAGCTATGAATATTTTAAAAGAGAAAGGTATTTGTACGAAAACAATCGTTCTAACGGCTAGGGATAAAATTTGTTTTCTTGAAGAAAGAGAGTGCAATCCTAAAGCTTGTCCTTATGCAAAAGGGCATTACGACCGAATTAATGAGGCAATTTATGACTCTATAACAAGTCTTCAAGTACTAGGAAGAAAGGAGATAGAAGAACAAGCAAAAAAATGGCAAGTTTGTCCTTTTGAACTATCTCTTGATATTGCTTTATTTATGGATGTTATCATTTGTGATTATAATTATGTCTTTGATCCTAATGCCCAATTAAAGCGTTTTTTTGGCGAAGGTAATAAAGGGGATTATCTTTTTTTGATTGATGAAGCTCATAATTTAGTGGACCGAGCTAGAACCATGTATAGTGCTAGTCTTTATAAGGATGATGTGCTTAAAATAAAACGGGTAATAAAAGAGAAAAATTATCGATTAACAAAAGCCTTAGATGATACGAATAAAAAGCTCTTAAGTTTGCGAAAGGAAATTGAAACCTATAAGGTCTTAGAACAAGTAGATGACTTATATTTAAGTATAACAAGAGTTTTGGTGGAAATGGATCGCTATTTTGAAGAAAATAAAAGCCAAAAGCCTAGTGAAGAAGTACTAGCTTTTTATTTTACGATAAGAAGTTTTCTCGCGGTTTATGAAAAGATGGATAAAAACTTTATAATTTATGGTTATAAGAATCCCGACGAAGGCTTTTTGATTTGCCTTTACTGTGTAAACCCAGCCACATCTTTGGTGGAATATTTAGATAAAGGAAAAGCCGCCATCTTTTTTTCTGCCACGCTTTTACCCATGAGTTATTTTAAAAAATTATTAAGTACCAAAAAAGAAGACTATGCAATCTACATACCCTCACCCTTTAAAACCCAAAATAGACTCCTAGTAACCAGTAATGATGTAACTACTAAATACACAAAGCGAGGAACGGCCATGTATAAACGCTACGCGACTTATATTTTAGAAATTTCTCGCTCCAAAAGAGGAAATTATCTGGCGTTTTTTCCCTCGTATAAATTTATGGAAGAAGTATATCAAGAGTTTGTTAAAATAGCCGATCAAGAGATGGAATATGTTATGCAAGCCGGTTTTATGTCAGAAACAGCAAGAGAAGTATTTCTAGAAAACTTTGAAGAAAATAGAAAGAATAGTTTGGTAGGGTTTTGCGTAATGGGTGGTATTTTTTCTGAAGGAATTGATTTAACGAGAGATAAACTAATCGGTTCAATTATTATCGGAACTGGATTACCACAGGTGCAGCTAGAAAATGAACTATTAAAAGAATATTTTAATCAAGAAGGAGAAAATGGCTTTGATTATGCTTATACTTTTCCGGGAGTTAACAAGGTCCTACAAGCAGCTGGCCGTGTTATTAGAACAGAGGAAGATCGAGGAATCATCGCTCTATTAGATGAACGTTTTTTGGAAGAAAGAAATAGAGTGACCTTCCCTAGAGAATGGCAAGATATCAAAATGGTTTCCGTAAAGAATATTAAAAATGAACTTAAAAAATTTTGGGAATAGGAGCTAGGAAAAGCAAATTTCTTGAATTTAAAGCCAAATATGATATAATAGTCTAGTTAATAGGATGGGACTTGTAGCGCAAGTCCTATTCGCTTGTATAATTAAAGTTTAAGGGGATAAAAGATGAAAGAAAAGCTAAAAAATCTTAATATATTTGGTAAAAAAACACCAACAATTAATAAGATTTTATTTATATTAACTGATATAGTGGCAATCAATATTAGTTCCTTTTTAGGATTATATTTACGTTTTAACCTTAAAATGAGTGATATGCCTATTGAATACGTAGAATCTGTAAAAGACATGATTCTTATTAATACTATTGTTACGATTATCATATTTGCCGCGTTTAGGTTATATACCACTCTTTGGCGGTTTGCTAGTCTTAATGAATTGGCCAATGTCTTAGGGGCTTGTTTTTTATCGGTAGTAGCTAATGTGGTGTTTTATCTTTTTTCTTATCACCCTATTTATAGAAGCTATTTTATTATCTATGGAGCTTCCCTTTTCCTTATAACTTGTTTTACTAGATTTTCTTACCGAATTATCAGGTTAACTTATAGAAAGAGACTCCATGGACCAAAAGTTAGAAATACAATGATAATTGGTGGTGGCGAAGCTTGTAACATGATTATGAAAGAGCTAGAACTTAGTGGTTATCTAGATTCCATTATTCGTTGCATTATCGATGATGATAAATTAAAGCATGGAAACTACATTCACGGGGTAAAAGTAGTAGGCGGAAGAGATAAGATTATAGAAAGTGTGAAGGAATACGGGATTGATGAAATCATCATCGCTATTCCTAGTGCTAGTAGAACTACTATTTCGGAAATTGTGGCCATATGTCAAAAAACAGACTGCGAATTAAAAATACTGCCCGGTGTTTATCAGTTAGTAAATGGTGAAGTTAGCTATTCTCAAATAAGAAACGTAGAAATTGAGGACTTACTAGGTAGAGATCCGGTTAATGTATTAACGGAAAAGGTAGGTCATTACGTAGCAGATAAAGTTGTTTTAATTACCGGTGGTGGTGGTACCATTGGTAGTGAGTTATGCAGACAAGTGGCGGCTAATGGTGCAAGACAAATTATTATTTTTGATATTTATGAAAACAATGCTTATGAAATTCAACAAGAGATGAAAATTAAACATCCGGAAGTAAATCTTGTGGTATTAATTGGTTCTGTACGCAATAGAAGAAAGTTGGAAGTGGTTTTTTCTGAATATCGACCAGATATTGTTTTTCACGCGGCAGCTCACAAGCATGTTCCTTTAATGGAAGATAGCCCAGGTGAAGCCGTTAAAAACAATGTCTTTGGAACTTACAAGACTGCTTTAATGGCGGATAAATACGGAGTAGATCGTTTTGTTTTAATCTCTACGGATAAGGCCGTAAACCCCACTAATATTATGGGAGCAACGAAGAGAATCTGTGAGATGATTATTCAAACTTTTAATGATCATTCTAAAACGGATTATGTAGCTGTTCGTTTTGGTAATGTTTTAGGTAGTAGCGGTAGCGTTGTACCTCTTTTTAAAAAGCAAATTGAAGAAGGTGGCCCGGTGACAGTCACTCATCCTGATGTTATTCGTTACTTTATGACTATCCCAGAAGCAGTGTCTTTAGTGCTTCAAGCTGGAGCTTCAGCTAAAGGAGGAGAAATCTTTGTCCTTGACATGGGTGAGCCAGCTAAAATTGATGATTTGGCTAAAAACTTGATTCGCCTTTCTGGTTATACCCCCGGTGTGGATATGGAAATTAAATATACCGGACTTAGACCAGGAGAAAAACTCTATGAAGAAATGCTTATGGAAGAAGAAGGCCTTGAAAGTACAGATAATAACAAGATTTTTATTGGTAAACCAATTGAATTTTGTGAAAAAGATTTCTTAGAAGAGTTAGAAAATTTATATAAAGACGCCTATGCCGAAAAAACTAATATAAAAGCAATTGTTAGTAAGATGGTACCAACGTATCATATCAAAGAAGTAGACAAAAAAAGAGATGCCAAAATTTTGGAAGAACTTAATAAAGACTTTGTTGATACTAGCACGGAGCTACCTTTAGACATCTTCAAAAAATAAGGAGTATAATATTATGAATATACCATTTTCACCACCAGATATTACAGAAGAAGAAATTGAAGCCGTAAGTCAAACCCTTAGAAGTGGTTGGATTACAACGGGGCCAAAAACAAAAGAAATTGAAAAAATAATTGCTAATAATTGTCAAACGAATAAAGCAGCAGCTCTTAATTCAGCTACTGCAGCTTTGGAATTAAGTCTTAGACTATTGGGAATAAAAGAAGGGGATGAAGTCATTACCACGGCTTATACCTATACTGCGACAGCAAGTGCAGCCATACATGTTGGTGCCACGGTTAAGATGGTAGATACTTTTAAAGACTCCTTCGATATGGATTACACCCAAATAGCCGGTTTAATAACAGAGAAAACAAAGGCTATTATTTGTGTTGATTTAGCGGGAATTATCTATCCTTATTATGAAGAAATTTATAAAATAATTGAAGCAAAAAGAAATCTTTTTCAAGCAGAGTCGGCTTTACAGGAAAAGCTTGGCCGTATTGCCCTTATTTCTGATAGTGCCCACGCTTTTGGAGCGACACGAAACGGAGTTTCTTGTGGAAGTATTAGTGATTTTTCTAGCTTTTCTTTTCACGCTGTCAAAAATCTTACGACCGGTGAAGGAGGAGCGCTTACTTGGAAAAAAGAACTGCAACTTGATGATGAAAATCTTTATAAACAATTAATGCTTTTATCTCTTCATGGCCAGTCAAAAGATGCCTTGGCTAAAACGAAAGCGGGAAGCTGGGAATATGATATTGTAGCCCCCCTTTATAAATGCAATATGACCGATATTTGTGCTTCTATTGGGGTCGTGCAAGCAAAAAGATATCCTCAACTTTTAGCTAGAAGAAAAGAGATTATTAATCGTTATCATCAGCATTTTGCAAATACAAGCATAAAAGGACTGAATCACTATACTGATAATGCTTCTTCTAGTGGTCATCTTTACATTGCCACTATTGAAGGTGTGACCTTGGAAACTAGAAACAAGGTGATTGAAGAAATGGGCGAAAGAGGCATTGCAACCAACGTACATTATAAACCACTGCCACTTTTAAGTGCTTATAAAAACTTAGGCTTTGATATTAAGAACTATCCGAATGCTTATCATTTCTTCGAGCAAGAAATCACTCTACCACTTCATACTTTACTTCGTGATGAAGAGGTAGATTATGTAGCACAAAACCTATTAGATATTGTGGAGAAATAAAGATGCTAAAAAACTATGATGAACTGCCTAACTTTATGAAAAATGAAAAAGTGAAAGAATATTATGCTCTTTTAGCAAAAAAAGAGAAAAGTATTTTTATCAAACTATGTCTAGATAAAGTTATGGCCACCATTCTTTTGTTATTATTAGCGCCAGTTATGCTTTTTGTTGCGTATCTAATCAAAAAAGACAGTGAAGGACCGGTATTCTTTAAACAAAAAAGAGTTACCCAATATGGTCGGTTATATACGATTTATAAGTTTCGCACCATGGTCGAAGGAGCAGATAAAAAAGGATTAGCCATTACCGGAGACCAAGACAATCGGGTTACTAGACTGGGAGAAGTTTTAAGAAAATATAGAATTGATGAAATCCCACAATTATTTAATGTGTTAATGGGCGATATGACCTTTGTTGGCGCAAGACCTGAGGTACTTCAATATGTGAAAGAGTATAGCAATGAAATGAAAGCGACCTTACTATTTCCGGCAGGTATTACTTCAGATGCAAGTATTAAATATAAAGATGAAACACAAGTGTTAAAAGAACATGAAGATTTGGGATTAGATAGAGAAACAACTTACATTCAGGTTATTTTACCAGCAAAAATGGATTATAATTTACACTATCTGAGAAAATTTAGTTTAAGGAAAGATATCAAAGTATTAATACAGACAGTTTTTGCAGTCTTAAAGTAGGAGAATAAAATTGAAAAAAATAGCAGTTATTACAATGGGAGTAAAACTTGATAATGAAAAAGGATATACAAGGTTTCGCTACATCTGTGAAATTCTAGCTAGATCAGGCTTTCAAGTAGACTTGATAACGACTACTTTTCAGCACTGGGAAAAAGCACAAAGAGATATTGGTGAGATTCATTTAGAGGATTACCCCTTTGGTATTAAATTTATCTATGAACCAGGATATAAAAAAAATGTCGATCCCAGAAGGATTGTAAGTCATGCAAAAGCCGCTAGGAACTTAACCACTTTATTAAAAGAAGAAGGTAACTACGACCTTCTTTATGCAGAAATACCACCAAATGATGTGGCACTTGCAGCGGCCGAGTATGCGAAGAAAAACAACATTCCTTTTGTGGCCGATGTTAATGATTTGTGGCCAGAAGCGATGCGTATGGTTTTAGATATACCGGTAGTATCTAATATACTTTTTCATCCCTTACAAAGAGATGCTAAAAAAGTATATTCCTTAGTAAGTGCAGTAGTTGGCACATCGGATGAATATCGAGATCGTCCATTACAAGATTTAAGCGAAGAAGCTGCAAGAAAGATC
>DXHJ01000100.1 GCA_019113475.1 Candidatus Dorea intestinavium | reverse complement strand
GGCAGATGGTTTATTAGTGGTAACACCTTATTATAATAAAGCCACCCAACAAGGTCTTTATGAACATTTTAAAACCATTGCAAATAGCGTTACAATTCCGATTATTCTTTATAACGTACCAAGTAGAACAGGAATGAATATAACAGCGCAAACTGCAGCTAGGTTGTTCCATGATGTAGAGAACATTGTAGGAATGAAAGAAGCATCTGGCAACATGTCACAGGCAGCAGAGCTTATGCATTTAACCAATGGAGCGATTGATTTGTATTCTGGAAATGATGACATGGTAGTACCCCTACTTAGTCTTGGTGGCAGCGGTGTGATTTCAGTTGCATCAAATGTTGCACCAAAATACATGCATGATATGGTTTTTGATTTTATAGAAGGTAAAATTGTAGAAGCAACCAAAATGCAGATTGATTTAATTCCTTTATGTAAAGCTCTATTTTGTGAAGTTAATCCCATCCCTGTAAAAGCAGCAATGGCGATGAAAGGTTTTAAAGTAGGAGAACCAAGGCTTCCTCTTACTGTTATGGAAGAAGCACATCAAAAGATTTTATTAGAAGAAATGAAAAATATGCAGTTATTATAAAAATTAGGAACCTGCTTTTTTTAGCAGGTTCCTAATAATTTACAGTAAGTTTTTATAAATGTTTTTAACATCCTCTTCACCTAAGTTGGAAAAACCACCTAAAAAACCAAGGCGACCATTTCCATAACAAGCTCTATGAGCCATTTCATCAAGGTCTTGTTCCTTTACTCCTAATTCGCTTAAGGTACTTGGAAGTCCAAGAGAATTAAAAAAGTTTCGCAAACGCTTAACACCCTCTAAGGCAGTGTTTTTAGGCGTTTCATAATCATAAGGAACACCAAAAACATTGGCTCCCAATCTGGCAAATCTTAACAAATCTTGATCCATTGTATAATTTAAAACTTCAGGAAAAATAACGGCAAGGCCAGCTCCGTGAGCGACATCATATTGGGCAGATAGTTCGTGTTCAATGGCATGACTTGCCCAGTCCTGTGTCCGGCCTACTCCAACGGAATTATTATGAGCCATCATACCAGCCCACATAATATTTGCCCTAGCTTCGTAATCTTTGGGGTTTTCTATAACTTTTGGACCCTCCATTAACATCGTTATTAAGAGGGCTTCAATAAGTCGATCTGTTACTTCTACGTTTTTAGTTTTAGTTAAATAACGTTCTAATAAATGTGCCATAATATCGGCAATACCACTGGCACTTTGATAAGGTGGTAAGGTCATAGTAAGGGCAGGGTTTAAAAGTGAAAATTTAGGCCGGATCAAATCAGAGCTTGTTCCTCTTTTTAAATTATCGGAAAGCTTGGTAATAACTGAACTTGGTGAACCTTCACTGCCAGCGGCAGCAATGGTTAAAACGGTGCCAACAGGAAGTGCTTTTTCGATGGGCTTTCCTTGGTAAAAATCCCAAAAGTCACCTTCGTAAAGAGTTCCAGCAGCAATTGCTTTTGAGGAATCAATAGTACTACCACCACCTACGGCTAAAATAAAATCAATCCCTTCGCTTTTGCAAATTTTAATGCCTTCATAAACTAAATCATCTCTGGGGTTTGGTTTGACACCACCTAAGGCCACAAAAGCAATCTTTTCTTTTAAAAGAGACTCTTTAACGCGGTCTAATAAACCCGAGCGAACAACACTTCCTCCTCCATAATGAAGAAGTACCTTAGTGCCACCAAATTTTTTAACATATGCACCGACTTCTGTTTCGGTATCTTTACCAAAAGAGAAGTAAGTTGGGCTATAAAAAGTAAAATTATCCATAGTAGAACCTCCATAAAAATTTTAATAGATGTTATTGTCTCTATCATAACACAATTCTCTTTCTAATGATTTATTCAATAAAAATAAATAAACAATAAATTATGATTAAAAAACCTTCGAAATTATTGTATTAGATAGCATTCTCTTATAGGATTAAATTGTAGATAGACGACCTAATTGAGGACAAAATCATGAAAAAAACAATCAATCAAGTGACACTAATTGATACGGTGGGGAATGTCTCTCTTAGTGCCATGAAACTGACAACTGGATTTTTTTCGGGATCACAAGCCCTTATTTCCGATGGCCTTCACTCTCTTTCGGATGTAATGGGCGCTTTTATCATGTTTGTCGGGGTCAAGATTTCAGATAAAGATCCAGATAAGGATTATCCTTATGGGTATGAAAAAATCGAAAGTGTTACGGCTATTATTATGGCGATGATTTTATTTAGTGCCGGTCTTAGTATTGGCCTCGCCGGGCTAGAGAGAATTATTCATGATGATTACAAAGGGGTAAAAACACCAGGTGTAATTGCGCTAATAGTTGCTTGTATCTCAATTCTAGTAAAAGAATTTATGTTTTGGTATATGAAAGGAAAAGCGAAAATAGCAAATTCAGAGGCTATCTTAGCAGAGGCCTGGCACCAAAGAGCTGATGGAATCGGTTCTATCGGTAGTTTAATCGGTGTTATGGGTGCTAGAATGGGATATCCAGTGGTTGATTCTCTAGCAAGTTTAGCCATTTGTGTATTTGTTCTTAAAACCGCTATCGGCATTTTTAAAGAATCGGCCAATAAGATTACCGATAAAGCGATTGATCCAGAAATCCATGAAGAAATTTTAAAAATTACCAAAGAACAAGAAAATGTTTTAGGAGTGCAGTCTTTAAAGACTAGACAATGTGGGGATGGGATAGAAATTCAACTAGTTATTTTAGTCGATACTAAAATGACCCTTGGAGAAGTTTATGAAGTAAAAAATGCCGTAAAAACCATAATTATGGCAAAAATTAATAAAGTAAAAAACTGTATTGTTATTGCTTATCCTAAAAGTAAAGAACTGGTAGTCATAAATCCGGAGCGAAAGATTTGAAAGGAGGAAGATACCCCCAATTTGTGGTATCAAAGAGTATGGAAAAACGTAAAATAAAATCAATTGTCAAAGGTCGACCAACCGTTGATGGAGCAGGAGTACATTTAGTACGAGTTCTTAGTATTAACACAGTAGAAGATTTTGATCCTTGGCTCATGCTTGATTCTTTTGATTCAAGAAATCCGCGCGATTATATTGCTGGTTTTCCACCCCATCCTCATAGAGGCATCGAAACTATTACTTATTTAATTGAAGGAGAAATGGAGCATAAAGATAATTTGGGAAATAAAGGTATTATTAAAAATGGTGAATCTCAGTGGATGACCGCCGGCAGCGGTATTATTCATGAAGAAATGCCAACTCCATCTAAGCGAATGCTAGGAGTACAATTGTGGCTTAATTTACCCCAAAAAGATAAAATGACTCACCCTAAATATTTTGAAATAACAAATGAGATGATAAAAGAAGTAAAAACCGACTTTGGCAAAGTAAGAGTTGTTTCAGGAGAATATGAAGGAGTAGCCGGAGTAAAGGGCGATTATGTAGATGCGACGATTTTAGATTTGTTAATCGATAAAGATCAAAGTGCAGTTGTGAACTTGCCACCAAAAGATAATGCTTTTGTTTTTCTCCTTGAGGGAAATGCTGTCATTGATTCCACAAACTGTGACACGAAATCAGCAGTTTTACTAGGACCAGGATCTGCTGTAGAAATTAGGGCAAAAGATGGAGCTTTGCGTGCCCTCATTTGTTCCGGAGAGCCGTTAAAAGAAGAAGTATCTTGGGGCGGTCCTATTGTTATGAATACGAAAGAAGAATTAAAACTTGCTTTTGAAGAATTAGAAAAAGGTACTTTTATTAAAGAAAATGCCATAGATTAATCAAAATCGAAAAACCTAAGAGAGCTTTTAGTTGTAAGCTCTCTTTATTTTTGTTACATTAAGTAACGAATAAGAAGAACCTTAAAAGAAAAGAGGAACAAAATGCAATATTATCTTGCCCCCTTAGAGGGGATTACAACCAGCATCTATCGTAATTTGTACCACCAGTATTTTACACCTATGGATAAATATTTTACGCCTTTTTTAGTGCCACACACTAAGAAAAGTTTGGCCAATAAAGAAAAAAGAAAAGTAGCCCCAGAATTTAATCAAGGTCTTTATTTAGTGCCCCAAATTTTAACAAATAATGCACAAGGCTTTCTTAGTACCGTAGAAAAATTAAAACCTTATGGCTATCAAGAAGTGAATTTAAATTTAGGTTGCCCTTCTAAAACAGTAACAGGAAAGGGCCGCGGTGCAGGATTTTTAAAAGAGCCCGAAAAGCTAGAACAGTTTTTAGAAGAAATTTATGCTAAATGTGATGTTGAAATTTCCATTAAAACGAGAATTGGCATAGAAGAGGAAGAAGAATTTTTAAGACTATTGGAGATTTATCACAAATTTCCTTTAAAGGAATTAATCATTCACCCTCGAACCCTTAAAGACTTCTACGGCAATGAGATTCATTTTAATGCTTATCAAAAAGCTTTGCTAGATTCACCTTTTCCCGTTTGTTTTAATGGTGATATTAGGACAAAAAAAGATACAGAAAAGATTAATGAAAACTATCCTACTACAAATGCCATTATGCTAGGTAGAGGGATTGTAGGAAAACCTGATCTTTTACAGGAAATTAAGGAAGATGAAGCTAAAAAAGAGCAAACCTTAGACTTTATGAAAGCCCTAAAAGAAGGCTATTTTAACTTAACGAACAGTGAAAAACAAACGCTCTTTAAATTAAAAGAAATTTGCGGTTATATGTCTTGGTTTCATGAAGAAGATAAAAAAATATTTAAGAAAATGATGAAGACGAATTCCTTAGAGAACTTTTTTATTTTACTAGAAGAAGTATTTTAAAGCACTAAACTCCTATCTGTGACTATTGTGTGACTTTCCCGCTCTATAATCTAACTTATACATAGTAAATCTAGAATCATTTTTCAACAGTAACTCGAAAAAGTGAATAAAGGAGTATGAGACGTGGAAAAGAGAAAAAACAAAATCATAGTAATAAGCTGTCTAGCAATTATTACGTTAATTGGCGCGACTTTTGCTGCTTTTCGTGGTTCATCACAGACGAAGGAGAACGTGTCAACTTCTGCACTTGGTATAACTCTTCTAAGAAATGGCGAAGATATTGAATCAAATACCGCATATAATCAAGGAGAGTATAAAGGGCTTCCAGGTGAGACTGTAAACGAAAAGATTTCGGTGAAAGCAAAAAAGGGAGAAGGCTATAATCCGGTTTATGTACGAGTAACTGCTTATCGATATTGGACAAAGGAGGGGACAAAAGTATCGCAAACAGAAAATGGTGAGACTTTAAATGTAGAAGAAATTGTAATTAATACCCCTAATAAAGAACAAGATTGGATTTTCGAAGAAGATCCAGAAGATCCAGAAGTTGTTTATATGTATTATAAAAAACAGCTAGAACCTGGTGGTAATAAAGATAAAGCTGATTTTATGGAAAGCTATACTATTTTAGGAGAAAGTACTGATAGTAACAAATATTTAAAACATCAAGCAGTGATAGAGTTTGAAGCGAATGCAGTTCAAACAACCTTGGCAAAAGAAGCAATGCTTGCAGAGTGGGGTGTTGAAGCAGTATTTGATGGAACTGGCAACTTAATTAGTGCAGAGCACCAAAAATAGGAGGTAGAAATGATTAAAGGGAAAAAAATAACTGCTGCCATCCTGCTGCTTATTCTAGTAATGTGCCAAACTCTTTTTGCATCAGCAGCTGATGGTAGTAAGAATATTGTTTTTGAAGGAGACTCCGGAAAGTTCGTTGGAGATTTAACTTCTACTGAAGGCTTTACCAATATGGAGCCAGGAGAAAAGCGAGAAGTAAAAATTAATCTTAAAAATACCGATAGTGAAGAATTGCGTTTTTATATGAGTGCTGAGATTCTAACGAATATTGCCAATGCAACTGACAGTAATAAAGAAGCAATTTACACTTTTACTATTGCTAACAATGATGAAGTATTTTTATCTACGGTTATAGGTGATGGTGAAATTAATACTTCGATAGGTGAAGAACATCTTGAAAACACTAACTATATCTTGTTGGCAACTTTAGGGAAAGACGAAAGTACAACTGTTACCTTAGCACTAGAATTAGATGGTGACTCAGCTGGTAATAGTTATATGTTAAAAGAAGGAGAGCTTGGTCTTGTCTTTATGGCTCAAACGGGAACAGAAGTTTTACCAAAAAAAGGAGAGCCTATTTATAAGACGGTTCCTAACTATGTAAAAGGTTCGACTATTTACAAAAATGTAAAAACAGGAGATCCGGCTTCCATCGCTTTAGTAGCTATTGTGGGAGTAAGCCTTCTTTTAATTGTTATCTTACTTGTCAAAAAAATAAAAGACAAAAAGGAGGTAACATTATGAGAAGAATAAAGAAATTAGCGCTAGGTCTATTCTCGTGTGTCTGCCTGTTAGCCGCTACCATTGGTGCACAAGCAAGAGCTGCCGATACTTATCCAGTGATTTTAAAAGCAGGTTCTCATGGTATGTTATCAGATGGAACAAAGAGTATGGAGCTTGGTAAAGGTAGTGTTGATTTTAATAAAGCTTATGAGATGGTTACTCCTAATGAAGGTTACTATTTGAGTGGTTGGAATATAGGAACAAAGGAATACGCAGTGAATGCTTCAAGCTTTTCAGTGACGAAAAAAACCATCATGGTTGCACAATACCGTAAAATTATTAATGAAGCGGTATATCGTGTAAAACATGTGAATAATTATGGTGAAGAATTAGCGACTCAGCAAGTAATTGTTACACAAAAGGGAGCTAATGTTATTGAAGAAGCTTTAGATATTAAAGATCATCAAGTGGATCAAAAATATAAAAGTGCAGTAGTTGCAGATAAAGGAACAGAAATAATATTTGTGTATACTTCGACAGCTGAAGTTCCAACAACAGAAGGAGAAGTCATTGAAGTAGAAGAAACGATTCAATTACCTGGAGATACTTCAGTAGTATCAACGACAGGAAGTAGTGGTTCTTCCAGTACGACTTCAGGTAGTGGACAAGCAAGTAGCTCGACTTCTAGTTCTAGTAGTGGACAATCAGGAACAAGTTCTTCTACGACATCTTCTGATGATGCTACAGCAACTTCTGAAGAAGGTACAGCTGATCTAGAAGATGAAGATGTACCTCTTGGTGAAGGCGTGGTTACAGATGATGAAGAATCTAAAGTAGCAGAGGTACCCGATGAAGATGTACCATTAGGAGAAATGGAAGAAAAAGAAGGTACAAGTAAGAGCTGGTACATTGGAGTTGCGGCAGTTGTCGCTGGAGCAATACTTCTTACCATTCTTGTGATATATTTTATGAAAAAGAAAAAGAAAATTGGATAATATAAAGAAATAACCGCCAAAATTGTTTTGTGCGGTTATTTCTTTGTGAGTTAATAAAATAATATTGAAACAAAAAGGGGAAAATGTTACCATATGCATGTAAATGATACTTAATCGGTTATCATAATGGGATGAGGGAAAAATATGAATAATGAAACCATAGTAGTACAAATGTTTTCCGCTTTTAGATTTTCTTACCGGGGAGAAGAACTATGTGAAGAACAAATAAGATCAGAAAAGATTCTTAGACTTTTGGCCTATATGTTATTAAATCGGAAGCGAGATATGAGAAGTCAAGAGCTAGTGGATACCTTATGGGAAGGGGAAGAGGTTAATAACCCTATAGGGGCACTGAAGAATCTTGTCTATCGGTTACGAAATATTTTAAAGAAAAATTGGAAGGATATTGAGTTTATCCATACTATCAATGGAGCTTATCGTTGGAATAATGACATTCCACTCGTTCTAGATGTAGAACTTTTTGAAAATTATTATGAAAAGGCGCTTAAAGAAGTAGACCAAGCATTAAAAGTTAAAAATTTTAAAGAAGCAATCTATTTGTATAAAGGAGCATTATTACCCAAGCTTTATTCTCAGCGTTGGGTGGTAACAATGTCGGTTTATTGCCATTCCATTTACTTAAAAGCAACGAAAAAGTTACTTAAACTTTTGATGAAAGAAGAGCATTACGATGAAATGGAAAAAATATGTAATAAAACTTTGCGGATTGAAAATTTAGATGAGGATATCTACATTTATTTTATTACGGCAATGGTCAAGCAAAAGCAATATAAAGCCGCCAAAGAACACTATCAAAAGGCGATTGAAACTCTTTATGAAAATTTAGGTGTGGAGCCCTCGATGGAACTTATGGAGGTACATAAAGAAATATTAAAAGAGACCAATAGGCCATCTTCTAAAATTGAAGAAATTATTACAGAAATTGAAGAAGAAGCTAGTAATCATCATCAAGGAGCCTATTTTTGTGATATTGGGATTTTAAAAGAAATGTACCATATTGAAAAAAGGCGGATTAAAAGGCATGGAATAACTGCTTGTGTAATTTTAATTACCCTACTTCCAAATCAAGAAATCTCACTCCAGTCGGAGCATTATGTAAAAATGAAAAGTGCAGCCATGACTAGTTTGAAAAAAACGCTACATAAGGTATTAAGATCTAGTGATGTAGCCTCAAAATATAGCGATAATCAATACATTGTACTTTTACTCACAGTAGAAAAAGAAACCTATCAGTTGGTAGTACAAAGAATTCAAGAAGGATTTTTAAAAGAACATAAAAAAAACAATGCGATACTGCAATTTTCTTCTTGTGATATAGAAGATTTAAAAGCAGTATAAGTCAATTAATTGATAAAATAAAGAAATTAGTATAATAAAGAACAAATTAAAGGAAAAAACCACTGTTGTATGGTTTTTTCCTTTTTTCGTGTGACCTTTCTGTGACTACTCATTGGTATAGTTTTCATAATATAAATATTATGTGAAAAATGATTTTATTATATGTATAAAAATAATGAAAGGGGAATGACATGAGTAAAAGAAATGTAATCAGGAGAATGTTTGCAGGTTTTCTAAGTTTGCTGTTATTACTTTCTGTAATCCTAGGAAAATCATGGCTAGAAAGTAAAGCTAATGAGTTTATAGCTAGTCTAACCTATGATAATCATGCAGGAAAGTTTTTTACTGTGGACTTTGGCGTACCATATGAAGAAAATGTTACCATGGTTGCAAACACGCTTTCACAACAAGAAGTGTATGGCTATGGACTAACAGGAGTGGAGGAAAGCCTATTAGCACTAGAATACTATGACTTAGTATTTGCCGATGCAGAAGGAGAATTTACTCCCGAAACAGAAAAAACTATTGGGGTGGACTTCTATGATGCTAACAACCTAGAGGCAAGCACAGTAAGTGTGTTTCAAATGGTTGGCGGCGATGGTCAATTCTTCTTAACCAAGATTCCAGATAACGAGGTTTACGTAGAAGCAAAAGCAGATGGGTCAATTGGGAAAGTAAGCTTTGTACAAGAAGCTTTTAACGATCTTCCTTTTGCAATTTCTGCACAAGAAATTGTAGAAGAAGTTCAGCAAGAAGAAATCGTGGAAGAAATCAAAGAAGAGATACAAGAAGTGCAAATACAAGGAGAACCTGAAAATGAAGAGACTCAAATAGAAGCTCCAACAGATTTAGGAATTCCGTTTTTAAGAGCAGCCTCTTTAAAAGCAACTCCTTTAGGCGAAGATGACAGTCTAGTTATCAATAAAACTGCAACAAGAAATAGTGATGTTGATGATGCAACTTATACCATTGAATTAGAAGCTTATGCCACTGGTCAGGTAACGAGTGAAACAACTCATATTCCAGCTGATGTAGTATTAGTATTAGATCAATCTGGAAGTATGAATTATCACATGGAGTGGTCTGGCATATATGATTCAAAAACTACTTATTATGGAGAAGGATCAGGTACTGGTGCTAATCGTCAGTATTTTGAAATAAAACGTCGATCTAACGGAACATGGTACAGAGTAAGTAATAATAATTCATACAATGGAAAAATATTTTTGGAACAGACCAGAAGACAGGCATTGCAAGCAGCAGTTAAAAATTTCTTAAATCAATTGCAAGCTGATAGCACAGCAAATGACATTACCCACCGAGTATCAATAGTAGGTTTTGGTGATGATTCTACTCATAATATCTTTAATGGTAGCAGTAGAACAACCTATAATAATGCTAATAACAGCACATACAATCAGTCTTGGAAAAATATTATGAGCAATAATGCTGCTGGGTATAATGCTCTAATAGCTTCAGTTGGTGCAATACAAGCAAATGGTGCTACAGGGGCAGATATAGGAATGACTATGGCGAACAGAGCTTTTGTCAATATACCTGAATTAGAAGGTCAAAGAAATCGTGTAGTGGTTATGTTTACGGATGGTGTTCCGACAACACAGTCGGATTTTAGTAATACGGTGGCAAATGGTGCTATTTTACAATCTAGTTATTTGAAAGCGGATTATCAGACGCCGATATCAAATACATCAGGCAAAGGTGCGACTGTTTATACAGTAGGTGTGCTTGATGGCGCAAATGTAAATGATGTTACTACAAATATTAATAAATATATGAATTACACATCTTCAAATTTTCCTACTGCGAAAAGTATGAGTAACGAAGGTACAGGGGGAGCTGCAGGTGGCGGTTATTACTTAGCAGCAACTAATGCAGAAGAGTTAGCAAATATTTTTCAAAGTATTAGTGAAAACATTGGCGGAACTTCATCGCATCTAACCGAGGAAGCAATATTATCAGATGAGATTTCAGACTACTTCAGTTTGATAAAAGGCAGCGATGGAACCCCGGATTTAAGTAAAATTACAATATATACAGCAGACTATATGGGTACTACAGGAGGAGTAAAAACTTGGGGAACGGAATCACCGTTAACCTCGGCGAATTTAACTATAGAAGGCAATAAAGTTATGGTTAATGGTTTTTCTTATAGAGACAACTATGTATTAGACATCGATGGAAGTCCGCGAGGTAAAAAAGTAATTCTACGTATAGAAGTAGAAAGAGCAGATGGTTTTATTGGTGGAAATCAGGTGGAATCTAATGGCACAGCAGGAGTTTATGAAGATGATAAAAGTACGGATCCAATTAAAACAATAGAAAGCCCAAATGTAAACGTGCCACTTATGTTTACTGCAGAAACACTTAATAAGAGTATTTATATTGGGGATACTTGGAATGCAGTAGAAGAATTTATTAAAAATAATGACGGAATCCCCTATAAGATTCCTGGAGATGAAGCTACTTATTATCTTGGCAATTCAGTAACCAACCAGTTTGTCAATGTGGTTTATGAAGTTAAAGATGGTGATACGGTAATTGGAACATACACCGTTGTACCAGGCGCAAGTGCAGGAACATGGAATGCGGCACCAAGTCTTAATACAGCTAGTCTTACAGGAGATAGAAAAAGCTATACTGTAAAAGCTACTGTTACACCGAAAGATCCAATAACAGATAATGATAAAGATGCAGAGGGCAACCCAATAATTACACAATCTGTTATAGAAGATATGGAAGCTTACTTATATATATTTAAACCTAAAATAGAAGTAAAAGATAGTTGGGTTTATTTAGGTGAAACAGCCAATCTTCAAAACAATATAAAAACTGATACTGTTCAGTGGTTATGCAAATCAACAGATTCAAACATACCAACGCCAACGTCTACAGAACCTGATTTGGTTTATGACTTTATAAATAAAGCTGGAACACTTTATAGTGAGCCATATCAACCAATTAAAGACTCGGACTTCGATATAAGCGTAAGACGAGCAGATACAAACCTTACTATAACTAGCTCCACTGATATCGGAATAAATGAATTGGATCCGGAACCGACAGGTCATATAAGTAATGGGGAAAATGTAGAACATCAATTTACAGTTTATGTAGTTCCAACTTGGTTCGAGATTAACAAAGTAGATGGACAAGACAAAAACATACCTTTAGATGGTGTTGTGTTTGAATTATACAAAGGAAACAATCTTGTTGGAACAGTTACAACAGCAAATGGTGGTATTGCTGCCTTTAACTACACAACCTTAAATAATTATCTTGGTATTGGTGAATATACTTTAAAAGAAATAACTACAGTAGAAGGGTATGAACTTCCAAATAGAACTTGGACAGTTGAATTTGTTAGAAATGGATCAATATTTCTAACTGTAATTACCGAAAATATACCAGATGATGCAACTGATCCAGAGATAGGTTTTTTAGAGGGATTAACCATTAAAAACTTTAAGACACCATATGTAACATTAGTAATTGAAAAAACCGTAAATGAGGTAAATCCTAGACATGGAAATGCGGTATTTACCTTTGAAGTAACAAGAGTTGGAGACCCGGACTTTAAAATAATTAAATATATAGTATTTGAAGAAGGTAAGGATCCCCAAACACAAGCTGTTATAATTGAAAAATTACCAGTGGGAACTTATGAAGTTAAGGAATTAGAAACACTTCGCTATGAATTGATTAGACCAACTACAAATCCGATTTCCGTTGCAATTGAAGCTTATGGAACTGGAAAAGCAGAATTTGAAAATAAGCTTTCTTATGATTCAAATTTTAGCCATGGTTCATTAGCTAAAAACGAGTTTAGTGTTAATAAAGAAACGGGAGAGGTTACTTATGTTAAAACGGAGCACAGTGATAAAGTAGATGAAACAACTAAAAAAAGATAAGGAGCGATAAGATATGGTGAAAAAAATAATGAATAACAAAAAAGCCAGAATAGTTCTTATTGCATCACTTATGATTATACTGGCTGGAGTTAGCTTTACATTAGCATATTTAACAGATAGGGATCAAACAGTTAAAAATGACTTTACTATTGGCGAAATAACCACAACAATAGAAGAACCTCCAATTGAAATTAAAGATGGAGTAATTCACAAAGCACCATCAATTAAAAACCTGGGACCAAATGAGGCATTGATTCGTGCTAGAATTACAATTACTCCTCAAGCTATAGCTACTGTAGCAAGTCTTGATATCAAGCCTGGATGGGTGCTCAATTCAACAGACGGATTTTACTATTATACAAAAATCGTGAAAGTAGGAGATTCGATTCCTTTATTTACTGAAGTAAGCGGTATTGTTGATGAAGATAACAAATTGGTAGAAGGTATTGAAAATTTAGATGATTTTGATATCTCCATTTATCAAGAAGCCATCCAAACTATTATATGGTCTGAAGATGAAACCGGAGAAATCATAAAGGTAGAGTTAGATAATGATGGCGAAACGGTAACAAATTATATGACTTTGTGGAATCAATATAGATAATTATAGGAGGAGAAAATATGATGACTAAGAATAAAAAAATCACGTTATTTGTATCTCTTCTTATGATTTTCGCGATTGGTATCGGCACATCTTTAGCTTATATCGCAAAAGGAACAGGTACACTTAATAACACCTTTACGGTGGGAAATATCAAAATATCTATTGATGAAAATAAAGTAAATGAATTAGGACGAAAATTAGAAGGTGAAGACGAAGAAATAGTGAAAGTAAATTCCTACGATCTTTATCCTGGAGCAATTGTAGATAAAAATCCTTTTGTAACATTACTCGAGGGAAATGATGCTTGGATTTTCGTACAAGTCATAGGTATTGATGAATTAGAATCAAAAGGTGTGTTAATTGGTGGAGTCGGTAACGATGGTTTTACCGATGGTATAAACGCATTATGGACAAAAATAGAAGGTGATTCGGAAACTGGGAAAGATGGTATTTATCAATATATTGGTGATTTAACAGGAGGCAAGACTGAGCCTCTATTTACAAAAGTTCAATATTCTTATGAAGCTGATGACAACAGAGTTACCTCCGATGAGCTTTCAGGCACCATTAAACTTCGCACTGCAGCAGTACAAAAAGAACATATAATTGATACAGATGCATATACGGAAGTAGAAGATTTTTTTGTTAGTGCATGGGAATAAAATAATTTTAAGGTGGAGTTAAATTTTGATTAAAACAATTTGTAATATAATTAGTGGAATAATCTTGGTGTTCTTAGTAGCTTTTGCAGCGTTACTTTTCGCACCTAAGATAGCAGGCTATGAGTCTATGGTGGTAATAAGCGGAAGTATGGAACCAAAAATTCCTATTGGGGCACTTGTACTGGTAGATAGTCAAGGAGCTAAAGATGTCAAAATTGGTGATTCTATTAGTTATAAACTTAGTGCTGATACAGTGGTAACCCATAGGGTGGTAGAAATTAATGAATCTACTCAGGAAATAATAACTAAAGGAGATGCCAATAATACCAATGATGGCAAACCGGTTCGATTTGAAAATGTGATGGGAAAGGTAGTGTTTACTATTCCTTACTTAGGCTATTTTATCATAAAAATAAGAACGCCTATAGGTGTAGCTGTTGCTTGTGCTTTAGTATTTGTCTTAATCTTAACGAGTATAATTCCTTCTTTATTACAAAAAGATAAGAAAAAGCTCTCGTGTGACGAAAATGTGACCTCACCCTAATATAATGAAACAAATGAAACAAGAGACTAAAACAAAAAGGAGGCAACAATATGAGTAGAAAGAAGAAAATTAGTTTGGTAGTATCATTAGTATTAATCGCGGCTATAGGAATAGGGGCAACTTTAGCGTATTTGACAGCTAATACCGGAACACTAACTAATAAATTTACAGTTGGACCAACAGAAATTGAAGCTGAGATTCTTGAAACTGATTTAGATGGAGAGGGATTCACAGATATAGGTAATGATTATGAATTACTGCCTGGAGAAGACGCAGTAAAAGATCCTTTTGTAAGAATAACTTCTGACTTTTCAACTTACGTTTTTGTAAGAGTCACAGGGCTAGATGTCTTAGCAGGTAAGATTACAGCTGATATTCCTGCAAATGGTTGGGTTAGAGTTGGCGGAGCAGACGGAGAAACAATAGATGGCGTTTACCGAGCACCAGGCGTTTTTCCAGCAGGCGAAAACGTAGACACACCTCGTTTATTTACTACTGTTACGTTAGCAACAAGTGCAGTTGGAACTACTACATTAGAGGACATAGTACTTACAGGTTATGCAATTCAAGCAGAACACTTAGCAGAAACTCCTGATGCGTCAATTGCGGTAGCAGATGCTCAAGCACTTGCAAAGTTTGGAATTGCACCTTAAAGCAAAAATTGCTACTTAAATAAATAGAAAAACTAATTATGAAAAAGTAAATCTATAGATTAAAGAGTCTTCTTCGGAAGGCTCTTTAGTTGTGGTTGCAGCTATAAGGAACGTTAGTCTAGATATCATTAAAGATTAGCGGCCCTACACTGGCATTTTTATTGAAATAAAAAATGCACTTATACTAAAAAACTGCTAAAATGTAGTTGACTAGACCAACAAGAAAGGAGTTCATGTACAAATGCATTCTAATTCTATCAGTAAATTGCTAAATTTAACAGAGGTTATTGTAAAAAAAGTCGAACATAAAAATACTGTTGTTGATATTTCTATCGAAACAAAACTTTCTAATCAAATTTGTCCCGCTTGTGGACAACAAACTAGCAAGATTCATGATTATAGAACTCAGAAAATAAAACATACCACCATTGGACACAAGCCTATTGTCCTTACCGTTCGCAAGCGCAGGTATTATTGCGCTTGTGTAAAGCGTTTTTATGAGCATTATTATTTTTTATCTCGCTATATGAGATGTACTAGAGATTTAATGAAACATATTTGTCATGAATTAAGAAAGCAGATATCCTTTGCTTCTGTCGCTAAAGACGCTTCTGTTTCTGTTAAAACAACAATTCGATACTTTAGTTACCCTAAACCTTTAAAACTTCCTGAAGTTCTCTGTATTGATGAGTTCCGTGGTAATGCTGGATCTGAAAATTTCAATGTATCTTAGTAGACGGAAAGAAAAACAAGATTCTTGATATTTTACCAGATCGAAAATGGGACCATCTTATAAAATATTTCACCACCTTTACAAGAAAAGAACGTAGCCGTGTTCGCTTTTTTGTATCCGATATGTGGAGACCTTATAGAGATCTTGCGAAGCGTTACTTTCCTAATGCTGAAATTATCACAGATAAATATCACTTCATAAGACAGGTCACCTGGGCTATAGAAAGTGTCCGCAAGGAACTGCAAAAGACAATGCC
>DXHJ01000099.1 GCA_019113475.1 Candidatus Dorea intestinavium | reverse complement strand
CAGAAGGTCTATACAAAGCGCTAGAGGTTTTAAATGTTGATAAAAAAAATAGTATCTATATTGGCGATTCCGAAGTAGATGTAGCAACTGGCTTAAATGCTGGAATAAAGACCATAGCTGTAGCTTGGGGATTTCGAACAGAAAAAGAGCTTATAGAAGCTGGTGCAAAAACAATTGTACATCTTCCCGGTGAGTTGTATCAGGAAATAAAAAAATAGGGAGAATTAAAATGAGTAATTTTAGCGACGAAGTATTATATGCATTTTTGGCGAAGCAAGAACAATTATTTGATGAGCCAGTGGCAGAAAATTTAGAAGAGGCAGATGCTTTCTTAGAAGACTGTATGGCGGTTCTAGTGGACAGTTTAGAAGAAGTAAAAGAATACTTTGAAGAAGAAGGCGTAGATGTTGGCGAAATGTCTTTGGATGAATTTGAAGAAGCTGAGGAAGTATTTAAAATTCCTAATGGACAATATTTAATCGTAGAAGGATAATGAAAAAGCCATAGCTTAAAAGGTTATGGCTTTTCATATGAGGAATAAAAAATGTATTTGATTGTAGGGCTAGGAAATCCTGGAGAAAAATATGAAGGTACTAGGCATAATGTAGGGTTTGAAGCCATTGATTTATTGGCGGATAAGTATAATATTTCGCTAGAACAAAGAAAAGCAAAAGCTTTTATTGGAAAAGGCCTTATTAACGGAACAAAAGTTCTATTAGCTAAACCACAAACCTTTATGAATTTAAGCGGAGAGAGTGTTAGAGATCTAATAGATTACTTTAAAGTGGATCCAGAAAGTGAGTTAATTGTTTTAAGTGATGATATAAGTTTGCCCCCAGGTTATATCCGAATTCGTAAGAAGGGTAGCGCAGGTGGTCATAATGGATTAAAAAATATAATTGCCAATTTGGGAACCCAAAACTTCATGCGTTTAAAAATAGGAGTGGGCGAAAAACCGAAAAAGTATGACTTGGCAGATTATGTGTTAGGCCATTTCTCCAAAAACGATAAAGCAGAAGTTTATGAAGCCTATCAGGAAGCAGTGGAAGCAATTGAACTAATTCTTCAAGATGAAGCGGATAAAGCGATGAACCTTTATAATAAAAAGGTTGAAGTTAACAAGGAGTAGTATGGAGGGAATTAAAAAGCCTTTAGAGGAGCTTAGTTCCTTTAAAGAGATAAAAAATTCTTTAAAAGATGAAATAGGTATGATTCAAATAAGTGGCCTAGTTTCGTCTCAAAGAACTCATATGATGTATGCATTAGGGGATGGTTTTAAATACAAAATCATCCTTTGTTCTAGTGAGTTAAAAGCAAAAGAAATATATGAAGAATTCAAATGTTTAGAAGAAGATGTTTATTATTATCCAGCCAAGGATTTACTTTTTTATCAAGCGGATTTAAGAAGTAAAGACATTTTAAAAGCAAGAGCAGAATTAATTGATGCGCTAATTCGTAAAGAGCCTTTAACGCTAGTTACAGATTTTTCATCACTGATGGATCCGGTTGTGGGTTTAGAAAGCATTGAAAAAAACATTAGAATTATTCGCAATGATGATAGTATCTCTTTAAATGAATGGGCAACCTTTTTAACGAAAAATGGTTATGAGAGATGTGGCCAAGTAGATAGTCTTGGTCAATTTGCCATAAGAGGTGGAATTTTAGACATCTTTCCCTTAACAATGGATCATCCAGTTCGGATTGAACTTTGGGGGGATGAGGTGGATTCTATTCGAGTTTTTGACGTTTTAAGTCAGCGCTCTTTAGAGCCTATTGAAGAAGTTCGTATTTTTCCAGCTACCGACTATCCCCAGCAAAAAAAAGATAAGAATGTTTTAGACTATTTTCAGATTGAAGAAACCTTACTTTATTTAGATGAACCGCTGCGAATTTTAGAAAAAGGAAAAGCAATAGAAGAGGAGTTTATCGAAGCACAGGCTAGAAGAGTGGAAGAAGGGTTTGAAGTTGTAGACACTGAAATTAGTCTTCTTAGTACACAACAAATCCAAAAGAAAATTAATCAATATTATAGTGTTGGCTTTTACGGAATTGATGTAAAAAAGCGTGGCTTTAAAATAAAAAAAGATTATTTTATTGAGGGACGAAGTGTTAGCCCTTATAACAGCAGTTTTGATGCTCTAACTAGAGATTTAAAAAGACTAAAAAGAGAAGGTTATCGTGTTATTTTAATTTCGGCTTCCCGGACAAGAGCAAGAAGACTTGCTGAAGATTTAAGAGATTATAATCTAAGTAGTTTTTTCAGTGAAGATACCACAGCAAAATTAGGACCTGGTGAAATTTTGACAACCCAGGGTTATGTGGCAACAGGATACGAATATCCTTTTATTAAGTTTATTGTTATTTCAGAAAGCGATATTTTTGGTCGAGTTAAAAAGAAGAAAAAGAAAAAAAGTTATGAAGGACGTCATATTCGCGACTTTCAAGAGTTAAAAGTTGGGGATTATGTTGTACATGAAAATCATGGACTTGGTATTTATCAAGGAATTGAACAGATTCAAATTGATAAAGTGGTTAAAGATTTCATTAAGATTTCTTATGCCAAAGGAGGAAATCTCTATATCCCAGCAACGGGACTTGATTTAATCCAAAAGTATGCTAATGCGGATGCTAAAAAGCCTAAATTAAATCGCTTAGGATCAAAAGATTGGAGCAATACAAAGACTAGGGTTAAAAAGGCTGTTGGTCTTATTGCTAAGGATTTGGTTGAACTTTATGCGAAAAGACAAGAAGCTAAAGGGCATAGATTTGGTAAAGATACACTTTGGCAAACGGAATTTGAAGAGCTTTTCCCTTTTGAAGAAACGGCTGATCAATTAACTGCGATTGCCGATGTTAAAAAAGATATGGAAAGCGAAAAGGTTATGGATCGTTTAATCTGTGGCGATGTGGGCTATGGAAAAACAGAAATTGCTATTCGAGCAGCGTTTAAGGCTGTACAAGATAGTAAACAGGTGGTTTATCTTGTTCCTACCACTATTTTAGCACAACAACATTACAATACTTTTGTTCAAAGAATGAAAGAGTATCCGGTTCGGATTGATTTAATGAATAGATTTAGAACAGCAAAAGAGCAAAAAACAACAGTAGAAGATGCGAAAAAAGGACTTGTTGACATTATTATTGGAACTCATCGTGTTTTAAGTGAAGATATGAAGTTTAAAGATCTGGGGCTTTTAATTATTGATGAAGAGCAAAGATTTGGTGTAAAGCATAAAGAAAAAATAAAGGGATTAAAAGAAAATGTAGATGTCTTAACATTAACAGCAACACCGATACCAAGAACCCTACATATGTCTCTTATTGGTATTAGAGATATGAGCGTTTTAGAAGAAGCGCCAAACGAAAGAATGCCAATTCAGACCTATGTAATGGAATACAACTTAGAAATGGTGCGAGAAGCTATTGAAAGAGAATGTCTAAGAGGGGGACAAGTTTATTATGTTTACAATCGAGTAGAAGATATTAAAGAAATAACGGCAAAACTTAGTAAGATACTACCCCAGCTAAATGTTGTTTATGCTCATGGACAAATGAAAGAAAATAAGCTAGAAGCCATTATGATGGATTTTATTAATGGTGAGATAGATGTTTTAGTCTCTACCACTATTATAGAAACGGGTCTTGACATACCCAATGCAAACACCATGATTATTCATGATGCTGATAAATTTGGTTTATCTCAACTTTACCAACTAAGAGGACGAGTCGGCAGATCGAATAGAATGGCCTATGCTTTTTTACTTTATCAAAGAAACAAACTCCTAAAACAAGAGGCAGAAAAAAGACTTTCAGCTATTCGAGAATTTACGGATTTAGGTAGTGGCTTTAAAATAGCTATGCGAGACTTGGAAATTAGAGGAGCAGGAAACTTACTAGGAGAAAGCCAAAGCGGCCATATGGAAGCGGTGGGCTATGATTTATACACAAAAATGCTAAATGAAGCTATTAGGCACTTAAAAGGTGAAACCAAGACGGAAGAATTTGCGACTAGTATTGATATCAATGTGGATGCTTTTATCCCTTCTACTTATATTCAAAACGAAGGTTGGAAAATAGATGTTTATAAGCGAATTGCCGCGATAGAAAGTGAAGAAGATAAAGAGGCAATGGTGGAAGAGCTTATTGATAGGTTTGGCGACTTACCAAAGAAAGTCGAAACTCTTATTGCTGTTGCAATGCTAAAAGCAAATGCTCATGAAGCATATTTAACAACTGTGGAAGAAAAGCCAGATGGATATTACTTCACTATGTTAAAAGAAGCACCGGTAAAAACAACGCTTCTTCCTGAAATGATGAAAGAATACCGCAATAAGCTTACTTTTAAAGCAGAGCCAGAGCCTGTATTCTTCTATAAAAAGACAAAAGAAAAGCCGATGGAAGTTGTGGAAAAAGTAATTCTCAGTATAAAAGGATTGATAGAGGTCTAGAAACAAGATATAATATTTAAGGTATAAAGAAAGCTGGAGGAGTATAAATGAGAAAAAAATTAGTACTATTACTATTGACCATTACTATGGCAGCAACAACCTTATTAGGATGTGCAAAGACAAGTGAAAGCACAACGGTAGCAGAAGTAGGAGATCATAAAATTACAGCAGACATTGCTAATTTTTATTTACGATACAACCAAGCGCAATATGAAACCTATTATAAATCTCTTTTGGGTGATAATATGTGGGATACTGAAGTTTCAGAAGGAACTACTTATGCTGATACAGTAAAAGAACAAGTGTTAAGTAATCTTGAGCTGATGTATGTCTTAGAAGATCATATGAAAGATTATAAGGTGGAGTTAACCAAAGAAAATGAAAAAGAAATAGAAGAAGCTACGAAAGCATTTCTAAAAGAAAACGATGAAAAAACAAATCAAAATATTTCGGCAAGTGAAAGTTCTGTGAAGGAAATTTTAAAGCTCTTAACGATTCAAAGTAAAATGCGTGAAGCCATTATTGCTGATGCTGATACTAAGGTAAGTGACGAAGAAGCAAAGCAAAAGAGTATGGATTATGTTATGTTTTCTTATACTAGTACAGATGACCAAGGAAAACAAACAAAGTTAAGTGATGAAGAAGTCGCTGCACTAAAAGAGAAAGCAAAGGCTTTTCGTGAAGGGGCATTAAGCGCAGAGGATTTTAAAGCTTATGCAACGGAACAAGGTGTAGAACCACAACAAGCTACTTTTGATAAAGAGGCAACGACACCGAATGAAGCCCTTGTTAAGGCTGCTGATGCATTAGGCGAAGGAGAAGTAACTGAAGTAGTTGAAACAGATACAGGAAGCTTTGTGGCTAAAGTAACAAGTCTTCATGATGAAGAGGCTACCAACAAGAAAAAAGAAGAGATTGTTAGTGAAAGACAAAGCGCTCTTTATAAAGAGGTAACAGAAGCTTGGAAAAAAGACACTAAGATTAAAGTAAATAAAAAAGCTTGGAATAAAATAAATATTAAAGATTTAAATGTAACGATTTATCAAAAGCAAAGTGAAGAAACGGAATCAAAACAAGAAACTGACAATTAAGCAAAAAAAGTAGCAAATTCAAAAGAATTTGCTACTTTTCATTTTAGGCTTCAAAAAAGGACTGAACAATCTCATTTACTAATTTCCCGTCTGCTTTGCCTTTTACTTTCGGCATTAAATTCTTCATAATATTGCCTTTATCTTTGGCACTAGGAGAGGTAATCCCTAAATCGGTAAGCAGATTAGTTACGATATCTTTTATTTCTGCCTCGTCCATCATTTTTGGTGCATATTTTTCTAAAACAACAATTCTATTTTTACATTCGTTAATAATATCTTCTCTTTCGCTAGGGGTAGTTTCGATCGTTTCTTTCGTTTGCTTAATTTCTTTTAAAACAACCTGAGTTTCTTCTTCAGGAGTTAAGTCACTTCGTTTATCAATTGCTTTATTTTTTAATGCGGAAAGGAGCATAGATAAAGATTCTTTGGTTTCTTTATCCCCAGATTTCATCGCTTTTATCATATCGCTTCTTACTTCTTCAATTTTGCTCATTTTTCTTCCTCCATATTATGTTATTATT
>DXHJ01000098.1 GCA_019113475.1 Candidatus Dorea intestinavium | reverse complement strand
TTAAAAATAGCTTTTACGGCCGCATTGCTTTTGGGGGCACAGGCAATATAAAGGACTGCTTGAGAAAGAATAATCTGGGCTTCTGGCATCCCCACGCGTTCGATTGCTGTTGCTGCACTTGTCGCAACCACTAAAGCCATCGGATCAGCGTTACCAACATCTTCTGCTGCACAAATCATCATTCGTCTCGCAATGAATTTAATATCTTCACCAGCTAGAAGCATCTTCCCTAAATAAAAAACAGCCGCGTCTGGATCTGAACCTCTCATGCTTTTTATAAAAGCAGAAATGGTATCATAATGATTATCACCGTCCTTGTCATAGTGAATCATCCTTTTTTGGATGCACTCACTTGCCACCTCGGTAGTAATGTAAATGATTCCCTCTTTGTTAGGTTTCGTACTCATAATTCCCAGCTCTATTGCATTAATAGCTTTTCTTGCATCGCCACCTGCTACATCTGCCAAAAAATCTAAAGCCTCCTCTTCTATTTCGGCCTGATAAGAACCCATCCCTTTTTCTTTATCGTAGACAGCTTTTTTTAGTAATTCTTTAATATCACTTTTTGATAAAGGCAAAAGTTCAAAAATACTAGACCGTGAAAGCAGCGCCCGATTCACTTCAAAATAGGGATTCTCCGTTGTTGCACCAATTAAAATAAGCGTTCCATCTTCAACAAAGGGCAAAAGATAATCTTGTTGCGCTTTATTAAAACGATGTATTTCATCAATAAAAAGAATCGTTTTTTTATTATACATAGCACGGGAGTTCTTTGCTTTATCAACTACGCTTTCCATATCTTTTTTTCCGGAAATAGTTGCATTAATCTGAATAAAATCTGAACTAGTAGTATTAGCAATAACTTTTGCTAAAGTGGTTTTTCCAGTGCCTGGCGGGCCATAAAAAATTAGAGAACTTAATTTATCCGCCTTAATAGCTCGGTACAGTAGTTTGTCTTTGCCGATAATCTGTTCTTGTCCAACTACCTCTTCTAACGTGGTCGGTCTAAGTCTCATGGCTAAAGGTGATTCTTTTTCTTTGTTTTTTTCTAATGCATATTCAAATAAATCCATGGGATACCTCATTTCTTATTAATAATATCGCGTATGATTTCCCCGGCAATCATAATGCCTGCAACAGGTGGTACAAAAGAAGTACTACCTGGTATGCTTCTTCGTACGCCTTTATCTTCTCCCGTTTCTCTACCCTTGGTGTCAATTGGCTTCTCTTTTGAGTAAATAACTTTTAAATCTTCTATATTTCTCGCTTTTAATTCTTTGCGCATAACTTTACTTAAAGGATCCATTGAGGTCTTTTTAATATCCGTTATCTCTAACATTTGTGGGTAAATTTTATTTCCTGTGCCCATACTAGAAATAATAGGAATTCCTTTTTCTTTTGCCTTTTCTATGACAATTAATTTTGCTGTAACTGTATCAATAGCATCAGCTATATAATCTACTTCTTCAAAAGGTAGCTCTTTTACATTTTCCGGCAAAATAAACATTTCTCTGGTAATGACTTTTGCCAAAGGATTAATGTCTTTTATTCGTTTTTCCATTACTCTAGTTTTATATTGTCCAATTGTACTGTGATAAGCAATAGATTGCCGATTAATATTAGTAATGGAAAGCGTATCATTATCGACAATAACAAAGGAACCAACACCGCTTCTAGCAAGCGCTTCAATCAGGTGTGATCCTACACCACCCACTCCTAATACCATGACTGTGGCCTGATATAATTTTTCCATTTGTTCTTCTTCAAAAAGAAGAGTTGTTCTTACAAATTCTTCATGCATTTTTTCTACCTCTTATTTTCACTGTCATTAGGGCAATAATCATTATTAAAGGAAATATTACCGCCCATAAAATTCCTATTCTTAAATTGTTATCAAATTTTCCGGCAACTATTCCGACTACTGTGGGGCCAAGAGAGCACCCTAAATCTCCTGCCAGTGCTAAAAGGGCAAACAGAGCTGTTCCACCCGTTTTCATTTCTTTGGCTGCTAAACTTAGTGTTCCTGGCCAAAAGATTCCTACAGCAAAGCCACTGATGGCAAAACCGATTAAGGCCACAAGTGGGATAGGACTAAGTGCTATTATAAGGAAAGAAATCATACTTAAGAGGGCTGAAAAGATGATAAACTTACTAAGTTCAATCTTTTCTCCTTTCTTTCCATAAAAGATTCTCGTAATCCCCATCGTAATACCAAAAAGCATTGGTCCCGTAATATCTCCTACCGTTTTCGTAATTCCTAGTGCACTTTCACTAAAACTAGAAGCCCACTGGGCTAGTGCATGCTCACTTGCTCCTCCACAAATCATAATAAGAGCAAATAGCCAGAATATTCTATTTTTTAAAATTCCCCAAAGGCCAAGTTTTGTCTCTGTTTCAGCTAATGAACCTGGTAAAGGAACTTTACTAAATAAAATCATATTCAAAAAGGGAATGACTGCCCAAAAAAACATTAATATCTTCCATTTATCGATTCCAAACAAGGAAAAAAACAAGGTGGATATTAATATTACTCCTACTTGCCCCCAACAATAAAAAGAGTGAAGCATACTCATAGCCTTTTCTTTATTTTTAGTTGGACAAGCCTCAACAATAGGGCTCATTAAAACCTCTAATAGGCCACCGCCTATAGCATAAGTGATTACGGCTATTAACAAACCAGTTAAAGGGCTTTTTAGTGTGGCCGGCAAAATAGCCATTAAAATTAGGCCAAGAGTCGCCAAGAAATGAGCCAGTACCGTACTAACTCGATAGCCTATTTTATCGACGAAACCAATAGCCAAAAGATCAACTATTAACTGCGTAGCAAAATTTAAAGTCGTTAGAAAAGTGATTTCAGTTAAAGATAAATTATAAGTTTTTGTAAAAGTCAAAAACAAAAGAGGGGCAAAATTATTAATAATTGCCTGGGTAATAAAGCCAATGAAACTGGCATAGATGGTCATCTTAAAATTTTTCAATTTATTCTCCTATGTCATATAAGTTCTTTTAAATTTAACTCTTACAATTCTATCATGGGTATGTTAAAATAGTAAAGTTGCATTTTTTTTAATAGGAGGTTTTTTATATGAACGAAAACAAAATGGGCGTACAACCTATTTCGAAACTATTAATTTCTATGTCCTTACCAATAATGTTGTCGATGCTAGTACAAGCTTTTTACAATATTATCGATAGTATGTTCGTTGCAAAATTAAGTGAAGATGCACTAACTGCTGTATCATTAGTTTTTCCAATTCAAAACCTGATGATTGCTTTTGCGGCTGGTACTGGTGTAGGTATGAACGCTTTATTATCTAGACATCTAGGCGAAAAAAAAGAAGAGGATGCGAATATAACTGCTAAAAACGGCGTCTTATTAAGTCTTGTTAACTTTGTATTATTTGCTATCTTAGGCATATTCTTTTCTGAGCTTTTTATGAAATCCCAAACTTCAAACCCAGACATCCTTCGCATGGGTAAAGAATATATGATGGTCGTAACTATTTTCTCTTTTGGTATTTTTGTAGAAATCTGTTTCGAACGACTTTTACAATCTACTGGACGAACCATTTACACCATGTATACACAGGGAGTAGGTGCAATCCTTAACATTATTTTTGACCCTTTGCTTATTTTCGGTATTGGGCCTTTCCCCAAAATGGGTGTTACAGGTGCAGCTGTTGCTACTGTTTTTGGCCAAATAGTTGCGATGTTATTGGGCATTTATTTCAACCATTTTAAAAATCCCGAAATAAACCTATCCATTCGCAATGGTTTCAAACCAGACAAAGCAACCATTCTTACCATTTATAAGGTGGGACTGCCTGCTATTGTTATGCAGTCTGTTGGTTCGGTTATGGTTTTTGGTATGAATAAGATATTAATGGCCTTTTCTTCTACTGCAGCGGCTGTTTTAGGTGTTTATTTCAAGCTCCAAAGTTTTGTCTTTATGCCAATTTTTGGTCTTAATAATGGCATGATACCTATTATTGCCTACAATTATGGAGCGAAGAAAAAGAAACGTATTACTAGCACCATTAAAATCAGCGTTTTATTAGCCGCTGGCATTATGGTAATTGGCCTTATCTTCTTCCAGTTTGGCTCTAGTATAGCTTTAAGAGGATTGTTTTCTGCTTCTGATCACATGGTAGAAATTGGTGTTCCCGCTCTTAGAATCATTAGTATAAGTTTTCTTTTTGCTGGCTTTAATATCATTGTAACTGCTGTCTTCCAAGCTTTGGGTAATGGTATCTATAGCTTAATCATTTCCATCGTTAGACAATTAGTTTTCTTATTGCCACTAGCTTACATTTTTTCTAAAGCCTTTGGCCTTCATTATGTATGGTGGGCATTCCCCTTAGCAGAAGTAGTAGCCATTATTCTTTGTGCTTTGATGTTAAAACATATCTATAAGACAATGATTAAACCTTTATAAAAAAGTAGCTGCCCACGATTAAAAAATCGAAGCAGCTACTTTTTCTATTTTCTTTTCTTTTTCTTTTTCACGCTATAGCCAAAAGTTCCTAGGCTTTTTCCCAACAAGAAATATTCTCCATGGGAATAAGTAATGAGTCCTGTTTTATTTAATTCAAACTTGCCTTTATCGTTCAGAGCTTCTTTATTCACCTGTACATTAACCACATCCGCTATAAACATATGGTGGCTGCCAAGTTTTTTTACTTCTTTAACCTTGCACTCGATATTTACAGGGCTTTCATTGATAATAGGCGCATAGTTTAATTCTTTTGCTTCGCCCTTATGAAGTTTTGTTTTTTCAAACTTATCTTCATACTTTCCACTTTTTACGCCACAATAATCACAGGCTTTAGCCAAATCTTTTGTGGTTAGATTAATTACAAATTCTTTTGTCTCATTAATCAGATGATGGGAATAACGTTCAGGTCTAACCGAAATATAACACATTGGTGGATTCGTACAGATAGTTCCTGTCCAACCAATCGTAATAATGTTGGCTTTTTTATCTTTCCCCGCACAACTTACCATTACTGCTGGTAAAGGATAAATCATATTTCCGGGTTTCCAATTTTCTTTTTCATTTATCATTGTTGTAATACTCCTACTAAAGCTGGAATTAATTGTTTCTTTCTCGAAACAACTCCTGGCAATAAAATACGCTTTTCTGTATCTGGTAAATCAAAAGCATCAATTAACGACTTTCTTGCTCCATGCCCTACACATAACATTTCTGTGGATTCCTTTAAAATATTAGTAAGCATAAAGTAAATCTGATGAAGTTCTTTTTCGGCCATCACCTTTTCCAGAGCTGGTACAACCTTGGCCTTAATATCATGCAACTCACTTTCATTGAGAAAACTAATTTGTCCTACGCCAAAGACATTGTTTTCTACATGGAAGACCTTAAAGTCTGAAGTAATAATCTCTTCTGGCGTTTTATCTTGAACAGAACTTCCAGCATGGAACATTTCGTTAGCAAATTCTTCAATATCAATTCCGGCAATTTTTCCTAATTGTTTACAAGCTAATTCATCCATCTTCGTACAAGTAGGGGATCTAAAAAGTAAAGTATCGGATATAATCGCACTGCAAAGTAGTCCTGCTATTACTTTATTCGGCACAATTCCTTCTTCTTGATACATTTGGTATACAATTGTTGCCGTACACCCTACTGGTTGATTACGAAAGAAAACTGGATTCATTGTTTCAATCGATCCTAGTCGGTGATGGTCGATAATTTCCACAATTTCTGCTTCTTCTATACCGTCTACTGCTTGGCTTTTTTCATTATGATCGACAAGAATTACTTTTTTCTTTCTAGCATTTAAAAAACGTCGTCTGGAAATAAAACCGCAAAACTTTCCTTCCCTTGTCAAAACTGGGAAATCTCTAAACTTTTTACTACCCATTACTTCTTTAACATCATCAATATAATCCTCTAGCATAAATGTTGTTAAAGGTCCTTTTGTCATATAGTGTTTTACTGGTGCACTTTGATTAATTAGCCTCGTGCTAGTAAAGGTATCATAAGCCGTTCGAATAACCACAATTTCTTTTGCTTTTGCTTTTTCCACATATCCTTTAGGTATTTCTGGATTGCCACACATTACAATACAACTAGCACCAATTTCAGTTGCACACTCAAAGGCACTTAAACGATTTCCCACAATGACAAGATCAGCTGGTTCAATCATTTCTTTCATCACTGATTCACTAGAAGCACCAACCATCACTCTTCCTTCATGAAGAAAGCCATGTCCGTTACCAGTAATGATTTCCCCACCAATAGTTTCTGCTATATTTTGAAACTGGGTCCTTGCTCTTGCCAGTGCGTATGGATCATGTTCATCCATATAAGATCTGGCAATATCTCCTGTTGAAATCAAACCACTTAAAGTTTCGTTTTCTATAACTGGTAAAGTTTTAATATTATGATCATTCATTAGTTTCCAAGCTTTTTTAATAGATACTTTTTGCCCAATTCCTTCTACCTCTCGAACATCCATATCCTTTACTTGTAATTTTACATTTTGTAAAAGTTTAGGAACTTCTGCGCCAAAGGCCTCTAAAACAAAGTGAGTCTCTTCATTAATTAGGCCTGCTCTTCTAGCTTCATAGCTCTCACCTGTAATTTCTTTCTTTAACTGTGCATAACCAATGGCCGAACAGATTGAATCTGTATCAGGGTTCTTATGTCCTACAACATAGGTAGTTCTTTTTAATTCTTCCATAATTACCATCCTTATAACATCTATTGTGTCTCTAACTATTAGCTTTACATTTTTTTTACTTTTCGTCAACAACATTTTAAATATTTATGTTATACTAAATTAATTAATAATTGTTAAAGTGAGGAATGAATATGAATGAAGAAGTAAAAGAAACTATGGCTGATTACGAAGATCATTTTGATGATGCCAACCCATGGAACATTGTAAAAAAATACATGGAAGATAACACCACTCTTTTAGTTAAAGTAGAAGGTGTTGTAAACGGCGGAGTTATCGCCATGATTGAGGGGATTCGCGGTTTTATACCAGCTTCTAAGCTTTCTTTATCTTATGTAGAAGATTTAGAAACTTTCCTTTTAAAAGAGCTAGAAGTTAAAGTAATTGATGCAGATCAAGCAAACAACAAATTAATACTTTCAGCTTATGATGTCTTAAAAGAACAACAAAAAGAAGCAAAGAAAGAAAAAATGGCTTCTCTAAATGTCGGCGATGTTTTAACTGGCAAGGTTGATTCTCTACAAAGTTACGGTGCTTTTATTAATCTAGAAAACGGGCTTTCTGGTTTGGTTCACATCTCACAAATTAGTCAAAATCGCATCAAATCTCCTTCTGATGTTTTAGAAAAAGGACAAGATGTAACCGTTAAAGTGATTGGTATTAAAGATGGTAAACTTTCTCTTAGCATTAAAGCTTTAGAAGAAAAAACAGATGAAGTTGAAGATATTAAAGTCGAGATTCCCAAAGCCGAAGATATCAGTACCAACCTTGGTGATTTATTTAAAAACATAAAACTTTAATCACAAAAACCCTTCAAAATTGAAGGGTTTTTACTTTAATGCTTTTAATTGTAAATTGCATCGCTTGGCATTCTTAAATCTCCTCTTGGAGATAAACCAACGCTACCAACTTTAGGTCCATCAGGCATGCAAGATCTTTTATACTGCTGAGAATAAAAGCGTCTCATAAAAATTTCCAGCCATTTTTCGATGGTTTCTTCACTATAGTCTCCTTTAAAGGCCTCAATTGCGACTCTTTTAATTTTATCTTTTGCATAATCAAAACGAAGCATATAATAAAGGAAAAAATCATGTAACTCATAAGGCCCGACTAAGTCTTCTGTTTTTTGTGCTATTTCGCCTTCTTTGGGTGGTAATAATTCAGGGCTTACCGGCGTATCAACTACATCTAATAGTATTTTCTTCAAAGTTAAATCTTCAGTGGTATTAGCACTATGTTTAACTAATAGACGAACTAAGGTCTTTGGTATTGATGAATTTACCGCATACATAGACATATGATCCCCATTGTAAGTTGCCCAGCCAAGAGCTAGTTCTGACATATCACCGGTACCAATAACAAGACCATTTTCTTTGTTTGCTATGTCCATTAGCACCTGCGTTCTTTCTCTTGCTTGTGCATTTTCATAGGTTACATCTTGAATTTTTTCATCATGTCCTATTTCTTTAAAATGGAGTCTAACACTTTGTGCTATTGGTATTTCCCGTAAAGTTGCTCCCATTTGGCGTACCATATTGCAGGCATTTTCATAGGTTCTATCCGTTGTACCAAAGCTTGGCATAGTGACTGCAATAATATCTTTGTTGTCTTTTTTTAAATATTCAAAGGCTCTTTTCGTTACCAGAAGAGCGAGGGTAGAATCTAAGCCTCCTGAAATACCAACAATAGCAGTTCTGCTTTTCGTATGTTCGAGCCTTTTTCTAAGCCCCATTGCTTGCATGGTTAAAATTTCTTCACAACGTCTGGTTTTTGTTGCTTCATCAGCAGGAAGATAAGGATGTTCGTCAAAAACACGACTCAATTTTGTCTCTTCTATCACGACTTCAAAAGGAATTACTGGTAATACTCTTTTTCTTTCTCGCACAAAAGTAGTATTTTTCCTTCTTTCAGCTAACAGCCTTTTTGTATCAATTTCCGTAATCTGCATATTATTAGTAAAAAGTGGACTTTCCTTTAAAATAATACCATTTTCAGCAATTAAATTATGTCCGGCAAAAACCATATCGGTCGTCGACTCACCAATTCCCGCACTTGCATAAACGTAACCACCTAAAATACTGGCTGATTGTGATGCCACCAACGCTTTTCTATATTCTGCTTTCCCAATGGTTTCATTACTAGCTGATAGGTTAACAATAATTGTAGCACCTTCTATTGCTTCTTCAATACTTGGTGGTACAACTGACCATAAATCTTCGCAAATTTCTGCTCCAACTACAAAAGATTCCATTCCTTTTGCTTTATACAAAAGTTCTTTACCAAAAGGTATCGTCTCTTCGCCTAATTCAATCATTTCATAATTGTCTGGCCCTTTAACAAATTGGCGCATTTCGTAAAATTCTCCATAATTTGGTAAAAAAGTTTTTGTAGTTAGTCCTAGAATCTTTCCTTTATTAAGAGCTGCTGCCACATTATAAAGTTTTCCTGCTACCTCAAATGGTAGTCCCACAAAAACAAGCGCATCGATATCCTTTGATGCCCTTGCTATCTTAAAAAGTCCATCTTTTGCTTTATTTAACAAATCATCTTGGTTAAACAAATCACCACAAGTATAAGAAGTGATGGAAAGCTCTGGAAAAACAATAAGTTTTACTTTTTCCTTTGCTGCCTCTTTCATCCCCTTAATAATCATTTCTACATTGTAAGTAACATCGGCTACGCGAAGGTCTGGTGCTATTGATGCTACTTTTACAAATCCATCTTTCATTTCTTATCCCCTACTCCTTTTTCGTTCCTTCTTCTAAAAGCTTTTTCAAATCATCTACACTGTAATTGTAGGCTGTGTTACAGAAATGGCATTTTACTTCAATGTCTTCTCCGTCATTAATAATCTCCTCTAAATCTTTTTTACCAATACTAGCAACTGCTCTAGCAACGCGTTCTTTACTACAATTGCAGTAAAATTCAATCGGCATTTTATCTGTAAACTCCACCTTAATATCACCTAGTACTTCCTCAATAAGTTCCTCAGGGGTCGCTCCTTTTTCTAAATAGGTGGTAACAGAAGTAATGCTTTTTAAGTTTTCTTCTAACTTTTGAATCGTTTCTTCTCGCGCAAAAGGCATCATTTGAATAATAAATCCTCCGGCACTATTAACCGTATTGTCTTTATTCATTAAAACACCAAGTCCAACTGATGATGGAACTTGTTCTGAATTTGCGAAATAATAGGTTAAATCTTCTGCAATTTCGCTTGTCACTAAAATTGTTTGTCCTAGATAAGGTTCTTTTAACCCCATATCTTTTATTACCGATAGTACCCCGATTCCTACTGCTCCGCCAACATCTAGCTTGCCATTTTTAGCCGGCATCATAGCCTCTGGGTGATTTACATATCCTTTTACGTGACCTTTACTATCTGCTGTTACAATAATACCGCCAAGTGGACCATCCGCATCTATTTTTAAAGTAAGCATATCATCGTCATTTTTCATCATGCTACCCATCATGGCTCCTCCCGTTAATAACCGACCAAGAGCTGCTGTTGCCACCGGACTAGTATTGTGTTTTTTGCGTGCTTCTTCTACAGTGTTTTTTGTAGTTGCACTAAAGATTCTTATCTCGCCATCTGCTGCTATTCCTCTTACCATATAATCATTCATTGCTATTAACCTCTTTTCTTTATAACAGTAACACATACCCTATCAGCTTCACAAGTAATCCTCTTGTTTGCATAATCTTCTTCTGCTAAAAGGAGGGTAAAACCAACCTTTGTTAGCATTTTTTTTATTTCTGCATACTCATATCCCCGTTGATAGTGAGTTTCCTTAAACTTCTGATAGTTGTTTTCTTTCGTTTGGACAAATAAAGTTAAGTCATATATATTTAGTTTTTCTTCTTCTATATATTCATTATCCCAGATAAAGGCAGCCTCTTCTCGATCTTCTGCTATCACTTGGTCACCAATAATTGTTTGGTACTTATAAACCGTATTAAAATCGAAGAAAAAAATTCCGTTATCATTTAAACAGTCGTAGACTTTTTGAAATACAACCACTAATTCTTCCGGCTCTATTATATAATTAAAAGTATCACAGGTGCTTATAACCGCGTTATATCCTTCTGGCACAAGAAGTTCTCTTATATCTTGTTCCACATAAATAATTGGCATACTTTCCATGTCGGTATTTTCTCTGGCAATCATTAGCATATCTTCAGATAAATCGATTGCTGTTATCTCATAATTATAGGTAGCAAGAATGCGGGATAGTTTTCCTGTCCCGCATCCTAAATCTAATAGCTTGCCTTCACTAATGTGATTATCTCTTAATATCTCTAGAATATAGGCTCCCCATTTTTCATAAGGAACGTTGTCCATAAAGGTATCATATACACTTGCAAAAGTCGTATATTCATTCTTATTTGATTTCATGTATCCATCCATCAGGAGCTTCTATTTCTCCTT
>DXHJ01000097.1 GCA_019113475.1 Candidatus Dorea intestinavium | reverse complement strand
ACTTGGATGAAACGCCTTCCCATATTGCTCTTGGCCTTGATGCTAGAAGTTACGGTGACTTTTCTAAAACAAACAGAGTGTTAACCAATTTAAAGGACTTAGGTTATGAACTTCGCATCATCTTTTTAGATGCTGGTGATGAAATGCTGATTTGTCGTTATAAAGAAACCAGAAGGCAACACCCTTTATTTCTTAAAACTAAAAGTATTGAAGAAAGTATTCAAGATGAAAGAGAATTGCTTTTAAAATTAAAGTCTATGTCTAATCATATCATCGATACTTCTTATATGCAGTTAAAAGGGTTAAAGCAATCAATTAGTGCCGCCTTAAAAGATGATGATATTCAAACAAACTTCTTTATTACTGTCTTATCTTTTGGTTATAAATACGGTATTCCCAAAGATGCCGATATTATTTTTGACGTAAGATTTTTACCAAACCCTTATTACGTTGAAGAACTTCGCCCTAAAACTGGTCTTGATCAAGATGTTCAAGATTATGTTTTAAACAATGAAACAACTTCGATTTTTATGGAAAAATTAAAAGACATGATGTTTTTCTTAATTCCTAATTATATCAAAGAAGGAAAGTCTCAATTAGTGATTGGTATTGGTTGTACAGGGGGAAAGCATCGCTCAGTCACCCTAGCAACAAAACTTTATGATTCTCTTGATAATTCCGGACAATATAGCAAATACTTAAATCACCGCGATATTAAACGTTAAGGAGGCTTTTATGTCCTTTTCTGCTGAGATTAAAAATGAACTTGCAAAATTATACCCCAAGCCTCGACATTGTGCTCTTGCTGAGTTGCTGGCATTAACCCAATTTTCTGGCTCTTTAGTGGCTCTTAATCACAACGATTATAGCCTTACTTTTCGTTTAGAAAATTCTCTAACCGCCATAAAATGCTTTACTTTGCTACGTAAAACCTTTAATATGAAGGTTGATGTCATGGTAAGGACAGGACATAAAAACCTAAAAACTTATTACATTCAAGCTATTAGTCCTGATCTTGTGGCTATTAAAAATGCTTCTTTAAATAGTTCCTGTTGTAAACGCAGTTTTATTCGAGGAGCTTTTCTTTCTTCTGGTTCAGTAAGCGACCCGCAAAAATCTTATCATTTTGAAATTGTTTGTCCAAGTGAAGTGCTAGGTCAACAACTGGTGGAATTATTAGAAAGCTTTGCTATTGAAGCCAAAACAGTATGGCGAAAAAGCGCCTATGTGGTTTACATAAAAGAAGGAGCCGGAATTGTTGATGTCTTAAATATTATGGGCGCTCATCTTTCTTTAATGGAACTAGAAAACATTCGTATTTTAAAAGATATGAGAAATAATGTTAATCGACAAGTAAATTGTGAAACAGCCAATATTAACAAAACGGTATCAGCATCAGTTAAACAGATGGAAGATATCAAACTGATAGAAAGCACCTTGGGACTTAATAAGCTCCCTTTAGGTTTACAAGAAATTGCTATGGTAAGACTTAATAATCCCGATATTCCTTTGAAAGAATTAGGCGCCTTATTAGACCCTCCCATAGGAAAATCAGGAGTCAATCATAGGCTTCGTAAACTTGCAGAAATTGCCAGTGATATAAAGGATAAACAAGGAGGAACACAATGATAAAAAAAACAGTAACAATAGCAAGAAACATGGATGATGAAAGCCGTCCTATTGCCCACTTGGTACAACAAGCAAGCCAATATAGTAGCCAAGTTTTTATTGAAATGCAAGATAAGAAAATTAACGCTAAAAGTATTATGGGTATGATGAGCTTACGTTTAGTAAAGGGCGAATCTCTTACGGTATCTGCTGAGGGAATTGATGAAGAGGCAGCAGTAACTGGACTCGAAAGCTTTTTAAGCGAAACAAAATAAAGTGAGGTTATTTTATGAAGAGGTTATTATTTATTTATAACCCCCATGCGGGAAAAGAAATTTTAAAACCCAAATTATCCGATGTAATTGATATTTTTGTAAAAGCTGGATACTCTGTTACCGTTCACCCCACACAGAGTTACCGCGATGGCTATAAAACTGTTCTTCACTACGATGAAAACGATTATGATCTTATCGTTTGTAGTGGTGGTGATGGCACTTTAGATGAGGTGGTCTCGGGTATGATGAAAAGAGACCCGGAGAAACGTACAACCATTGGTTATATTCCTACGGGAACAACGAATGATTTTGCTTCTAGTATGCACATTCCTAAAAATCCCTTGCGTGCTGCTGATACGGCCGTTAATGGTAATCCCTTTGCCTTTGATGTGGGACGTTTTAATAATGATTCTTTTGTCTATATTGCCGCCTTTGGTCTATTTACCGATGTTTCTTATCAGACCAAGCAAGAAGTTAAAAATATTCTCGGGCATTTAGCTTATATTTTGGAGGGAACAAAGAGACTTTTTAACGTACCCTCTTATAAAATCAAAGTTTACTATGATGATCAAGAAATTGAAGATAATTTCATCTATGGCATGGTTACAAATTCGAAATCCGTTGGTGGATTTAAACATATCATTGGACGAAATGTTGCCTTTGACGATGGAGTTTTTGAAGTAACCTTAATTAAAACACCTAAAAATCCTATTGAATTACAAGAAATTATTTCCGCTCTCTTAATCGGACAAATTGATACCAGACATATGTACAATATTCGGACGGGAAAAATTTCTTTTGAGTCGGAAACTGAAATTCCTTGGACTCTAGATGGTGAATTTGGTGGCGTCCACTATGGTGTAGAAATTGAAAATATGAATAAGCAATTAGAGATTATGGTGCCTGAAGAATATATTCACGATCTCTTAGCTGACAAAGAAAGATTAGCAAAATTAGAAAAAGAAGAATAATTTAAAAACTACTTGTAATCATCTTTTTTATTTGCTATAATAATTAAGCGTGTTAATGGCCCCATGGTCAAGCGGTTAAGACGCTAGCCTCTCACGCTGGAATCAGGAGTTCGATTCTCCTTGGGGTCATTCTTAATCATAGTTGAATATGATAATGTAAGATGAAAAGCCTGTATTTACAGGCTTTTTTCTTTTTAACTAGATAATATAGGATAATGTTTTATACAAACTCTGCCCCATTTTTGCCCCCTGAATTTAGCGTATAACTAAAACGAAGGCCTCCTATCTCTAGGGGGCCTCTTTTTACTTAAAGTTTAACGTCTGCATATTCTTTTTTCTTTTGAAATTCTCTATTAGCAAAGGGACATAATGGCAAAATCTTAACTGCGCTACTTCTTGCTTGGTTCACTAATTCTTCTACTAATTGGCTGGCAATTCCTTTACCACCATAGTTTTCATTTACTTCTGTATGATCAATAATCCACATAGTTTCTGAATTTGAATAAGTACTTTCACCAATACAAATATCATCATCATAGGCTGCCGCTCTTGTTGATTGTGGTTCATAAACTATCTTAATCATTATTTACTCTCCTTTTTCTACATAACTTAGAGCGCCCGATGGACACTGATCTATTACGCTCTTAATCAGGTTTTCACTACCATTTTCTGGCATAATCCAAGGTCTTCTGCCAACTTCAAACACTTCTGGTGCTCCATGTACACACTTACCAGCGTGTTGACAAATCTCTGGCTTCCAAGATATCGTTAAATGTTCCGTTTCATATTTTTTTTCAGTCATAATCTTTTCCTTAGTAATCCACTTTCTCTTTAATAAAATTGCCATCTCTTAACTCGATAAAAGCTTGTTTTAACTCTTCTTGTGTGTTCATTACAATGGGGCCAGCCCAAGCAGCAGGCTCATTTAATGCTTTTGATCCCATATATAAAACTTGTGCCTTCTTATCAGCATTCTTAATGGTTACCTCATCGCCTTTTGTAAGTTTAACTGCTGTTTTTTCTTCAATCAGCTCGCCATTTACATATACATCTCCTAAGAGAGTGAAAAGCATAACTGAATCATCTTCATTCATATTTAAAGTAAGCTCTGCTTGAGGGTCTAAATGAATATCGTAATAATCAAGTGGTAAGTATTCACCTTTAAAGCCTTGTACATCTTTATATGAGCCAGCTAAAACTCTAACTTTTCCACCCTCAAATTCTACCTCTTTAATTTGATCTCTAGTAATACTGTGATAACTTGGTGTACTCATTTTATCTTTTTTAGGTAAGTTTAGCCATAACTGAACTCCTAGTAGACGTTTAGCAGCTGGTACCATTTCCTCATGTAAGATACCAGAGCCTGAATTCATCCATTGTACCTCACCATCAGAAACTTCTTCCTCATTTCCTAAACTGTCTCTATGAACCATTTTCCCACTTGAGATATAACTAATTGTTTCAATCCCTCTGTGTGGATGCATGGGAAAGCCTGCCGTATAATCATCTGGATTAGTACTATCAAAAGAATCCAACATCAAAATTGGGTCAAACTCTTCCACTGTTTGATTTCCTAGTACTCGTACTAAGTTTACACCAGCGCCATCTTGTGTTCTAAAACCTTTTACTTTTGTTTTAATTTCTCTCTTCATTATTTTTTCCTCCTATTTTTTTCAAAAGACTGACCATTTGCTTTTTTTCTTCCTCACTTAAAACAGATATATATTCTAAAACCATTTGTTCATTTTGTGGTGCTACTTCTTGAATGATTTCTTTTCCTTTTTCGCTCAGATGTAAGATACTAATTCGTTTATCTTTTTCATCTATTCGTCTTGTTATGAGATCCATTTTTTCTAGGTTCTTCACTACTAAAGGAATCGTTCCTACACTACTAAGGATATAATCTCTTACTTCTCCTACGCTCATATCACCTTTACTATATAGTGCTTCTAAAACCATAAATTGGCTAAATGTCAAATTATATTTTGCTGCGATATCAGAAGTTTTCTTATCTAGGCTTCGCACATTGCGATGAAGCCCGATTAAAATCTTCAATTCGATATTATGCAAATTGCGACCTCCTTTTAATTTATATCTAACTAGATACATCTTTGTTTAAATAGAATATACTACTTATTTTCTTATTTGTAAAGTCCTTCGTTAATTTTCTTTTTTAAGACAAAAAAAGAGCTGTCTAAGACAACTCTTTTTCCTCTAAATACTCTAATAACACTATGGCATGATTGATTTTTGGATCTTTTGCACCATACAAAAGTGTCACCATGCTTTTTTGACTTTCGGCTAGAACTTTTTTAATAGCTTCCTTGGTTTCCGGGACTGTATCTAGCTCTTCTAAATATTTCTGTTTAAAAGTTGCAAAATTTTCTTTTTTGTGTCCAAACCATTTTCTAAGGTCAGCACTCGGCGCAAGATTTTTTCCCCATTCATCTAATCTTGCTTTCTCTTTTGAAACACCCCTAGGCCATAACCTGTCAATTAAAATACGAACTCCATCAGAATCTTGTGGTTCATCATAAATTCTTTTAATTTGTAATGGCATATTTATTCCCCCTTTTTTCTAACTACATGTTATCAAGAAGTGATACTCTATCTACGTGTCTTCCTCCTTGGAATTTGGCATTTAACCAAGCTTCAACAATAGCCTTAGCCATTTCAATACCCACAATTCTAGCACCAAAAGCAATAATATTGGCATCGTTATGTTCTTTAGAAAGTTTGGCTGAAACTGGTTCACTACATACTGCTGCTCTTACGCCGTGAACTTTATTAGCTGCTATGGAAATACCAATTCCTGTTCCGCAAATAGCAATTCCACAATCTACTTCTTTACTTGCTACTCCTTCTCCTAATTTCCTACCAAAATCAGGATAATTAACACGGTCTGGTGACTTTGTTCCATAGTCCACCATGTCATAACCTTCTTCTTTCATAATTTTTAAAATTTCTTCTTTTAATTCATAGCCTGCGTGATCTGATGCTATTCCTATTTTCATAATAAACTCCTTTTGCTTATTCTTTTCCTATATATTATAATGATTATTATAATAATGCAACTTTGAGACTCAATAAGG
>DXHJ01000096.1 GCA_019113475.1 Candidatus Dorea intestinavium | reverse complement strand
ATTAAAGGGAATCTTAGTTTCTATTATCGTATTTTTCATGTATAAGAAAGTAAGTTCCTTATTAAAAGGTTAAAAACAAAACAAGAGTGAAATAAATCTAAAGATTATTAAAGTATCCTTTATATGGGCTTTTGCAAAAATGCTTGTGATATAATTGGCATTATGAAGGAAAGCACGAAAGGAGCAATTAATAAGATGAGTAAAAAGATAGTAGCAATTGTTGGATCTCTACGAAAAGAATCATTAAATAAGAAGCTTGCTCTAAAAGCAAAAGAAATTGTGGGAGAGGAAGCAGAGTTTGAAATTTTGGAATATTCAGACATTCCTTTTATGAATGAAGACATTGAATTTCCGGCACCAAAAGAAATTGAACGCATTCGCAAACAAATAAAAGAAGCCGATGGTATTTGGATTTTTACCCCAGAATATAATCATTTCTTCTCCGGAGTATTAAAAAATCTTTTAGACTGGATGTCTAGGCCAGTTAGCAAAACAGAAGGAAACGTTTTGGAAGGAAAGCCAGTAGCACTTAGTGGAATGTCGCCAGGAATGAGTGGTACCATTCTTGCTCAAGATAACTTAGTCACCCTTTTATCGTTCCTTAACATGGACATTATGAATGCACCAAGACTTATTATTCCTCGGGCATCAACGCTAGTAAACGAAGGAGTGCTTGAACTAGGAAATAGTGAAAAGTATTTAATTAGACAAAAAGATGCATTCTTAAAATATCTAGATAAGTAAATAAGAGCTTCTCGTTATCAAGTGATAACGGGAAGTTTTCGTGTTGTGGAAAAACCCGCTCCTGTGCTATAATTGTAAAAATAAGAAGAAATAAGGGGAGGGCAATAAAATGCCAGTAACAGTGGAAGTAAGTTTAGATGAGCAGTCCATGATTGATTATATGATGCACACGATTTACACCAAGGGAGTAGGTGTTTTTTCAATCGTGTTAGGAATTCTCAATATTGGATTGGTGTTTGCGTTTTTTATGAGAAAAGAATATCCACAAATGCTTCTTTTTGCAGCCTTTGCTGTTATTGTTCTGCTAGTTTTTCCATATTTATTAAAACGAAATATGTCAAAAACCATTAAAGACAATAAAAGAATTAGTACACCTGTAACTTATGAATTTTCTGATGAAGGTATTGTCACAACTACCGGTGGAAAAAGAGGGAAGGCTTCTTGGAAAGCCTTTAAAAAAGCTCGCTCTAAAAAAAGAATTATTATGCTTTTCGATGCAAAAAAACAAAGTATTATTCTTCCGGTGGATCAGCTAGGAGATCATTATACACAAATTGTAGATTTGATTTTTAATAATATGCCAGCACCAGATGTACGCATTAATAGGTTAGACAAGAAAAAAGGTTAAAATTATGATAAAAGAGACTTATAGTGAAAAAGAAACATTTGCCCTAGGGGAGAAAATGGGGGAAAAGGCTAAAAGTGGAGAAGTATATACATTAGATGGGGACCTGGGAGTTGGCAAAACCATCTTTACCAAAGGATTTGCCAAGGGACTGGGGATAACAGAAAATATAAACAGCCCGACGTTTACTATAGTGCAAGAATACGAGGAAGGGCGCCTGCCCTTCTATCATTTTGATGTTTATCGAATCGCCGATCCAGACGAAATGGATGAAATAGGTTTTGAGGAATATGTTTATTCAAAGGGTATCTGTCTTATTGAATGGGGGCATTTAATAGAAGAAATTCTGCCGAAAAACCATATAAAAATCAAAATAGAAAAAGATGTGACAAAAGGCTTTGATTACAGAAGGATAGAAATATGCGAATATTAGCAATTGACAGCTCTTCCTTAGTAGCAGGGATTGCAGTTGTTGAAGATGACAAAACAATAGTAGAATACAATGTAAATTACAAAAAGACACATTCTCAAACTTTACTACCAATGCTTGAGGAAGTAAAAAAGATGACAGAACTTGACTTAGAAAGCCTGGATTATATTGCTGTATCAAAAGGCCCAGGTTCTTTTACGGGGTTGCGTATTGGCGCAGCAACGGCGAAAGGATTAGGCTTAGCTCTAAAGAAAGAGATTATTGCTATTCCTACTTTAGAGGGACTTGCTTACAATTTGTTAGGAACGAATAAATTAGTGTGCCCTATTATGGATGCAAGAAGAAATCAAGTCTATACAGGCATTTATAAAGTAGTGGAAGAAATAGCTGTAGTAAAAGATCAGGATGCGATGGATATTCATGATTTAATTAAAATCTTAAATGAATTAGAAGAAGAAGTTGTTTTTTTAGGTGATGGAGTTCCGGTTTTTAAAGAAGTCTTAAAGAAAGAATTAACTAAAAAACCAAGTTTTGCACCACCTCATCTAAATAGACAAAGAGCAGCTTCCTATGGCGCCCTTGCTCTTGTGTATGCGAAGAATAAAAAAGTGGAAGAAGCAGCGATGTTTAGACCGGATTATCTGAGAAAGTCTCAAGCAGAAAGAGAAAGAGTGGAGGCAGAAAATGGACGTACTAAAGGTAACTAAAAAAGATTTAAAAGAAATCCAGGAAATGGAAAAAGAAATATTCTCTGATTCTTGGAGCTTAAAAAGTTTAGAAAGTAGCTTGGAACAAGAAAACTCTTTATTTTTATGTGTGAAAGAGAAAGGCGCAATTTTAGGTTATGTAATTTTTTATGTGGCAGCTGATGAAGGCGAAATTATTCGTATTGCCGTTAAGAAAGACAGAAGAAGAGAAGGAATTGGCCAAAGGATGCTATTAAAGATAGAGGATTATTGTGAAAAGAAAGGAATCAATACACTTTATTTAGAAGTGAGAGAGGGAAATGCTTCGGCTTTTTCTTTCTATCTAGAAAGTGGTTTTATTAATAGTGGACTTCGTAAAGATTATTATGAAAATCCCAAAGAAGATGCAATTCTTATGAAACGAGAATTGGGACAATAAAGAGGTAGAAATGTTAGATGTATGTTTACTAGGAACCGGGGGAATGATGCCGCTTCCTTACCGGTGGTTAACTTCCCTTATGGTTCGTTATAATGGAAGTAGTTTATTAATTGATTGTGGCGAGGGAACGCAAATTGCCATTAAAGAAAAAGGTTGGAGCTTTAAGCCCATTGATGTTATTTGCTTTACTCATTATCATGGAGATCATATTAGTGGCTTGCCAGGCCTTTTACTAACGATGGGAAATGCTGACCGTAGAGAACCGTTAACACTAATCGGCCCGAAAGGACTAGAAAAAGTAGTAAATGCCCTGCGTGTTATTGCGCCAGAACTTCCTTTTCGCTTAGAATTTATAGAAATTACGCAACCAGAAGAAGAGTTTATTTTAAATGGTTATCGCCTTAAGGCTTTTAAAGTAAATCATAATGTAACTTGTTATGGCTATACTATGGAAGTGGACCGAGCAGGTCGTTTTGATGTAGAAAAGGCCACCGAAAATAATATTCCAAAAAGAGCATGGGGAATTTTGCAAAAAGGCGAAACAATCGAAATCGACGGAAATACTTACACACCAGAGATGGTGCTTGGACCAGCAAGAAAAGGCTTAAAGCTTACTTATTGTACGGATACAAGACCCACAAATTCGATTGTGGAAAATGCCCAAAAAAGTGACCTTTTTATTTGTGAAGGTATGTATGGCGAAAAAGAAAAGACAAAAAAGGCCAAGGAATATAAGCATATGACTTTTGAAGAGGCAGCCACTTTAGCAAAAAAAGCGGAAGTTAAAGAATTGTGGCTAACGCATTATAGTCCCTCCCTGATGTGGCCAGAAGAATATGTCGAAGAGGTAAGAAAAATCTTTCCTAATACTATTGCGGCAAAAGATAAACGTAGTATTGAACTTACCTTTGAATAGAGATTGATTAGATTGAGAAAAGAGATAAAAATGGAAAAAGATATATTGATACTTGGAATTGAGAGTTCTTGTGATGAGACAGCAGCAGCTGTTATAAAAAATGGACGAACGGTTTTGTCTAATGTTATTTCTTCACAAATAGACTTGCATACTCTTTATGGGGGAGTGGTACCGGAGATTGCTTCTAGAAAACATGTGGAGCGAATCAACCAAGTAATTGAAGGAGCACTAAAAGAGGCACAAGTTACCTTAGAAGAAATTGATGCCATTGGCGTTACTTACGGACCAGGTCTTGTAGGCGCACTCCTTGTTGGAGTGGCAGAAGCAAAAGCAATTGCCTTTGCCTTAAACAAACCTTTAGTAGGGGTGCATCACATTGAAGGCCATATTGCAGCAAACTTTATCGAGCACAAGGAATTAGAACCACCATTTTTCTCCTTGGTTGTTTCTGGTGGCCATACCCATCTAGTTAAAGTTACGGATTATGGTGAATTTGAAATTATTGGTAGAACTAGGGATGATGCGGCTGGAGAAGCTTTTGATAAAGTGGCAAGAGCTATTGGTCTTGGCTATCCAGGTGGACCAAAAATAGATAAAGTGAGTAAGGAAGGAAACCCACACGCTATTGAATTTCCCCGTGCCTCTATAACAGATGCACCTTTTGATTTTAGCTTTAGCGGCGTAAAGTCTTCTGTTCTTAATTATTTAAATGGACAAAAGATGAAAGGGGAAGAATTTAATCAGGCAGATGTAGCAGCCTCTTTCCAAAAAGCAGTTGTTGATGTCTTAGTCGACCATACAATGCTTGCGGCAAAAGAGTACCAAATGAAATCGATTGCTATAGCAGGTGGGGTGGCATCAAATTCAAGCCTTAGAAAAGCCATGAAAGAAGCTTGTGATAAAGCTGGAATTACCCTTTATTACCCTTCTCCTATTTATTGTACGGATAACGCAGCTATGATTGGAGTAGCAGCGTATTATGAATATTTAAAAGGAACAAGGAGCGGTTGGGACTTAAATGCAGTACCAAACCTTAAACTAGGAGAGCGCTAAGATGAATAAGAAGAGCAATATCGCCATAGTTTTGGCTGCTGGTAAAGGTAGTCGGATGAAAAGTGAAATAGAAAAGCAGTTTTTAGGGCTAGATGGTAAACCTCTTCTTTATTATAGCCTAAAAACCTTTGAAGAATCGGAAATCATCGATCAGGTTATTGTTGTAACCAATGCTGATAGAATTACTTATGTCAAAGAAGCGGTTGTAGAAAAGTATCATTTAAACAAGGTAAGAGCTGTTATTAAAGGTGGCAAAGAACGTTATCTCTCAGTCTGGGAAGGCCTGCAATATTTAGACAATCAGAAAGAAAAGGGCAATGTATTTATTCATGATAGCGCTAGAGCTCTTGTAAGTGAAGAAATTTTAGAAAGAGCTTATCAAGGCGTCAAAGAGTTTAAAGCTTGTGCTGTAGGAATGCCAACAAAAGATACGGTTAAGATTGTAAATGAGCAAGGATTTGTCGAACATACGCCTAAAAGAAGTTTGGTTTGGAATGTGCAAACGCCACAAGTTTTTACTATGGATATAGCTTATGAAGCTTATAAGCGCTTAATAAAGGAAAAGGTAGAAGAGGTAACCGATGATGCTATGGTGGTAGAAACGATGTTAAAGCTACCCATTAAGCTGATTGAAGGAAGTTATGAGAATTTTAAAATAACTACACCAGAAGATCTTATTATGGCAGAAAATCTTTTGAAAAAATAAAATAAATTTAAGAAAAATTGTTGACTCCCTATGGGAGTTATGATATTCTTAATGAGTCGCGAATAAAGCGACAACAGATGGAGAGGTATCGAAGTGGTCATAACGAGGCGGTCTTGAAAACCGTTTGTCCGCAAGGGCACGTGGGTTCGAATCCCACCCTCTCCGTTAGAATAAATAACAACAATCCTTTATTGAGAAGGTTTGTTGTTATTTTTTTACCTTTGCTTCAACTAAAAAAGGAGGACGCCATGGGCGTTCTCCTTTTTAAAAGTTGACAACTTAAAATTAAATACGTGCTACACCGGAATCTTTAGCAGCTTTAGCAACAGCTTTAGCAACTGCAGCTGATACCTCTCGGTCAAGAGCACTAGGAATAATGTAATCAGCATTTAATTTATCATCAGTAACAAACTCAGCAATTGCATAAGCAGCGGCAATTTTCATTTCGTCGTTAATGTCACTAGCACGAACATCAAGAGCTCCTCTAAAAATACCAGGGAAGGCTAAAACATTATTAATCTGATTTGGAAAATCACTTCTGCCAGTACCAATAACAGCAGCCCCCGCTTCTTTAGCAAGGTCTGGCATAATCTCTGGAACTGGGTTAGCCATTGGGAAAAGAATAGGATTTTCATTCATACTTTGTACCATCTCTTTGGTGACGCAGCCAGGAGCAGAAACACCAATAAATACATCAGCACCAACTAACATCTCGGCAAGAGAGCCACTTTTCTTTTCTTGATTGGTAATTTTAGCCATTTCTTCTTTTTCTCTATTTAAGTTTCCACGGCCTTCATAAATAGCCCCTTCGCGGTCACAAAGAACAACATTTTTTAGTCCCATAGCAATAAGAAGCTTAATAATGGCAATACCAGCAGCTCCAGCACCACTTGTTACTACTTTGATTTCTTCTAACTTTTTATCCGTTAATTTAAGGGCGTTTAAAAGGGCAGAAAGAGTAACAACTGCTGTTCCGTGTTGATCATCATGGAAAATTGGAATATCACAGCGCTCTTTTAATTTTTCCTCTATTTCAAAGCATCTTGGAGCGGAAATGTCTTCTAAGTTTACACCACCAAAGCTGCCAGCGAGTAAAGCTACGGTATTTACAATATCATCCACTTCTTTTGAACGAACACAAAGTGGGAAAGCATCTACATCGCCAAAGGCTTTAAATAATGCACATTTTCCTTCCATAACCGGCATACCAGCTTCAGGGCCAATATCCCCAAGACCTAATACAGCTGTTCCATCAGTAACAACAGCAACTAAATTGCCTCTTCTTGTTAATTCATAACTCTTATCAATATCTTTTTCGATTGCTAGACAAGGTTCTGCTACACCTGGTGTGTAGGCAATGGATAAATCATCTTTTGTTTCTAAAGGTACATTAGTTATGACTTCAATTTTACCTTTCCATTCTTTGTGCTTTTTCATTGCTTCCTTTGCGTAATCCATTTTTTTACTCCCTCCAAATATTTAAATAATATGCTTTTTAAAATCTCGCAATAAGCTTTAGTATTGGCGTGATTATTACAATCTATAATATCATAAAAATAAGTCTGGCAATATAGAAGAAATAAAAATAAGTGCAGGAAATTTAAAAGTTTAGAGCTTAGCTTCGATAGAAAGAGTAAGAAATAACAGCAATATGCTAGTTTTCTGATTGATTAAGCAAAAAAAGTATGAAAACAAAGAATAATAGCAGACATGGTTTGACATTAGGACTGCTTTTGATTTAGTATTAGATATATATTTTGGAGGTGTAGTAGGATGAACAATTATACAGCAGATGAACTAAAACAAAAGAGCAAAAAAGATCTAATCACTATTTCCACAGAATTAATACAAGAAAATGAAAGATTGAGAAATAACAACAGAAATTTAGAAGAAAAAAATGCTGAATCAGAACGTGAAGTTAACCGTTTGCAAGCAGAAGTCGATCATAAAAATGCAACTTGGGATGAGGCAGGAAGCCTAGTAGAATATTGTAGTAAAATTAATGAATTGATGGAAACGGCACAAAAGACCGCAGATTCCTATCTTGATAACATAAAAAGCGTAAGTGATGAAAAAAATGCAGAAGCGCAAAAAATTGTCACAACAGCAGAAGAAAAGGCAAAGGAAATTGTCGATACAGCTCAGGAAAAGGCAGCAAAAATTAAAGAATCTAGCACTTCAATACTAGAGCATTTAAAAGTAAATGTAGACAAATCCCTTAAAGACTTTGAAGAGAAGCTTCATACTAACCCTGAAGAGGAATAGGTGATGCCATGAAATTAAGAAATACCAAGGAAAGAAGCAGAGCACCAGAAGACGACAGTTATCAAATGCTTTTAGCTGTTGAAGATGAGAACAATAAAGTAAAGTATGAAAAAAAGTGCTTAGAAGAGAAGATAAAAGAGTATAAAGAACTCATTGCACAAAAAGATGAAGAAATTCAAAATTTGAAAGCTAGTATCCACGAAACGGGAAGTTTGGCAGAATTATCCCTTAAAGTTAGTGGCGTCTTTGAGTCTGCTCAAAATGCAGCATCGGAATATATAGAAGCTAACCGTATTGCAAAAGAAAAAAGCGAAACGGACGCGAAGAAGATTATTGAAGATGCGAAAAGGGAAAGAGAACATATTCTTGAGAAAACGCTTCAAGAGAGAACGGATATTATTCAAGAAGCAAAAGAGGAAGCAAAAAGTATTCGTAAGTTTTATTTAAGCGTAATACAAAAGATGAGAAAAGAAGCAGATACCATCTTGGCCAATACTATAGAAGAATCTGCTTACACAAGTGAAGATACTAAAGAAGGTTTAATAGACCACCTAGAAAATCAAGAAGATCAAAATGATCAAGCAGATAATGATAGTGAAAGCCCTAAGATGGTAATCTAAAGATAAGAAAAATGGCTTCCTAAAGTTCTTCTTTAGGAGTCATTTTGCGTTTCTTTATCATTTGTTTAAAAAAAGATTTATAATTATTGAAATTGATACTAGACAAGAGACTTTCAATCGTGTATATTAATTAACGGACTCTTTTGGAGAAGTACCCAAGCTGGCCGAAGGGGCTCCCCTGGAA
>DXHJ01000095.1 GCA_019113475.1 Candidatus Dorea intestinavium | reverse complement strand
AGCGCTTTTGTTAGGGTAATCCCTAGCTCCGTAGGAATCATTTTGGCAATAGAATCTACCAGGCCATAAGGAAGATCCATTACGCGGCCCACATCACGAATAGCCGCCCTCGCTGCCATGGTTCCAAAAGTGGCAATTTGTACCACCCGATCATGGCCATATTTTTCTACTACATAATCAATAACTTCTTGTCTTCTTTCATAACAAAAGTCAATATCAATATCAGGCATCGAGACACGTTCCGGGTTTAAGAAACGTTCAAAAAGAAGTTGATAGTTAAGGGGATCAATGGAAGTAATTTCTAAGCAGTAGGAAACAATGCTACCGGCTGCTGAACCTCTTCCTGGTCCCACGATAATGCCATGGTCTTTAGCAAAACGAATAAAATCCCAAACAATTAAAAAGTAATCCACATAACCCATGGTTTCAATGGTAGATAACTCCATTTCTAAGCGTTCTTTAATCTCTTCTTGGGGGTCTTTTCCGTAGCGCAGCTTTAGACCTTCACTACAAAGATGGCGCAAATAACTTTTGGAAGTAAAACCTTCTGGCACCTCATATTTAGGTAGTTTGGTAACGCCAAACTCGATTTCTAAGTTACAACGATCGGCTATCTTTTGGGTATTAGAAAGCGCTTCTGGGGCATAGGGGAATAAGGCCTTCATTTCTTCTTCCGATTTAATAAAATATTGGCCGCCTTCATAACGCATGCGGTCTTCATCTTTTAATTTTTTCCCAGTTTGTAAACACAATAAAATATCATGAGGTTTAACATCATCCTCATAAGTATAGTGAACGTCGTTTGTTGCCACTAAGTCGATGCCGGTTTCTCTAGACATCTTAACCAGCGACTGGGCCACCATATCTTCTTCTCTAATGCCATGGTTTTGTATTTCTAGGTAAAAATTGTCTTTACCAAAAATAGCTTGTAAATCCAGGGCTGCTTCTTTTGCTTCTTCATAAAAACCGCGCAGTAAGTACCTAGGAATCTCACCACCTAGACAAGCGCTAAGAGCAATAATGCCCTCGTGGTATTCTTTTAAGATTTCTCGGTCCACCCTTGGTTTATAATAAAAGCCTTCCGTAAAGCCGCGAGATACAATTTTCATAAGGTTGTGGTAACCGGTATCATTTTTTGCTAATAAAACCAAGTGATAATACCTATTATCCCCATTACCAAGCGGTTCTTTATCAAATCTTGAACCAGGTGCTACATAAATCTCACAGCCAATAATTGGCTTAATTCCCGCTTTTTTTGCTTCGCGGTAAAAATCTATAACTCCGTACATAACCCCGTGATCGGTGATGGCCACCGAATCCATGCCTAGTTCTTTTACTCTTTGGATGCATTCGGTAATTTTATTAGAGCCATCTAACAAGCTATATTCGGTATGTACATGTAAATGCGTAAAACTCATAGTTTCTCCCGTTATTCATATTAATAGAAAGGCGCTTCTATCATGATAGAAGCGCCTAAGGTTCATTCAATTATTCTCCACTCATCATGTAGTTTACAAGCTTATCGATATCTTCTTTCTCATAAGCGATAATCTCAAGCTCTGGTATCTCTCCACAAGAAAAGATGTTAGCCATGGATACATATTGAGATAATTTTGATTTTAGGTTTAAGCGATCTCCTTCACCTGTTACAAGTTCTACTTTACCCTTACAGCTGTCTACTACCTTAAAGAATGCGTCAATGTCACGAATGTTTTCTATTTTCATTACTAAAACCTCCTTTGGGGTTACAATTATACTATAATTATAGCCTCTATCCTACAATAATTCAATGGTCTTTTCGGTAATTCTAATCTTACCTTCTTTTAATAATTTACCTACTGCTCGCTTAAAAGCATTTTTACTAAAACCAAATTCCATCTTAATTATCTCGGGGCTAGCCTTGTCATTAAAAGGTAAAATCCCGTCATATTCTTCTAGCTTTTTAAGAATCACTTGGCTATCATCATCCATTTGTAAAAAGGCTTTCTTACGAATACTAAGAGCGATTTTTCCATCTTCATGAACAGCCGAAACGCGGGCCGTTACTTCGTCACCAATTTTTAAATGAGTAACCCCTTCTTTTGCCGGAATCAGTCCTTGATAACGATCTTCAATGGCTATGAAAGTACCAAATCTTTCACTGGTTTCATATACGTAGCCTTTTACTTCATCATCTTTACAATAAGAAGAATCGGTTTCTAAGTAAGGATAAAGCTTCATGGTGGCACAAAGCCTATTAGACTTATCTACATAAAGAGCCACTAACACTTCTTCCCCTTCTTCTACCTTTCTGGTTTGTTCTTTAAAAGGAAGTAACAACTCTTTTTGCAGACCCCAGTCTAAAAAGGCGCCGATTCTAGTAACACTAGCTACCTTAAGTCTGGCTAGTTTTCCTCGTTCAATCATCGGCACAACCGTAGTTGCGATTAAACGGTCTTCGGAATCCTTATAAATAAAAACTTCGATTTCTTCCCCTATATCTTCTGGTGCTTCTGACTTAGGTAAAAGGACCTTGTCTTCTTCACTACCTAAATAATAACCAAAGTCTACTGTTTTTACGACTTTCAGTTTGCATCTTTGTCCTAAATAATCACTAACTGTCATAGTAATCTCCTCTGCTTTTTCCTTTAGATTCCCTTTACAAAACTTCTATCAATGGTAATAATACTATGATATTTGGGATCTATTCGTTTTAATTTTCGTTTAATTTCTTTTTCAATATATTCTTCTTTTTCCTTCGAATATTCGTAAGGAATGGTAATATCAAAGACTAGATTTATCATACCACTTTCCCCATAGGATAAGTGAAAATCATGAATACCCACTTGTAAATCAACCTCTTGTACTACCTCTAATACCCGTTTTCTAGTTTTTAAGACAATTTTATCCACCATCTCTACGGGATCCGCGTGAATTACCAAGGTTACGCCTAATTTAGCAAGGGCTTCTCTTTCTATTCTATCCACAATTTCGTGGCTTTCTTCCATCGAATAATGATTGGGAATTTCCACGTGAATAGAAGCCATACTTTTTTCCGGGCCATATTGGTGAATCAATAAATCATGACTACCGATCACCCCTTTAAAAGAATTTACAAATTTAGTGATTTTGTCATAATCTTTATAACTAATAGCTTCTCCTAGAAGCGGGGAAATGGTATCCTTAGCAACCCCAATACCGTTATAGAAAACCACCACTGAGACAATAATACCAACAATTCCATCCACGTTAATTTGGGTAAAGCGATAAAAAAGTAAGGAAGCTAGGGTTCCCGAGGTCACAATCACATCCCCTAAGGCGTCTTTGCCAGCGGCCTCAATCACCTTAGAGCGAATCTTACTGCCTATTTTTTTATTAAACATCGCTAGCCATAGCTTTACGCCAATGGATAAAAGTAAAATAATAACCACCAATAGGGAAAAACTTAGCTTTTCTGGCGTCTTTACTTTTTTAAATGCTTCTTTAAAGAGGCTAAGACCTACTTGCATAATTAAAAAAGAAACAATTAAAGCAGCAATGTATTCCATGCGGCCATGTCCAAAAGGATGCTCTTCATCCGCTGGTCGCTCGGCCATTTTAATGCCAACTAAGCCAATAATAGAAGAGGCCATATCCGATAAGTTGTTAAAACCATCGGCCATAATCGAAATACTACCCACCAAGATGCCACCAAGAAGTTTAGCCACAAATAAAATAAAGTTAGCAATTACACCAATGATTCCTGCTAAGTTGCCATAGGCTGTCCGCACCTTCGGTTTATCTGTTTCCTGATAATCCTTTACAAAGCGAGTAATTAAATAATTAACCATTTCTTACTCCTTAAGAACGTTTCTTTCTAATGGTGTCTCTAACACTTTCAATTTGATTGATAATGTGTTCACTCATCACTTTTTTTACTTCTTCTTTGTTCTTTTCTTCTAAGTCTTTAATAATCTGGTTATGTTCCTCAATCAAATTAGGGTAGACTACTGGATCTTTTAAATATTCCACGCGGTAACGATACATCTGTTCTCTTAAATTATTTAACAAGGAAATCAGTTTGGCATTTTTTGTCGAATTATAAATTACATCGTGAAAAGCCACATCGATTTCCGCAATACTTGTAACATCGTCGGAGTTTGAAGCATCTTCAAACCTTTTCGCAACCCTCTTTAATTCCTCTAGCTCTTCTTCGGTAATGCGTTCACAAGCTAGTACCACACTTAGTTCTTCTAAGGCTTCTCTTACTTCCATTACATCTAAAAGTGATTTTTCGGTAATTTCCGCCACTTCTGCACCTCGTCTTGGAATCATCTTGACTAGACCTTCTAGCTCTAGTTTACGAATGGCTTCACGAATTGGCGTTCTACTAACACCTAATTTATTGGCAAGTTTAACCTCCATTAATCTTTCACCAGGTTTTAACTCTCCTCTTAAGATGGCCTCTCTTAAAGTGTTAAAAACTACATCTCTAAGAGGTAGGTATTCATCCATATTTAATTCAAAATTTGTTCCCATTTTATCTCCTTCTAAAGCGGTTTTACAATAAAGTTTGCATTTTCGGGGAATTTCCCCGCAATCATATTTTTAGCTTGAGAAGCCTCCTCTTCTTTGGCAAAAAGGCCAAAGACTGTAGGGCCACTGCCGGTCATCATGCTGCCTAGGGCACCTTTTGTCTTCATTAGCTTGTTAAGCTCGGTTATTTCCGGGTATTTTTTTGCGGTCACAGCCTCTAAAACGTTTTCCATTTGCTCCGCTATTTTTTGTAAGTCTTCCTTATTAATAGCTTCTATTAAAGACTTCGTATCCGGGTGCTTTATCTTTGTTGTAGCATCAAAACTTTCATAGACCCATTTCGTTGACACCCCAAAGTTTGGCTTAGAAATTAAAATGCTACAATCGCAAAGAGGGGTAAGGGGGGTTAAGATTTCGCCAATTCCCTGAGCTAGAGCTGTCTTTTCGCTTAAGCAAAAAGGTACGTCGGCGCCAAGAGTTAAAGCCAGTTTTGCTAGCGTTTCCTCACTGGCCTGTAAAGCAAAAAGCTCATTCATTCCCAATAAAACCGCTGCTGCATCTGTGCTTCCTCCCGCCATACCAGCTGCCACAGGAATGTTTTTATCAATTGTAATTTCAACTCCCTCTAGTAAGTGAAAATGTGCAATCATAAGCGCGGCTGCCTGATAAGCAATATTGCCTTCGTTTAAAGGAAGCTCTTTATTATTAGAATTTAAGGTAATTCCTGATGCTACTTTTTTTATGGTTACGGTATCATGGAGGGAAACTCTTTGCATCACCATTTCGACTTCATGATAGCCGTTATCTCTTTTACCGATTACATCCAGACTTAGGTTGATTTTACCGTAAGCCTTTCTTTTAATTTTTTCCATGTACTGCTCCTTGTTTTTTGTATACATTTATCTATAGTATAAGTTGGTTTGCTTTAAAAATCAATCTTTAGTATAATAGACGCAAGATTTTATCAGGAGGCACAATATGTTTCGATTTATCATAACCGTAATATTCTTAATTTCCTTTTTAATCCTAAGCATTCCGCTACTTTTATTTGAATGGGTGTTTGCTAAAATCAACCGTCGGGCTGCCGATATTAGCTCACTTCGTATCGTTCAGTGGGCCTTTAAAGTGATTATAAAAATAGCCGGAATTGACATCACTTTTATTGGTAAGGAAAAGATTCCCAGTGAACCCGTCTTATATATCGGAAATCATCGCAGTTTTTATGACATTATTATTACCTATGCTTATTGTCAAAATTTAACCGGTTATGTGGCCAAAAAAGAAATGCTAAAAGCACCTCTTTTAAGAGACTGGATGAAGCGTCTTTATTGCTTATTTTTAGACCGGGAAAACCCCAAAGAGGGATTAAAAACCATCCTCCAAGCTATTGATTACGTAAAATCAGGGGTTTCCATTTGTATCTTCCCTGAAGGTACAAGAAACAAAGGTGAAGAGCTTTCGCTTTTGCCTTTCCATGCCGGCTCTTTTAAAATTGCCGAAAAAAGCGGATGCCCGATTGTTCCTATGAGCATTAATAACACTGCTTTTGTTTTTGAGGAACATTTTCCCCGCATTAAAAAAACTCGGGTTATTATTGAGTACGGAGATCCTATTTATCCTAAATCACTAACTAGGGAAGCAAAGAAAACCCTAAGTGAAGACGTTAGACAAGTGATAAAAGCGACCATTGATCGTAACCAAACACTATTATAAAATAAGGAGCCAGAAGAAATGGAAAAAAGAAATCTAACCTTGCTAACCGATCTTTATGAACTAACTATGATGCAAGGCTACTTCGAAAAAGGTCAAAATGAAACCGTTATTTTTGACATGTTTTATCGTAACAATCCTAGCAATGGCGGCTATGCTATCTGCGCTGGGCTTGACCAAGTTATTGACTATATTAAAAATCTCAACTTTACCTATGAGGACATTGAGTATTTACGCGAACTTGGCTTATTTAAAGAAGATTTTTTAACTTATTTAGGTGGTTTTCATTTCACAGGAGATGTGTATGCTATTCCTGAAGGAAGCATTATTTTTCCCAAAGAGCCTTTAATTAAGGTAATCGCTCCGATTATGGAAGCGCAATTAGTAGAAACTGCTATTTTAAATATTATTAATCACCAATCCCTTATTGCCACTAAGACTTCAAGGATCGTCTTTGCTGCTGAAGGTGATGGCATTATGGAATTTGGTTTAAGAAGGGCGCAAGGTCCTGACGCTGGTCTTTACGGGGCTAGAGCCGCTATGATTGCTGGCTGCGTTGGTACTTCTAACGTTCTTGCCGGTCAATTATTTGATGTACCTGTTCTTGGTACTCACGCTCACAGTTGGATTATGAGTTTTCAAGATGAATACACCGCTTTTAAATATTATGCCGATATCTACCCGGATAACTGTACTTTACTAGTGGATACTTATGATACCTTAAAATCCGGGGTACCAAATGCCATTCGGGTCTTTAAAGAAATGAAAGAAGCCGGCGTTTCCTTAAATCGCTACGGCATTCGCCTCGATAGTGGAGACCTGGCTTATTTATCGAAAGAAGCCAGAAAAATGTTAGATGAGGCTGGTTTTACGGATGCTAAAATCACGGCCTCCAATGACTTAGATGAATACCTCTTACATGACTTAAAAATGCAACAAGCAAAAATTGATTCTTGGGGTATTGGTACGCATCTGATTACTTCTAACGATTGGCCTTCTTTTGGCGGTGTTTATAAACTAGCCGCCATTAAAGAAGAAGATGGCACTTTTATTCCGAAAATTAAAATTTCGGAAAATCGCGATAAAATAACCAATCCTGGAAATAAAACCATTCACCGAATCTATGAAAAGGAAACGGGCAAAGTAAAAGCTGATTTAATTAGCTTCGAAGACGAAGTCTTTAATGAAGATGAAGATTTGCTTCTCTTTGATCCCATTGATACTTGGAAAAAAACCGTCCTAAAAGCCGGTACTTATACCATGCGAGAAATGTTAGTACCCGTCTTTATTAATGGTTCCTGTGTTTACCAATCACCAAGTGTAAGAGAAATCGCTGCTTATTGCACAAAAGAAAAAGAAACATTGTGGGATGAGACCAAACGGCTCTTTTATCCACACCGGGTTTATGTAGATTTATCAAAGAACTTATATAATGTCAAACAGAAATTATTAAACACACTGTAATTAGGAGAATTTTATGAATATAATTGTATTAGCCGGAGGCTTAAGCCCAGAAAGAGATGTTTCTCTTACTTCAGGCGCCTCTATTTGTAAAGCATTAAATGAAAAGGGACATAACGCCTATCTTTTAGACGTTTATCTCGGTCTGGAATATGATAAAACCAAATTAGAAGAAGTCTTTACCCTCCCTTCTAAAGGCCTAGAAATTGCCAAAGGAATTAGTACCACACCACCTAACTTAGCCGAAGTAAAGGCACTACGAAAAGGCGATAGCACTGCTGCCTTTGGCCCTAACGTTTTAGAGCTTTGTTTAATGGCAGACATTACCTTTTTAGCTCTTCATGGCTCTATTGGTGAAAATGGCAAAGTTCAGGCAACTTTTGACCTCTTAGGAATCAAGTATACCGGACCCAATTCCTTTGCTTGCGCGCTGACCATGGATAAACTAATTACCAAACAAATTTTCAAAATGTCAGGAATTCCTACCCCCAGAGGTAAATCTTTAAGAATCGAACAAAAGGACACTACTTTAGCAGAACTTGATATGCACCTTCCTTTAGTGGTAAAGCCTTGCAATAACGGTTCTAGTATTGGCGTTTACATTTGTCATACCAAGGAAGATTTTGATCAGGCTATTGCCCAATCTTTTAAGGACTTTCCCGAAGATGAAATTATGATTGAGCCTTTTATTAAAGGTCGTGAATACGCTAGTGGTATCTTTAAAGGAAAAGCTCTTCCTTTAGTAGAAATTGTTCCTAATAGCGATACCTTTGATTATGAAAGCAAGTACCAAAGTGGGGCTAGTCAGGAAATTTGTCCTCCCACTTCCATTGATGAAGAAACGATTTTAGCGATCCAACAATCCTGTGAAGAAGCTTTTAGGGTGTTACACATGGACGTTTATGCCAGAGCTGACTTTATTGTCGATGAAAGTGATGGTAGATTTTACTGCTTTGAAATGAATTCTTTACCAGGAATGACACCTGCTAGTCTTATTCCTAAAGCCGCTAAAGTAGCCGGCATGGAATATGGTGATTTTTGTGAAGCTATTATTGAAGAATCTTTAAAAATGCGTCCTTAACATAAATTGTAGAACTAAAAGGAGGAAGTTTATGTATCAATTTAAACTTCAAGATGCACTAAATGCTTGTGGTGGCAAGTTTGTGGGCGATCAGGCTCTCTTAGAAACGAACTTATCCACCATTATTATCGATAGTCGAAAAGTAGAAAAAGACTGTCTCTTTGTGCCTATTAAAGGGGAACGAGTAGATGGTCATGATTTTATTCCTGAAGTAATGGAAAAAGGCGCTCTTTGCGCTTTAAGTACCCATGACTTAGGAACTGTTTCTTATCCCTATATTCAGGTAGCCTCTACCGACCTGGCACTTTTAGCTATGGCCAAAGCCTACCGCGATTCTTTTCCTGATTTAAAGGTGGTAGGAATTACCGGTAGTGTGGGAAAAACTAGTAGTAAAGAAATGATTGCCTGTGTTTTAGCCCAGAAATACCAAGTGCATAAGACGCTTGGTAATTTAAATAGTACTTGGGGCCTTCCTTTATCGATTTTTACCCTGAAAAAAGGAGATCAAGTTTCGGTTCTAGAAATGGGCGTAAACCATCACGGGGAAATGTTAGAAATGACCAAAAGTGCTAGCCCGGATATTGCCGTTATTACCAATATTGGGGTAGCTCATCTGGAATTTTTTAAAACGCAAGCAGGTATCCTAAAAGAAAAAGCCACCATGTTAGAAGGCTTAAAAGAAGGTGGCAGTATTATCTTAAATGGTGATGATCCGCTGCTTAAAAAAGTCCTTCCATATAAAGGCATTGCACCTAAACTCTTTGGTCTTGATAAGACCTTAGACATTTCGGCAACAGAAGTCGAATCCCTGGGACTGCGGGGCAGCCGTTTTCTGTTAACCCTGCCAGAGGGGGAACCTTTTACTTGTACCGTTCCAGTTCCCGGAAAGCACATGATTTTAAATGCCTTAGCAGCTGCTAGCGTGGGAGACGCCTTAGGTCTTAGCGCCAAAGAAATTGCGGCAGGCATCGCGGCTTATGAGCCACTGCCGGGTAGAAATCATATTATTGACACCAAACAAATTATTATTGTTGATGATTGTTATAATGCCAACCCTGTCTCCACCAAAGCTGCCCTACAAGTTCTAAGTCTTGGTATTGGTAGAAAAGTGGCTATTTTAGGCGATATGGGTGAACTTGGTGCCGATGAATGTTCTCTACATGAAGACGTTGGTAAATTTGCTGCTGATATTGGCATTAATGTAATTATTGGTATTGGTACCTTGTGCCGTTTTTTAGTAGACGGTGTTGATAAAGAACAAGACCATGTAAAAGCCATGTGGTTTGAAACCAAAGAGGATTTCTTAAAAGAAATTCATCAGATAATTGAAGTCGGCGACAATGTATTAGTCAAAGCTTCAAATGGAATGAACTTTCCTGTTATCGTCGATAAACTAAAGGAATTGTTCTAAGAAAGAAAAGAGGGCATGCTATGATTATAGTAATGAAACCAAGAACTACCCAAGAAGACATTGACCGTGTCGTAGAAAAGGTCAAAAAAAGAGGGTTAGATACCCACGTTGTTTCCGGTGACGAAATGACCATTATTGGTTGTATCGGTGATACTTCCAAACTTGACCCTAAATTATTTGAAGTTGATCCAAGTGTTGAAAAAGTTATGCATGTACAAGAACCTTATAAATTAGCCAATCGAGCTTTTCACCCAGAAGATTCTATTATCGATGTTGCCGGTGTAAAAATTGGTGGTGGTCATATGGCTATGATTGCTGGACCTTGTTCCGTTGAATCTACCGAGCAAGTCTTAGAAATTGCTAAGTCTGTGAAAGCCTCAGGCGCTAATCTTCTTCGTGGTGGAGCTTTTAAACCGCGAACTTCTCCTTATGCTTTCCAAGGCATGGGCTTAGAAGGACTTAAAATTTTAACCGAAGTAAAGGCCGAAACTGGTCTTCCTATTGTTAGTGAGATTATGTCTCCTGAGTACTTAGATGTTTTTAATGAATCTGTTGACTTGATTCAAATCGGTGCGAGAAATATGCAAAACTTCGATTTATTAAAGCACCTAGGTGATATTAATAAGCCAATTTTATTAAAACGGGGCCTAAATGCTACTTATGATGAATGGATTATGTCTGCGGAATACATTATGGCTTCTGGTAACGAGAATGTTATCTTATGTGAAAGAGGAATTCGAACCTTTGAAACTTACACCAGAAATACTTTAGATTTACAAGCCATCCCTGTTCTTAAGAGGATGAGTCATTTACCAATTATTGTTGATCCAAGTCACGCTGGCGGTAAATGGTGGTTGGTTGAACCGATGGCTAAAGCTGCGGTAGCAACTGGCGCCGATGGACTTATGATTGAAGTTCACAATGACCCAGAAAATGCTCTTTGCGATGGTGCTCAGTCCTTAAAACCACATACCTATCATGAAGTAGTAGAAGAAATCAAAAAAGTTGCTGCTGCTCTTGGTCGACCATTTTAAGGAGAGTTGCGATGCGTATCCAGGTAAATTTAAAAGATAATAGTTATTTAATTAAAATTAAAAATCACCTCTTAGATGAGATGCTTCCTTATGTGGAAGAGGTTTATCAGGGAAAAAAGATTTTTATTGTTTCTGATGATAATGTTTTTCCTCTTTATGGGGAAAAAGTAAGCAAAGAATTAAGTAAAAGCTATGAAGTTTTTCACTTTGTTCTCCCTCATGGGGAGTCCACCAAAAGCTTTCATAGTTTACCCCTACTTTATAAAGCCCTAACTGATAAGGGCATTACTAGAAGTGATCTAATTATCGCTCTTGGTGGTGGTGTCATTGGGGACCTGGCGGGCTTTGTTGCCGCTAGTTACCTTAGAGGAATTGACTTTATTCAAATTCCCACTTCTCTATTAGCTCAAGTAGATTCTTCCGTAGGTGGAAAAGTGGCTGTTGATTTACCAGAGGGTAAAAACTTAGTCGGGGCCTTTTATCAGCCCAAACTAGTTTTAATTGACCCCTTAGTTTTAGAGACCCTCCCAACTCGTTTTATTAACGATGGTATGGGGGAAGTGATTAAATATGGCTGCATTAAAGATGAACAACTTTTTCGCGTCTTAAAAAGCCAGAAAAACTTTGCTGATTTAAAACAATACTTACCCGATGTTATTGCTAATTGCATTGATATTAAAAGACAAGTGGTAGAAAACGATCCCTTTGATAAGGGCGAGCGGATGCTTTTAAACTTTGGCCATACTCTAGCTCACGGTATTGAGCAGTATTACCACTACGAAAGAGAAAGTCATGGTGAAGCAGTGGCCATTGGCATGTATCAGATTACTAGATTAGCCGAAGAAAAAGGATTATCACCTAAAGGTAGTGCTGATAGTATCTTAGAGCTTTTAAACATTTACGGTTTGCCTCATGCTAGTGGTATTAAACTAGCAGAGCTTCTGCCTGTAATAAAAAGAGATAAGAAAAACATCAATGCTGCTCTTAATGTTATTTTATTAAAACAAATTGGTAGTAGTTTTATCTATCCAACTACCAGCGACTTTTTTAATTCACAAAGTATTACAACAATTTAGGAGGCTATCGATGAAACGATTAGAAGGAAAAATCGCCATTGTTACTGGCGCAGGAAAGGGCATTGGCCGCGATATAGCTCTTGCTATCGCCCGCGAAGGTGCCTATGTTTATTGCATCTCTAGAACCCTTTCTGATTTAAATGAAACGGTGGATCTTATCCACAAAGATGGCGGAAAAGCCTTCTCTTTTCCCCTTGATTTAACTGATGAAGCACAAGTTATGGACATGGTGGCCGAAATCGAAAAGTTAAGTGGTGGTATTGATATTTTAGTCAACAATGCTGGTGGTTATCCCAAGGAAATCTACAACAATCGCAAAGAACAAGCCATTAGGCTTTGGGAATGGTCAAAAGATCAATGGGATCAAATTCTAAAAACCAATTTAAACATACCTTTCCTTTGCTTAAAATATGTTCTCCCGGTGATGATTCGCCAAAAAAGTGGCGATATTGTTAATATCTCTTCGCGCATGGGTAGAATTGCTTCCCAAATGGGCGGTTATGCCGTAGCGAAAGGGGGCATTATTACGTTAACTAAGACTGCTGCTATTCAAACAGCCGAATATGGCGTTCGTGTGAATGCCATTGCGCCTGGTATGGTTGATACCCCAGGACAAAGAGCTTATAACGAAAGTGTTGGCCAAAACAGCGCGAAAATGGGTGATGCCAAAAGTGTTGCTAGCGCCGCTATTTATCTTCTTTGTGACGCTCCCCAAATTATGACAGGACAAGTCATGGACTTATTTACAGTTATCTAAAACAAACTTCTTGTAACCTACCGGTTGCAAGAAGTTTTTCTTTTCTCTTCTCGCTTTTAGATGTTATAATAAAACTTAAGTAAATACATAGAAAATAGGAGGATACCTATGAAAATAACAATCACCAAAAATGGTCCTTACTTGGTCACTGGTGGTGTTCCACTTAAAGAAATGATTATTACCAAAGTGGGAAAACACTATGAATTTAAAGAAGGTCGTACTTTTCCTTTAGAAGATGAATATGCTCTTTGTCGCTGTGGACAATCTAAAACTGCTCCTTTTTGTGATGGTAGCCACGAAACCTTTGACTTTGATGGCACGGAAACTGCCAACATGGCACCTTATCTAAAACGTATTGAGGATGTAGTGGAAGGAAAAGACATTATTCTAGTAGATGATGGCCGCTGTGCTTTTGCTAGATTTTGTCACCGTGAAGGTGGGGATGTTTGGTCTCTGACCCATGACGATCAAAAAAGCAACAATAAAGACGAAGCTATCATTGCCGCTCATGAATGTCCTGCTGGTCGCTTGACCATGTTTGATAAAGATGGTCATAATCTTGATACCCCTAATAAACCAGAAATTATCATTATGCAAGACCCGGAACAAGAATGTAGTGCTGGTCTTTTTGTCAAAGGCCCTATTACCCTAGAAAGTGCCGATGGCAAGACCTATGAAATTAGAAACCGCGTAACGCTTTGTCGTTGTGGCCATTCTTCTAATATGCCTTTTTGTGATGCAACTCACGTAAGCTGTGAATTTAATGACCATATTGACGGATAAAATTCCTCCCCTGCTACGAAAAATAAAACCCGAGGAGTAGACAAATTTACATGGATAATCAAAAAGAAAAGGAGAAAGAAGTCGAAGTTAAAAAAAGTTATTATAATAAAACTCCAGACTTTACTAGAAGAGAACCTTCTAAGTTTCGAAAAACCTGGGATAGTGCCAAAGTGTATATTTTTGTTATTGCTTTTTCACTGCTTTTATATTTTATCTTATTAAGACTCGATACGATTTCTTCTATTGTTACAAAAATTTTAGAGGTTTTATCCCCTATTATATACGGTGCTGCTTTTGCCTATTTATTAAATCCCATGATGGTCTTTATGGAGACTCATCTAAAGAGTTTATTAAAGAGACAAAAGAAATTAAAAAACACCAAAAAAATGGCCAAGGGCCTGCGAATGCTAAGTATTGTTCTCTCTTATATTGTTATTATCATCATCCTGATTATGCTCTTTAATATGGTAATACCAGAGCTTTATCGAACCATTCGAACCTTAGTCTATTCTCTACCTTCTCAGGTGGACTACTAGATTAATAATCTAAAGCATATTGATCTTGGTGAATCGACCATGGGCACCATTATTATGAACCTGGTTAATGAAGCTGCTGCCACCTTACAAAAATGGATTGGTACGGACTTATTAAAACAAGCCAATATTTTAATGGGAAATTTAACAGAAGGTGTAATTGTCGCAATTAACACCGTCTTTAATATCTTAATTGGGGTGATTATTTCCATTTATTTGTTATTTAGTAAGGAACAGTTTACCGCTCAATCAAAAAAAGTTCTTTACGCTTTTATTAAGCCTGATGAAGCTTATAAAGTTTTACATATTACCAAAAAAAGTAACGATATCTTTGGTGGTTTTATTTCCGGCAAAATTATTGATTCCGCCATTGTCGGTGTCATCTGCTTTGTGGTAATGAGCCTTATTAAAATGCCTTATCCGCTCTTAATTAGTATTATTATTGGGGTTACAAATGTAATTCCTTTCTTTGGGCCTTTTATTGGCGCCGTTCCCAGTGCTTTTTTGGTCTTAATGGAAAACCCCAAGATGGGCATTTACTTCCTTATTTTCGTGGTATTATTACAACAACTTGATGGCAATGTAATTGGTCCTAAGATTTTAGGTAACTCCACCGGACTTCCGGCCTTTTGGGTGGTCTTTTCCATTATCTTAGGTGGCGGTATGTTTGGCTTTTTAGGTATGCTACTAGGAGTTCCTACTTTTTCCGTTTTGTACTATCTATTCCAAACCATTGTTAATCAAAAGCTCTTTAGTAAAGAGCTACCAACCGACTCTGCCTCTTATGATACGGATAGCTATATTACCAAATCAGGCGCCTATGTAAATCCGGATAAAGATAAAAAAGAACGTTAACAGCAAAAACCTCAGTGACTATAATAGCCACTGAGATTTTTTTATACTTCTTCACCGGGACGTATAATTCGCTTGACCCATTCTTCTTTAATTTCCCAAATATTGCCACAAACATTGTAGATCGTCCAGTTATCAATTTCAAAGACCCTTTTCCAACTTTCCCTAATTTTTCGCTCTTCTTCCGGGTATTGATAACGACATTTTCCGACTAAAAAGTCAAATCTACTTTCTACGCCTAGTTCTTTTACATGTTTTTTATAAGCCTTTTCATCTGCCTCATCTTTGGGTAAATAAATGCGGTTTAAAACATAATCCCATTTTACCTCATCAAAATAAATAACCTGACTTTCTGGCACCTCCAACTGGTACACTACCGTATCAGGAATGGGTTTTAGACAGCTTTCACGACTAATGGAGCACCAGATTGAAGCCTGTACATCCTGGGGTCTAGGCACTCTTTTTGAAGCCTCTTTCGTGAACCAATCATAACTATCAAGAAATAAAGGAGCAATATCACCAAAATGAATTTGAACGTATTGTCGATGGTTAATGATCCTTTTATCTCGTTCTAATTGCCGAAGCGTTTTATCATTTTGTCTGGTATATAAAGTCACGGTTCTTTCTTTCATTTTCTTTTCCTCCACTATAACAGACCTCTTGTTTTTCTTATCTTTATCTTAGCACAAAAGCAAGACGATACGACCTTATCTTTTTAATTTTTTTAAGAAAAGCGCTTGCTTTTTACTTATCTATATTATATAATAATCTTTGCATTACGAAAAAAGAATATGCGCAATTAGCTCAGCTGGCAGAGCACCTGACTCTTAATCAGGGTGTCCGGGGTTCGAACCCCCGATTGCGCACTAACAAAAGGTACTGTTTTTGAGTGGTAGGAACTCGGGGACGGTATTTTTTTTATTTTACTTGTTGACATTTTACAGATCTTCCTATATAGTTGTAAACCATAAGAAAGAAACCACATAGTTAAATAAAAAGGCAAGGAAAAGAAATAGTAGATATCTGATATTTTTTAGAGAGTGCATGGCTGGTGAAAATGCATAAATATTTTATATTGAACACATCTTTGAGCTAATTCTGCAAAACCTAAGGAAGTAGTGGAATTCGGGATTCTCGGCACCCGTTATCGTGCAAGGGTATGATAGTACCTGATGAGGTTGGTGTTGTGAAGCACCAATAAATAGGGGTGGAACCACGTGAGTATAACTCTCGTCCTCTAGCAATAGCTAGAGGATGAGGGTTTTTTTTATTTCTCAAATAAATTATTTCATCTCACATGCTGGCCACATGTAGATAAATAAATAGTAAAAGTCAAAAGCAAAAAAGGAGGAAAACAAAATGATGATTAGTAAATATATAAAAAAATTAGCTTTCTTAGCAATCCTAACAATGATAACCGGTCTTTTTATGGGCTGTGCCAAATCAGCAAAGGCCTCTGGTAACATAGGAACGAACCGACTAGAACAAATCCAAGCAAGAGGTTATATCGAAGTGACCACCGATCCGTACTTTGCTCCCATGGGATTTATTGATCCTAGCAAAGAGGGGAGCGACCAATATGTTGGTAGCGACATTGAATTCGCTAAATATATTGCCGAAAAATTAGGGGTGAAACTTAAGTTGGTTCCTCTAGAATTCACCGCCGTACTGGGTAGTATTACCGAAGGAAAGTACGACCTTGCCGTATCTGCTCTTGCTTACAAACCGGACCGAGCAAAAGCCATGATTCTATCCGATGGGTATTACTTTTCCGATGATACCTTAGGTTATGGCTTGCTAATTCGTAAGGAAGACCAAGACAATATTTTAACCCCTGAAGACCTAAAAGATAAAGTCGTGGTTGCGCAAAGCGGCTCTTTACAAGAAACCTTTGTAAACGAGCAAGTGCCTAAATACAAAGAGTTTAAAAAAGTTGGTGCCACCACCGATGGTTTCCTCATGGTTCAGGAAAATAAAGCCGATGCCTGCGTAGTCGACAAAAACACAGCTCAGTTATATATTGATGCCAACCCCGATTCAGGACTTATGGTGGTAGATGAATTTAAATTTTATGTTGACCCGGCCACTTCCGGAACAAGAGTAGGAATTCCTAAAGGTGAAGATGAACTAGCAGCAGAAATCAATAAGATTATTGCCGAAGTAGTAGCATCCGGAATCTATGAGAAGTGGTATCAAGAAGCGGAGCTTTATGCAAAATCATTAGGACTATAAAATAGGCCTTCCAGGAAAACAAGGTAGGAGGAAAACCATGTTAAAGACTATGATAGACTTATTAAACAAGTATGGCTATATCTATTTAGATGGCTTAAAGGGTACCTTAGTACTTGCGGCAATTACCGTATTCTTTGCCACCATTGTAGGAACACTAATTGCTCTGTTAAAGCTCTCAAAAATCAAAGTATTTGATCTTCTAGTAGGCGCCTACATTGGTGTTATAAGAGGTACTCCAATCCTTCTACAATTGTATTTTTTCTGGTTGATCTTACCAAAGATACTGCCTCTACAATTAAGTGATACCACTTGCATTGTTATTGCTTTAATCGTAAATGCCTCTTCTTATGTGGCAGAAATCATTCGCGCCGGGATACAGGCCGTTGACAAAGGGCAAAGTGAGGCGGCCAAAAGTCTTGGTTTATCTAAATTTAACATGATGCGAAAAATAATCTTGCCCCAAGCAATTAAGAATATTTTGCCGGCTCTTGGGAATGAATACATTAGTATGGTAAAGCAAACCTCTCTAGCCTCCATTTTCTTTGTCCAAGAGTTGATGACCTCTTATAAAACGGTCCAATCAGCAACTTTTCTATCCGTGCCATCCTTAATGATTACCGGCCTCATTTATTTAATCGTCAACACGATCTTAACCAAAGCTTTAGCAATTTTTGAAGGGAGACTTAAAGTAAATGAATAAGAAACCATTAATACAAGTGAAAAACCTAAATAAATCCTTTGGAAAACTTGCGGTACTTAAAGATATTAACGAAGAAATTTACGAAGGTGAAGTTGTTTCTATTATTGGACCTTCTGGTAGTGGTAAAAGCACTCTGCTGCGATGTCTTAACCTATTAGAGCGACCAACCAGCGGCAAGGTCATTTTTAAAGGCCTAGATTTGGCCGGTAAAAAAATCAAGGTCAACAAACATCGACAACGTATCGGGATGGTGTTCCAACAGTTTAATGTCTTCCCCCACTTAACCGTACTAGAAAACATCACTTTAGCCCCCATATTAGAAAAAGGAATACCAAAAATAGAAGCCGAAAAAGAAGCAGCTAAACTTCTAGAACGTGTGAATCTAGCGGATAAAATTAACGAATATCCGACCCGCTTATCCGGTGGCCAGAAACAACGACTGGCAATTGTCAGGGCACTAGCCATGCAACCAAAAGTAATGCTTTTTGATGAACCTACTAGCGCCTTAGACCCGGAAATGGTAAAAGAGGTATTAGAAGTAATTAAAGACTTAGCAAAATCAGGCATGACCATTGTGATTGTTACTCATGAAATGAGCTTTGCCAAGGAAATTTCCGATAGAGTCTTCTTTATGGCTGAAGGTGTTATTCAGGAACAAGGGACACCACAGGAGCTATTTCTTAGACCACAAAAACAAAGAACGAGAGATTTTTTAAGTAATTAATTTAAAGGAGACCAATCAAATGAATGATTTAGACTTTATTACCGGTATTATCGCAGCAAAACAAGATTTATTTCTGGCAGCTAGTAAAAAAATATGGGAATATGCTGAATTACCTTATGAGGAATTCAAATCCGCAAAACTATTAGAAGACCTATTAATAAAAGAAGGTTTTACGCTAAAAAAACCCGTTGTCGGCATGCCTACTGCTTTCATCGGCAGCTTTGGCGAGGGGAAACCAGTTTTTGGCTTTCTCGGCGAATATGATGCCTTAGATGGTCTTAGTCAAGAAGTGCCAGTTACTAAAAAACAACCGGTAAAAGAAGGGGCCCCCGGACATGGCTGTGGACACAATCTTTTAGGAGTTGGTTCACTGGCCGCAGCCATTGCCTGTAAGGAGTATCTAAAAGAAACAAAAAAAGAAGGAACCGTTTTATATTTTGGCTGTCCGGCGGAAGAAGGAGCCGGATCCAAACAATTTATGGCCAGAGCCGGTGTCTTTACTGATGTAGACTTTATTTATACCTGGCATCCTAGTACGGAAAACGAAGTACAAGCAACGAGAACGGTAGCGATTATGGGAGCAAATTTTGAATTTAGAGGAAAAACGGCCCACGCCGGCAGCTCACCACATTTAGGCAGAAGTGCCTTAGATACAGCGGAACTTATGAATATTGGCGTAAATTACCTTAGAGAACACATGATTGATCAGGCCCGCATCCATTATGCCTATGCCGATGCTGGGGGAACTGCTCCCAATGTTGTCCAGGACTATAGTCGCATCAAATATGAAGTAAGAGCCCCTAAAGTAGCCCAAGTAAAAGAATTATTTGCAAGAGTTGTAAACGTCGCAAAAGGAGCGGCCTTGATGACAGGTACAAAGATGAACTACGAAATTACCATGGCTTTTTCTGATTACACAACCAATGACGCCCTAGCAACCATTGCCGATACTGCTTTGCAAGCGGTTGGGCCACCCAAATGGACAGAGGAAGACTACGCTCTTGCTAAAGAATATCTCCGGTCCTATGATGCTAGTACTTTAAAAGAAATTAAGGCAACCTTAGCCGCAAGCTATGGGGAAGAAATGTTAGAAGAATTATGGGAAAAGCCCTTAGCTAGCACCATCCGTCCTTACGATGCCAAGTATAAACCTTATGAATCCGGATCTACCGATGTGGGAGATGTAGCTTATGCTGTTCCCACTTTAAATTTCAATATTGCCACCCAATGTCTAGGTAATGTTGGCCACACTTGGCAAAACACTGGCCAGTCTGGCAGTACCATCGGTACTAAGGGTATGCTCACAGCGGCAAAGGTTATGGCTCTTGCTGCAATTAGAACCAGGGAGCAGCCAGAAATTATCGAAAAAGCAAAAGAAATTGTTCGCAAACAAAATGGTGGGACTTATGAATGCCCACTTCCTGATGAAGTGCAACCACCTATTGGGAACTATTAAGTTTCAAGGAATAAAAAAGCGAGGTGGAAAGATCCACTTCGCTTTTTTATTCTAACTTTTGGAGTTTTATCAAAATTTCGTTTTTCGCTTAATAATTTTAGAATAAGAAGACCAAACTACTAACTGCTACGGTAGCAATCATAAGGATTAATAAAGGTCCTCCTATTTTTACATAATCTGAGAATTTATAACCTGCTGGCATAATCTGCATATTAACAGCTGTTCCATAGGAGGTAGCAATTGCTAGGTTAGAACATACTGCAATAACGATAACCCAAGGGATTGGGCTAATGCCAAGAGAAAGAGCAATAGCAATACAAATTGGTGTTAGCATTGCCGCGGTACCATTATTAGACATAAAGTTGGTTAGAACACTGGTTAAAACTACAATTACAATAGTAAGTAAAACTACTGAAGCGTTCTTACCGCCAAATAGATTTAAAACACCATTGGCAATTAAAGATCCACCACCAGAAACATCGAGTCCTGTTCCAAGTCCGGAAATTGCACCAATACAAATTAATACATCCCAAGGTAAATCAGCGTAAGCTTTTTTAACAGGGAGGCAACCAGTACCAATAACAACAGCGGCACCAAGTAAACCAATAACACCGATATTTAAGAACTTGTTAAAAGGAGGGAAACTGCAGAGGATAAAGCAAATAATACAGCCTATTAAAGTATATAAAGCAACATTTCCTTTCCATTTTGGTACATCATCAAAGTTACTCTTTGTTTCTTCTGTAGAAACCGCATAAATGTTTCCCTTATCAAAATCTGGGCTTTCTGGTTTTAAAACCTTCTTTAAAAGAGGATAACCAACTGTTCCCCAGAAAATAATTTGAATAATTGCTGCTGGCAACATTATTTTCGTCATGGAGAACATACCAAGTCCTTCTTCGTATCCTTTATATCCTTGTAATACTGAGTTTGCTGCAAGTTGTGATGTTGAACCAATCAAAGTACAAGCACCACCGATAACAGCGGCTGTTCCAGCTGGAAAAATAACCATTTTGGAACGAATTTTATTTCCTGAACCTGCTGCTACGGCGGCAATAATAGGCATCCACATCGCAACGGTTCCGTTATTACTCATAAAAGCTGACATAAGCGTGCAAATAGCACTAACTGTAACAATAAATCTTCTTTCGGTTTTAGCTAGGAAGGTATTCCCTATTTTTGAACCAATCTTTTCTGCAATCCCTGTTTCAAATAGGGCCGCACTAACAATACACATACCAACAACCATTGGCCATCCTACTGCACTAAATCCAGAATAAACGGCTGATAGTTCCATTTCTGGTATGAAAATCCCCATAGCTAGGGAGCTTGCCATGGCAATAACGCTCATTGGCAATCTGTTCATCATGAATAACACAATTGTTATCGCTGCAATAATAATTGCTATAATACTAGAATCCATTTTAATCCTCCACTAAGTATCAGCTACTATAATAGTTATCTATTATAGGTTTGCCCACTCACTATCTTTCCATTTTTCATGATCATATACAGATGGATCTGCCACATAAGGCCATTTCTTTCCTTCTAATATGCTAAGACATCCATTAACACACATTGTTGCCATTTTTATAACTGCTTCTCTAGTTTGTGCGGCTGAGTGAGGAGTTACAATAAGATTTGGGCAACTTAACATTTCATCACCTACGCATAGTGGTTCTGTACAAAAAGTATCAAGACCAGCACCAGCAATTTCTCCGGCCTTTAAAGCTTCCACTAAATCTTTTTCATCAATAATACCGCCACGACTACAGTTGATTAATAATGCCGTTTTTTTCATAAGTTTTAACTCATCTTTGGTAATCATATTTCTGGTATCTTCTGTTAATGGTACATGAATAGAAACGATATCCATATCAGCTAGAAGTTCTTTTAAATCACCATAGTACTTAGCACCTAATGCTTCTACTTGGTCTTGTTTCATAAAAGGATCATAGCCTGCTACTTCCATACCGCAGCCTTTCGCTATTTTAGCTGTTTCTCTACCAATGGCGCCTAAACCAACAATACCAATTTTTTTATGTTCCAATTCGAAAGCCTTTTTTGCACCACGAATTTCCCAATTGCCTTTGCATAATTCTGTTTGGCATTCATATAAGTTTTTAGAAAGAGCGAAAATCATAGCAATGGCATGTTCGGCAACACTTCTATTATTTGCTCCTGGTGTAATAATTACCGGAATCCCTCTTTTAGTAGCAGCTTTAACATCAACTGTGTCATAGCCTACACCAGTACGACCTATTACTTTTAAGTTCTTTGATTTTTCAATAGCTTCACCATCGCATTTAGCAATTCTAACGATTAAAGCATCGGCATCTTCCATCTCATTTAAATAGTTATTTGGATCTGGATTATCTGCTATATAAACTTCTGTTTTATCATCTAGCAAGTCCATGCCTTCTTGGCATACTGCTTGAGTCATTACAAACTTCATAATTATCCCCTCTAATTCATTCCTTTTTCTTTGTTCTCTTTTAGAACTTTTTCTAGTTCAACGGTTCCTTCTTCACATAGATAGTTAAATGGTCTTCTGCAATCACCAACATCATGACCTAAAAGTGAAACTGCTTTTTTAACAACCGTATTAGGGTTACCATATTTAAATACAGCACGGAAACTAGCAATAGAATCTTGTGCTTTTTGTGCTTCTTCAATGTTTCCTGCTTTAAATAAATTATAAATAGAAGCCATTACATGAGGATATACGTTAGCGCAGCCAGCGATTCCGCCGTAGCCTCCTTCTTTTAGAGCTGGAAGAATTAAAGAGTCATTTCCCGAAAGAACATGGAATTCTTTGTCAAGTTCTCTCGTTCCTCTAATATAAGCTTTTAAGTTTTCCCAGTCACCACTTGAATCTTTTGCTCCAGCAATAACATCAATGTCTTTAGCTAGTTTAACAACTGTTTCTGGAAGAATTTTATTGCCTGTTCTAGCAGGAATATTATAAAGAACAATCGGAATATCTACATGTTTTGCTACTTCTTTGTAGTGATCATAAAGTTCTTTTTGAGAAGCTACCGCAAAGCTTGGAGTAATAATAGAAAGTACATCTGCTCCTAATTGTTGTGCTTTTACACTCATTCTTATAGTATCTGCTGTTGAGATGCAACCACTGCCGGCATAAACGGGAACTCTTCCTTTTACTTGATCAATCGTTGCTTCAAGTACTTCGATTTTTTCTTTTTCGCTTAAGATGTAACCTTCTCCGTTTGTACCAAAGACAAAAATACCATGAACGCCACCAGCGATCATTCTTTCAATTTGTTTTCTTAGCTCTTCAATATTAACACTTTCATCCTTCTTCATTGGGGTTAATATTGGTGGTATAATTCCTTCTAATTTAACGTTCTTCATTGTTTTTCTCCTCTTTTATAATTTTATTTGCTATTCTACAAAAAACATCTTCCGTGCCAAAACCACCTGATTTACTAATCACTTGCTGATTCTTTCCCTTAACTTTAATGTTCGAAACTACAACACCTTGTTCTAATTCACAGATTGGCTCAAGCTGGGAACAATTGATTAATTTCATATATCCCATTAAAGTGTCGCCACCCGTCATTAAAATTGTAAAATCTACTTTGCTTTCCACAATCTTCTTAACGATCTGCCCATGAGCCTTAGCGATATTCTCTCGGTGCTCCATCTTATTGTTGCATTCCTCCTTTTCTTCGTTAAAAGAATCGACAATGATTCGGTGCTCTTTTTTGCAGTATTGAACGATTTTTTCTAGGAAGTTCTTTCCTTCTTCTGTTTTATAATAGTTGATTTCAAATTTTTGCTTTGCTTTTAAATTAATCCTTTTAAAGCCTCTTTCTGTCGCATACAAAACCTGTTTCTTAGTGATTTCATTGAGGCTTCCACAACCGACATAAAGTCCTGTTGTTCTTTGGGGTTCTTTTTTCTCTTTTCTCTTAAAAATTCCTAATCTTGCAATTGCATTGGCTAAAGAAGCACAGCCCCCAACAAACATTAACTTTTGGTTACTCATTAGGGAGCTTACGCGAGAATCCATATCTGCAACGGTTAGTACATCACAGATAACAATTTCACTTTTTTGTGTTGGTAAATCTTCTTTAGGACTAATACATTTTGTTTCTACTTCACTTTGTTCCTTAATAATGTCCGGTATAAAGGAATGGCGTACTGGCTCATAGGGATCTTTACCAAATACACTTTCACTAATTTTTTCTGTTCCGATATAATGAATGCCCTCTTTAGTGATTCTTTTAATTTCCGGGTAAGCTGGTATAAAGTAGAGAGGCATATCACCTGCTAAATCTGTAATAGCTTGTAGCTCCATGCCTACATTTCCTCGCAATGCGGAATCTGTTTTTTTATAAATTATTTTGACGCCTTCATCCATTGCCCACTTAGCCACTTTTTGCACTTCTTGATAAGCTTCTTCTTTTGCTAAAGGTCTAGATTCTGTGTCAATAACTAATACTTCAGTTTCTTTATTTACTTCCGTTCGATCAAAATGACTATTGATAAATACCTGAGTAGCTATCCCTTGTTGTACAAACTGTACTGCTGTATCAAGCGCTCCCGTAAAGTCATCCGCTATAACGACTACTTTTAACATTTTTCCACCTACTTATTGTTAGCAAATTTTATCGCATAGTCTATGGAATTTTTCAAACTATCTGGACTAGCGCTACCATCTCCAGCATGGCCAAAGCCTGTACCGTGATCTACAGAAACTCGAATAATTGGTAAACCAAGTGTAATATTTACGCCGGCTAC
>DXHJ01000094.1 GCA_019113475.1 Candidatus Dorea intestinavium | reverse complement strand
TATAGTAATTCTTCATCTGGTCGAGTTCTGTATCCGTTATAATAATTGACTCTGTATCACTAATAGGTGAAATATTAACAAAGTCTCCTTCTGGATCTACTAAGGAATGTTTTAAATCACGAATTAAATCGCCTGTGCTTGCATAGCGTCTAGCCGCATTCTTTAGCGTACACTTCATAATAATTTGCTCTAACGAATAAGGAATATCTGGCACTATGTCTGAAGGATAAGGCATTTCTTTTTGTAAATGTTGCATGGCTACGGAAACTGTGGAATCTCCATCAAAAGGCACTTCTCCCGTAATCATTTCATAAATGGTGATACCAATAGAATAAATATCACTTCTGACATCACTGTACCCACCTCTTGCTTGTTCTGGTGAAGTGTAATGAACAGAACCCATTGCCGTACCTGTTACCGTATTAGAGGATAAGGCTTTGGCAATACCAAAATCGGTAACTTTTACTTTTCCATCTGTGGAAATAATAATATTTTGTGGTTTTATATCTCGATGAATCAAATCTGCCGCGTGGGCTGAGCCAATACCTTGACAGATTTGAATGGCTATACTGATTGTTTCTTGGTAAGATAATCTACCCTTTTTATGGATATATTCTTTTAAGGTAATGCCTTCAACAAGTTCCATTACCATGTAGTTTAAGCCGCGATCTTCCCCTACATCATAAACATTGACTATATTGGGATTACTAAGTCCTGCTGCCGCTTGTGCTTCGGACCTAAATTTACTAACAAAATCCCCTTCAACACGGAATTCTTTTTTTAATACTTTAATTGCGACAAAACGATTGAGCATTAAATCTTTGCCTTTGTATACATCTGCCATTCCCCCGGAACCGATTTTACTAAGGACTTGATATCTTTTATCTAAGATTATTTCTTTACCCATTTTACCTTTTCACCTCGTTTGCAAGGGGAATCGCCATTACCACCCCGATATTATCTCTTCCGCCGTTGCTATTTGCTTTTTCAACAAGCATATGTACCGCTTCTGTAATATCTCTTGAGCCTTTCACAATGTCAAACATGTCTTCATCTTCGATCATATTACTTAGACCATCAGTACACATTAAAATGGTATCTCCTGGCTTTAACTGGTACTCATAAACATCTGCTTCTACGTCTTCTTTTACACCAATCGCTCGAGTGATAATATTCTTATCTGGATGATGTTTTGCTTCTTCTGCTTTTATCCCGCCTAGTCTAACCATCTCTTCTACTAAAGAATGGTCTTTTGACAGTTGAATAATTTTATCATTAATAATATAAAGCCTGCTGTCTCCGACATTAGCAAAATATAGGGTATTCCCTATAATAGTTGCTGCTACTAAAGTCGTACCCATACCTTCAAGCTTTATATCTTCTTTTGACGCTTCCATAACCTTACGGTTAACTACTATGACGATTTGTCTTAAAATTTCTTCAGGACTTGATAGTTTTGTTCCTGCTAATTCTTTTTTAAACACACTAATTGCATATTTTGATGCAAAATCTCCTGCCTTATGTCCACCCATTCCATCGGCAACCGCCAGAAGGTTCGGAAAAGGCCCTAAAGGCTGATCCGTAACGAACACATAATCCTGATTTATTTCTCTTTTTCTTCCCACATCCGTCATAGCATATTGCTTCATCTATTCTTCCTCAATACTTTCTATGTATCGTCTTCTTAATTGACCGCAAGCCCCATCTATATCGGTGCCACGTTCCCTTCTTATAGTAACATTTATGCCATTTTTTTCAAGTTTATTTTTGAAACTTAGCGCATTTTTAGGCTCAGGTCTTTCAAAATTTCTTTCCTTAACTGGGTTCACAGGAATAATATTTAAGTGACCTTTGGTTTTTTTTAAAATTTTTGTTAATTCCCTAATATCTTCTGGCGTATCGTTGACGTCTTTAACGAGTGCATATTCAAATGTTACTCTTCTTTTAGTTTTTTCAAAATAATAATTACAAGCATCGATTACTTCATGTATTTCATATTTTCTCGCAATGGGCATTAACTCTTGTCTTTTTTCCTGAGTCGCGCCATGAAGCGAAAGAGCTAACGTAATGGTTAGATTTTCCCTGGCTAATTTCTTCATTTCTGGTACCAGTCCACAGGTCGATACGGTTACATTTCGCCCACTAATATTAAGACCATCTTCATCGGTTAGCATATGAATAAAACGCACCAAATTATCATAATTATCTAGGGGTTCGCCTGTTCCCATTACAACCACATTTGATACTCTCTTATTTGTTATTTTTTGTATTTTATAAATTTGTCGTAGCATTTCTGAAGGCTTAAGACTACGATTAAGCCCCCCAATTGTTGAAGCGCAAAAGCTACAGCCCATTCGACAACCGGCCTGGGACGAGATACAAACTGAATTGCCATAGTCATAAATCATCAGTACGCTTTCAATAATGTTACCATCCGCCAATTTAAAAATAAATTTTTGGGTACCATCTTTTTGTGAGATCTGTCTTCCTACTTCTTCCATAGGTGCTATGACAAACTTCGCCTCTAGCTTTTCTCTTAATTCTTTGGATAAATTCGTCATCTCCGCAAAAGAATCTACTAGTCTTTCATGAAGCCAGGCATAAACTTGATCCGCACGAAAAGACTTTTCGCCTAGTTCTAAAATTTCTTTTTTTAGTTCTTCCTTGGTTAAAGAAGCTATATCTATTTTGCTCATATTTTATTCCTTTTAAAAATTGCTATGTAAAAACCATCTCCTAAATCAATTCCTGGGAGGCGTTGTTTTTCATAAGTTTTAGTAAACTCTGGATTTTCTTTTTCAAACCAACTAGCATTTTCTTCGTTTTCGCTGCGGTTTATTGTACAAGTGCTATAAACCAGCGTACCACCTGGCTTTACATATTCTTTTACCACTGTCAGAATTTCTCTTTGTAAAGCTGCTAAGCTTTTAAGATCTGCTGGCTCAACTCGGTATTTCAAGTCTGCTTTTCTGCCAATTACGCCAAGGCCAGAACAAGGTAAGTCAGCTAAAACAATATCAGCTTGTTCTTTTTGTTGTTCATCTAGCATTCTAGCATCCCAAACGCGAGCTGTTACATTAGGATAGCCCCCTCTTTTTATGTTTTCTTCTAAAAGAGAGACTTTATATTCCGAGACATCTCGTGCCTCCACTTTTCCGCTTTCCTTTAGTAGTTCTCCTAGATGAGTACTCTTTCCACCTGGCGCAGCGCAAACATCGATACAATAATCATCTATTTTAGGGTTGGCTAGTTTTGCAACTGTCATAGAGCTTAAATCTTGGACTTGAAAATCTCCAGCTTTAAAACTTTCTAATTTTTCTAGGTAGTCAACCCCTTTAATAATTAAAGCTTCTGGAAAATCTGCTACTTCTTCATAAGAAACACCTTCTTTTGTCAGTTTTTCCATCAACTCTTCTTTTGTCAACTTCACTGTATTTACTCGGATAGAAAGAGGGCTTCTTTGCAAAAAATAAGCCCCCATCTTTTCTATGGTTTTTTGATCATAATTTTCTTCCCACAAAGAAATTAACCATTGTGGTAGTGAATAAGTAACAGAAAGATCTTTATACTTAATATCATCTTTGTTTCTACTAATATTTCGTAAGACGCCATTAACATAACCTTTTAAATTATGAAAGCCACGTTTATCGGCTAAGCGAACTGCCTCATTGCAGATTGCACTATCAGGTACATGATCCATATAAAATAATTGAAACACAGCACTTTCTAAAATTACTCGTATAACTGGTTTCATTTTTTTTACCTTCACTTTGGAAAATTGATCCAAAACATAATCTATTTCTATTTTTCTCTCAATCGTTCCATTAACCACTCTAGCAATAAAGGAACGATCCTTTTTATCTAAAAAGCGGTATTTATCTAGCACACTTTTTAAAGCTAAGTGACTATATTCTTTATCTCTCGTTATTAGTAAAAGAGTTTCTAAAATTAACTCTCTTATATTTACTCTTTGGTTAGCCATAATGGGTTCCTCTTTAATCTCTTCTGCCTCTTGTTAAAATCAGAATACGAAGTAGTTGTAGGGCAGTAGCTGTCGCTCCGGCTACATAGGTCATAGCGGCGGCTCCTAAAACTTTTCTTGTCATTGCTAGTTCATCATCATATAGTAAACCAGTATTTGATAATGCTTTGATTGCTCTATTTGAAGCATTAAATTCTACAGGTAAGGTTACGAGCTGAAAAATAACTGCTGTACTAAATAAAATAATTCCCAAGTTAATAAAAAGATGAGCAGACTGAGAATTAAATAATAGACCAATCAGAATCAGTGGCCAAGATATCGTACTGCCAAAATTAACAATCGGCACCAGTGCTCCTCTTAATTTAAGGGGTGCATAACCTACTTGATGCTGAATCGCATGACCACACTCATGAGCTGCTACTCCAATTGCGGCAACAGAAGGTTGGTTATAAGTAGCATCGGATAAGCGAAGAGTTTTGGTTCTTGGGTCATAGTGATCGGTTAAGTTACCAGAAACATGTTCAATCGTTACATCAAAAATACCATTTGCTTGTAAGACTCTAGCAGCAGCCTCTCTTCCGGTTAAACCGCTACGACTTCTTACTCTTTGGTATTTTTGAAAAGTGGCATTCATTTTACTGGAAGCTACCATGGAAATGGCCACTCCTATAATAATTAAAATATAAGTAGGATCAAAGAAAAAACCTGGATAAAACATAATTGATTCTCCTCCTTAATTCGTAAAAGTTTCGCCCACTTCCGGTCGATGACCGCATAGGTAGGCATCGCAGTTCATTAGTTTC
>DXHJ01000093.1 GCA_019113475.1 Candidatus Dorea intestinavium | reverse complement strand
CCAAGGATACTATTTATTATAATGGTATTATTTTAATTCTTGCTAGTAGCTTATTTACTAGACCTCTTGCGTTTGTCAAAATTTAAACAGCCACAAGTTATATTTTATAAGGTTTTAGCTAATTCAAAAATTAGGTAAAAGCATACTTTCGCAAGAGGTCTATTGATTTAACTCAAAAATCCCATATGTGATTTTTATCGTTGATTGCTTCCTTCGTAGATTCTAGAGTTGCTAAAGCTTTAAAAGGAGAAGAAGCTGCAAGTTGATTTATACTATCTAAGCCCATTGCCAATTGTTGCATATTATTATTTGCTATCGCATGGTCAATAACTTGGAAAAGCTTTGAAAAGTTTTCTTTTCTTTCATCGAAAGATTTTTCCAAGTAGATCATAATAATTTCTTTTTGTGCTTGAATACGAGCAATATCACTATCTCTTTTTGCTTCAATATCTTTTCTGACTGTTTTCTGTTGCTCTGTAAATTTTGCTACATCACCCGCTACCTCAATAAAACGCTTTAATACTTGTGCAGCCTCAGCAGGATTTCCTGCAGCTATACTTTTGACAGTTCCAACCAAATCTTTTCTGACCTGATTATCAAAATCATTTTCTGCTTTTACTTCCACTTGTTCTTTATTTTTTTGAACATGGTTGTTACTAGAACTAGATGTAATATCTTTAATATTATTCTTAGAATTCATAAAATTATCAGCCTTATTTATTGCTGCATCTTGAAAGCTTTTAATCCCATCATCAACAATTTTTTTCGCTGTAGTTTTTATTTCATCCTTATTTTGATCAAAAAACTCTGATACCTGATCTTTAATCTTTTGCTTTGCTATTTCAAAAAAACTCTTAGACTTAGACATGTGCTAGCTCCGTATTTAATACCGAGTAGGTATTTTCAATAATTTTTGTACTTTCAGCAGAAGTATTTCCATTATCATCTAACAATGGAGTTTGAGCTAACTCACTCATAGATTTAATTAATATTGCTACTTTTTGGAATACTGAAGTGAAATATTCATCGTGTGCATTATAGTCAACGCTTAATGGATATAATAAATCTAATTGTTGAACAATGGTCTCTTCTAATTGATAAGTGACCTCTTGCAATTCATTTGATCTTTTTGCAATACCATCAAGTAATACCCATAATTTTTGTATATTTTCAACTTCAATTTCTATTTTAGCTTGGTACTCTTTGCTCTCAGTTAATTTTTTAGAGTAATGCGTAGAGGCAAGCAATCCCGCAGCTAGTAAACCTACGCCCGCTGTTGCACCTACAGTAATCCCTGTTAAAACCGTAGCTCCAGCAGCCATTCCTCCTCCTCCTGCAGCAATACTCCCGCCTCCTAACCAAGCTAAAGTCGCATTAGTTGCAGCGACACCACTTAAACCACTAATTGCAGTACCTGTAGACGCTGTAGCTAAAGCACCAACAGCTGTTGTAACCAATGCTGGAGTACCCATTGCTGCAGCTGCACCCAAGGTCCCAACTGCCGCTGAATTAGCAAGAGCTTTAGATGCCGCCATATCAATTTTTCTCATTTTTTCAATAGCACTTGCTGTTAGACCAATACCCTCTAGTACTCTATATTCCTTTATCTTGTTTTCTTGCTGCATATCCTTGAGTAACCCGAGAAATTTACCCGTAGTGTTATGTAATGCATCAAGCCTATATCGCCCAAATTGATTAATATGCGTATTTAAAATTTTTCTTTTTTCTTCGGTCAAATCAAAAGCTGTTTGGTAATACTTTTCACAAATAGATTGTATGTTTATTGCACTCGACCTATCTTGAAAGCCTTGTACCCCTGTTGCCACTTTTCCCATTTTTTTGAGACCAGATAAAATACCACTTTCGTTTTTAGCTGAATCCTTTGTTTCTTCGGAAGCTTTACTATGTATATATTCTCTTTTTGCAACATTAAATTTTTCTAGAATTTCACTAGATTCAACATTATGTTCAATTTGCAGTTTTTTCCTAACAACTTGACTGTCAGTATATTCAACTTTATTTAACAATATCCCATTTTTAAAAGTACATTCGAGAAGTAACTTACCTTTTATGTTAAAAACAATATACTTTCCATCATACTCTCCTGATTTATAGTTCCCCTTAATATATTTCTGTCCTGTACTATAAAAAATTTCAAAAGCACCATTAAGATTATTATTCTTCCAATTTCTTGATTTATTTAATTTACCATTACGGTAATAGAATAAATCCTTACCAACACAACCCACCCCATCCTTATAATAATATGTACGCTTTAACTGACCAGAATCCCAATATTCTTCTATCTTTTTTCCAGAAGGCTTCTTGAACAAAAATAGGCTAATAACTATTGCCAGTAAAACTCCAATAATTATTAAAATTTCATCTAACATCTTTCCCTCTACTTTAAATTATATAAATACAGCCACTATGAAGTACTAACTAAAAAATAAAATTGCCGATCATGTTAATTTTTACTAAATAGATCATAAGCATAACCCCAACCCTAATGATGAGATATGACTACCCAATTTTCAGATATCTTTCTGTCTATTCACCAACACATCATAAATAATATGCGCAAATTGCTTCATCTTCGCAGGATCGCTCATGAGCTGTGTCATCTGCTCCATATGTGCCTCATTACTATCCAATACGGCGTCATCAAGCGCCGTATCAAACTCTCCCAGCATCGCCTGTTCACGGGTATTGTTTTGGATCTGCTTCATCATGCGTGTGTTCTCAGACATCTTATCTGCGACGGTATGCACATAATTAATCATGTCTTTATCGGTCAGCTTATCCGTGATAAAGATCTCATTCACACGGCTT
>DXHJ01000092.1 GCA_019113475.1 Candidatus Dorea intestinavium | reverse complement strand
CGCGACTTATGCTTCATGCGAGTGAACTTCATTTTGTTCACCCTATTAGCCAAGCACCAATAAAAGCGCGTTGCGAGAGCCCGTTTTAAATATCGATATTTACAGTTTAAGCGCTTTTACTGTTTCATCGATATCAAGTTCATCTTCAGTAAAAATGATTTCTGTTCCGTGCATTGTGGTGATTGCCAGCTTTCTCAACGTGCGCACATTATTAGCTCCATCCGCTGACTTTGGTCTGATGCTATTCATTAAAGTACCAACAGAAAGTACGGTATTTTCTTTATTGATATGTGTATCTACAGGCACATCTTCACTATAAATTCGAAATGATTTAATTGAGGTCAGTTTAACGCGCTCACCTGCAATATAAACGTATTTGCTGTCTGGGATCACTTTAACCGCATAAGCAGACAGACCTTTGGTATTGGTGGTCGGCTCAAACGTGACATTTGCATCTGTCTTTATCAAAGCAGGGTTGGCAACTTTAATCACATGAAAATAACGGTTATCCCCGTTTTCATCTTTAATAAATCCAAAACCTTTATCTTCAAACCACTTTGTGATTATTCCGTTCATTGCCATTATCGCCTACTTAATCGTTTATCTACAAAAATTTCCAGATGCAGTATAAAGCACAATGCTTATACAGACTATGCCTTTGAGTTAATAAGCTACGTTACTTATTACCACATTAAATCATCTGGGATTTTAAAATCAGCATAAGGATCGTCTTCATCTTGTTCTGTCTCGCTCAGTGCGTTATTTAACAAGATACAGTCCACGTCTCTTTGTGTAATTTTATCTGCAACACTGGCTGGAATAATCGCGTACTCCGTTTTATTTGCATTATCCAGACGAGCAATAGCAAGACGTCCACTAATTAATTGAGATTGTGTCAGTTTATCCACCACAATTTTTTTAATCACATTATTGTCAGTGAAATTAAAATCAATATCGCCTTTTTCTGACGTAATTCTATTCATCTCAATAAGTTGCTTAACTTGCGCTTTATATTCTTTAGATAAAGTCGCTTGTTTTTGTTGCTCACTAAGCAGTTTATCGCGCTCAAGTTGAGCCTTTTTATTTTCTTCTACGGCTTCTCTTGCTTCTCGCGCTTGAACACGTGATTTTTTTGCCGTTCTTTGGACTTTTGCCATTTTTTTACTGGTCACAAGCCCTGCTTTTAACATCTGCTCTTGTAAGGTAAGTTTTGCCATTTTTATGCCTAAATTTGCTCAAGAATTTATGAAATTATACCTGTAATTTCTAAGAGTGCATCAGGTTGTAAGAAATGAAGATAGCAACATTTGAACCTATCATGGCATTCAGAGTATATTGGAAACACTATCGTAAAACGCTTTCTATTACAGGTAATACTAACAATGGCTCTGATCCCAAAAAACTATGCACGGTTAGAAAGTGGCTACCGTGAAAAAGCACTGAAAATCTACCCGTGGGTATGTGGACGTTGTGCTCGTGAGTTTGTTTACTCAAACCTGCGTGAACTAACCGTTCATCATATTGATCACGACCATACCAATAACCCAGAAGACGGCAGTAACTGGGAATTATTATGTCTGTTTTGCCATGATCACGAACACTCTAAATACACAGAAGCAGACCAATATGGCACAACAGTTGTCGCAGGTGAAGATGCACAAGATGATGTAGGTGCAGCAACCTATAATCCTTTTGCTGATTTAAAGTCGATGCTTAATAAGAAAAAATAGTGATGCAATGTCTGCTTTGGTGCAAAGCAGACTATCTATCCCCCTTCTCACGCCCCAATCTAGAATGGTGTATACTTACCAACAAGAAACTTGTTCATGGTTAATTAATAATGAAAGAAATCGAAAAAGCAAAAATCAAACTCCTTAGCGACCGTTTAGATCTTATTCGTCATAAAATGGCAAATATCTCGTTGCCAGATGAAACGGAAAAAGTGGAAAAATACGCAGAGTTTGAAAAAGAAAAAGTAGAACTAGAAACTGAAATCGCTCGTCTGAAAGCAGTACGTAACAATAAACTCAGTAAAGAAGCACAAAAACTAGAGGATATGCCATTCAAACGCCTCATTACTAAGAAAGAACAAGCGGATATTGGCAAGCTGAAGAAAACTGTACGGGGCCTGATAATTGTCCATCCAATGACCGCATTAGGGCGCGAAATGGAGCTAGATGGTATGACCGGTTTTTCTAAGACTGATTTCTAGCTAGAAAATCAATTCAACTAAAACCTGTAAAAATCAGCTAATACTAACTGGTTCTTAATATATATCTGTTATTATGAGCCGTTAGTTATCTGGAGAGAAGATTAGGAAGCAAAGCATCACGCAAACTAGAAAGCTACTTCTTCTGCTTACCTCTTTTCAGCAAATCTTTCAGTACTGCAATATTCGCCCTGTGGTGCTTTAGGAAGATTTTCGCTCATCAAATTGCCGCCACTCTCTATACGTTATGCATAAACTATGAAAAATAATATGATAAAGAAAGAATTAGATGCTTTGTTAGAAAGTGATGAAATAAGAAGTGGCGGAG
>DXHJ01000091.1 GCA_019113475.1 Candidatus Dorea intestinavium | reverse complement strand
GGCAACCGTAGTTTTGGCAGTCCCGGGATTTCCCATAAAAATCATATGTCTGCTAGTCTTTTTATTGGTTTTAAGGCGCTCGCCAAATTCTTTATCAAAGCGTTGTTTTAAAAGTAGACGTTTAAGAATTTCTTTTGCTTTCGTTAAACCAATCATTTCTTCTAATTCTTCTTTTGCCGATTTTTTAGCTCGGCCCTGAAAGTAGCTAACTGCTGGAGATTGTTCGTTGTTTTGGTAACAATCATAAACTTCTAACGCCTTTTTTTGATACCACTGATTATATAGTCTTTCTAACTCATCTCGTTTTATTGTTTTCTCTGATAATAGTTCTTGCACTTTAGGGGCTTCTTGCTCACTAAATTCATCTCGCTTTGCCAACTCTTTTAAAATAACATTGGCTTCCCCTAAATTATACTTCATTTTACCATCAAAGATAATCCATGGTAAGTCTGCCAGTATTTTTTGAAAAACTATTTTTTCTTCATTTAGGTCATTAAAGCAAAGTATTGTAATAACTTTATGACGATACTGTCTAATCAAGCCATAAATTTCCATAAAGTTTTCTTCAGACAAATCTTTACCTGCACCCATAAACTCCAAAACCAAACACCCGGCTTTAGCACTTTCGAAAATTGCCTCAAGTTTTAGCAAATCAAATTTTTCATTGGCTATTGTAAGAACGGTAAGCCGGGGATTATGAATTCTTCCAATCTGATAGAGCTTGGTGCTAAGGGCCACAATGCTTTGGTCCCTTTCTTGTGATTTTCTTACCTGAAAAAGATAATGCACGGGAACCATAAATTTTGTCTCTCTCGTCTTTTGGCTATGCAAACGTTTCATTTCATTTAAATAATTTCGATCGCCTAAATGGCAACCTAGCAAAAACCAGTCATATCTTTTATCGGATTGATTTAACAACCCTTCCATTACATAAAACCCTTTGTTGTTTGAAACCAACTGCTTCAAACTGTCTTGGCCACCAATACTGGTTAGTTGGTTGAGAAAGGTAAGATTAGTTTGCTTTTTATAGGGGCCGCTATTGCGATATAAAGGACTTCCCTCTGCTTTGTTTAAATAGTCCTTGACGTCCTTTAAACAAAGCACATTAATTGCTTCTACCGTTCCCGGCAACTTGCTTTCTTTAAGATATTTTGTAATTTCTTTTTTATCTTCTTTTACTGTCTTTACTAAAGCAGCCATTAAAAGAAGTTTTTCTTTATCGATGTCTACAACAAAAAAAGCTGAACTCTTCTCTTTTAGATCTTTTTCTATTTTTTCAATTACGCTTGTAACTGACTTCTTCCAAACGTTATGGGGCACAAAGTTCATGTCTTCATCTTCTGGATCATAACTAAAGGGTAGCTCATCTTCCGGAAAGTCTGCTCTAATTTGGTCTAATAAATGATGGCTTGTTAGTTTGATAATGTAATAATTCATAGGTAATCTCCCTTCAAATCGACTTTTTTTATTTGGTTTTACGAAAATTCCTACACAAAAAAGAGATATTTTTCGTATGAAAACAAAGGCATAAATGATTGCCTCTAACAGCTCATCATTACGCTTTCATTTCCTCCTTAAAATATCTCTCAAATCATTTCATTATCATTACTATTATTTAATTGTGAAATTATAATAGCAAAACTCTTTATCTGTGTCAAGTTGTTAAATATTTTTTATTCTCTCAATAGCTGCTAGCGTATTTTCATAACTGCCAAAAGCCGTGAGTCTAAAGTAACCTTCACCACTTGGTCCAAAGCCTGAGCCAGGTGTGCCAACCACATTAGCTTTTTCTAATAAGTAATCAAAGAATTGCCAACTCGTCATATTTTTGGGGGTTTCTAACCAGATATAAGGCGCATCCACGCCACCAGAAACATTGTAGCCCGCCTCTTTTAGGCCTTCATAAATAACTTTAGCATTCTTCATATAATAGCCCACTTGATCTTTTATTTGTTCTTTTCCTTGGGGTGAATACACAGCCTCACCTGCCCTTTGGACAATATAAGGAGCGCCATTATATTTGGTACCGTGTCTTCTTGCCCATAATTGGTGAAGTGTTACCTCTCCTCTTTTGATATCTTTAGGAATAACTGCTGCCCCAAGTCTTACACCGGTAAAGCCGGCATTTTTAGAAAAGCTTCTAAGCTCTATTGCACAAGTTCTTGCACCTTTGCATTCATAAATTGTATGAGGGACATTGTCTCTAGTAATATAAGCCTCATAGGCAGCATCATAAATAATAACTGCACCCACTTTGTTTGCATAATCTACCCAAACTTGTAACTCATCTTTGGTGATTGTTGAACCAGTGGGATTATTCGGGAAACAAAGGTAAATAATATCCGGTGTTTCTTTCGGTAACTCCGGCTTAAAATCATTTTCTTTTGTACAGGGCATATAAATAACATCTGACCACATTTCCGTTTCTTTATTAAAAGTTCCGGTTCTACCCGCCATAACATTGGTATCTACATAAACGGGGTAAACTGGATCACAAACAGCAATCTTATTGTCCTTAGCAAAGATTTCTTGGATGTTTCCAGAATCTCCCTTGGCCCCATCAGAAATGAAAATTTCATCTTTACTAATATCACAACCTCGGTCTGTATAATCATTTTTTGCCATGGCACTTCTTAAAAATTCATAGCCTAGCTCCGGTGCATAGCCGTGAAAAGTTTTTGCGTCCGCCATTTCATCAACAGCTTTATGAAGAGCTTCAATGATAGCTGGCACTAAGGGCCTTGTAACATCGCCAATACCAAGGCGAATTAAATCTTTTTCGGGATTTTCTTCTTGAAATACTTGAATCTTTTTAGCGATTGTAGAAAATAAGTAACTTCCCTGGAGCTTTAAATAATCCTCATTTATTTGAAACATCTAACATCCTCCTTCTGATTCTAATGCCTTTTTCATAGCTACAGCTATTTTTCTCAAATCTTCTTCTTGACATTGTTTTAAAGAAGATAAAATTGTTAATTCTTCTTCTAAAACATTCATATTTTTCATCTGACAAAGAGCTGCCTTTATTAATTTTCCAGCCGCTGGAGCCCAAGTTCCATTTTGGATTACGGCTATAGTTCTATTTTGAACATTTAAAGCAATCATATCGTGTAAAAGGTCGGCCATCTTAGGAAAAATACCATTATTATAAGTAGCACTTGCTATCACTAGATGACTATATTTGAAGATATCCGCAATTAGTTCTGAGCAATCTGTTTTTGCTACATCTTGAATCTTAATATTGGTAATTCCCTCTTTTGCCATCATGACTGCTAATGCATTAGCTGCTTCTAGGGTATGGCCATAGATACTACCACAAAGAATAAGAACACCCTTTTCTTCTGGCTCATATAAGCTCCACTTATTATATTTTTCCAGATACCACTCTAAATTACTTCGCCAAATCGGCCCATGAAGAGAAGCAATCATTTTAAGATCCAGCTTGCTGGCTTTTTTAAGTAACATCTGCGTCTGCAAACCATATTTGCCAACAATGTTGGCATAATACCTTCTGGCATCAGCCAAATAGTCTTTTTCAAAGTCTACCTGATCATTAAAAATACAACCATCAAGTGTACCAAAAGTACCAAAAGCATCAGCAGAAAATAAGATTTTTGTCTTCTCTTCATAAGAAACCATCACCTCCGGCCAGTGAACCATGGGGGCCAGGTAAAAAGTCAAGGTATGGGTTCCTAGGTTTAAGGTATCTCCTTCTTTCACACAAAGAAAACGATCTTCTATTTCTACTGTAAAAAATTGTTTGATCATTTTCTTAGCTTTCATAGTTCCAACAACTACCATTTTCGGAAACATTTCCATTAAACGTTTTACATTAGAGCCATGATCTGGCTCCATATGATGGATAACTAAATAATCAACTGCTCTTCCCTCTAGTTCAAATTCGATATTTTCTAAAAATTGCTCTGTTACCATAGCATCTACAGTATCCAATAAGGCAATTTTTTCATCTTTTATTAAATAGGAATTGTAAGAAACACCATTTGGCAGTGGAAATAAATTCTCAAATAAGGGGGTTTTCTTATCATTAGCGCCAACCCAGATAATATTTTCTGTAATCTCATAAGTTGCTTGCATTTTCTTCTCTCCTCCATGTCCATTAGTCACCTTATTATAAACAGTTTCTTAACTTCTGTAAAGAAGCCAAAAAAATCACCC
>DXHJ01000012.1 GCA_019113475.1 Candidatus Dorea intestinavium | reverse complement strand
GTACGATAATGTTTTAAGTGGTAAAGATGTACTTGAACATTTTCTAAACCTTTCTCGTTACGATCTTGTTTACCGTTACCATTTTCATCATACCAAACATAATCGCCTAAGCTGCCTTTTGGTAATACAATCTTTGCTGTTACCGGATCTGGTTCTGTTCTAAGGGAGTTTGGTATCTTGCCCTCTGGATTACTAATCATGGCTCCCGCTACCGAGTTCTTTAATAATTTATCTTTGTAGTACTCAATTAACGTCTCATCAAAGTCTGGCGCTTTTAAATGTACATAGGCACTAACAGAGTCGCCGCTAATGAAATCACCATCAAAGTTAAGGTCAAGGCCAACTGCTGAAACATCTTTTTTATTTAAGCTTGAAAGGTCAGCCCAAGGTGCATTCCAAGAAGCGTTATTATAGTAAAGCATACCTAGTTTACCAGTTTCATTATTTTCATTACTGTTTCTAGTTTCCCAGCTGTTTTTGCCAGCTGTTTCACCATAGCCATAGACCGATTCATTAACCTCTACATCCTTAGCCGTATGGCTATCAACTTCGACGCTAACAAGTTCCACATTTCCTAAACCTTGTGATGTTTTAGGAATGGTACTTCCTCTTTCTTGGCTGCTATTTAGAACCATCTTATCACTACCAAAAGGAAGGATATCTACTAAACGAACAGATTTAGCGGTCTCTTTCGTATTATTAAATAAGGTTAAGCGGTAATAAATATCACCATTTGGTGTAACTTCAATACTGGTAATATTACCTTTTGCTTCCTCTTTGGTTCTACCAATTGATTTTTCAACACCCATATTCTGGCTATTTTTTATGCCTGCTTTAACAAAGCAATGAACAAATTCCATCTCCTTATTCATGCGATTAGATAAAGTTTCTTCCATTTTTAGTTTCTGAGCATTGTTTGATTCAGAGAAACTTGTTCCAAGCTGATTGGAAGCATCCGGTATAATGGTGGTTAAACTACCTAAATAAGTAACTAAAAATAGGTTATCTGTTGAAGCTTTCGTATCATTTGAAATCTTACCGCCAAGGTCAATATCAATAATGTCTCCAGGATCCATGGTCACTTCATGTTCTCCTGTTTTGTTAAAGACTAGGATATACTGCTTGGTGTTTTTACTTTCTTTTTCTTTAAACTTACCTTCTTCCATGGATACAACTGGATGGATTGGTTTACCATTATCATAGTCCGATTGCTCATAAACTTCAAAATCTTTGCCTTCTATTAATGTGCGGTTTTCTTTACCATTTCCTTTAAGTACTACTGTTAACAAGTGATTATCCTTTGACTCGGTTATTAGGGTTGTATCTAAAGGCATTCTAAAGCCAATCACGGGCTGATACAATTTTTCTGGGCTATTATCAGCAACTTTTGAGGTAATCCGGTAATTAATGTTCTCACCTGCAATATAGTCAACTTTTCCCGCTGGCACAATGGCACAACTAATTTCCGCTAAGGCTTTCTTTCTACTCGGTTCATTAAAGTTGATATTAACCGTGTTAGAAGGTTTGTTCCATTCTTTTTCCTCTGCCGTATCAAGGTTAGGTTTTCCATTTTCTTTTAATTCATGGTAAACAATTTCTTTGTAATTAACGCTGGCGGTATTTCTCGCCTTCATAACGATGTTTCTTTCTTTTAGAATGCTTTCATCCCAAGTACTTCTGTTCTTAAAGACGGTGTTTAGTTTAAAGCCATCTGCTGCAAAATGTTCTTTCGTGTCACTATAGACTAATTTTACAGCTTGAACATTTTCTTTAAGAGCGTCAAATTTAACTTCTTGAACAACATCAAGAGTTAATGTTTCCCCAAACTTTTTATATTCTGGAGCTTCTTTTGTTTTGACTAAAACATCAACTTTAGCCCAGTCGCCGCTATTTCTATCGCCATTAAAAGCTTGTCCAATTGCTAAGCCAGCAATGGTATAGTCTCTTAAGGCACCTGTTTCATCAAAATATAGTGGAATTACTTTTCCGTCTTTATCTAGTAATTCAATACCACCACTCGGATCATTATTACCAGCATTGTTAAAGATACCATCTAAAACAGTAAAATCTTTTAATGGGAACTTATTATCACCACTAGCATAACCTGAAACCTTAAAGGTGGCATTAATATCACCACTATCTGGTGCTTTAGCTTTATCCGAAAGGTTCTTATCAATGCTAATTTCATTTTTATAGGTATTATCTTTCGTATCAAGAACAGCCTTACTAATAGTAGCTGGATTTTCACTGTAATTTGGATAGTATTCATTTTTTACACTAACCGTATTAATGTTTTGTGTTGTAATTGAATTCTTATCTTGATTTGCTGCTAGGTTAATAACTAAATCCTTGCCATCAGCATCTTTTATAAATCCTTCTTTAATCAGGTAACCGGCTTTGGTTTTCGTTTCTTTTAATTTGTAGTTTGCGTTTCCTTCAAGTAAGTCAGAGAAAACACCATGTACATCATAATTGTCTTTGTTAATTACTATCTTTTCTCCCGTATTATCATAGGTGTTAGACGTCGTATTTTCCTTATAAATTTCAAAGATAACCTCATCATCATCAGCTAATTCTAGGGGCTTATCCTTACCACTTGCATCGGTCTTTATTACTTTTAAATAGCCCTTTGCAGATTGGTTTAGTAATTCCAGTTTTTGGTATAAGAGATTCAAGTTATTCGTGCCATTTGTCGCATCTTCTAAATCGGCAATCGTAATATCACTTCCATCAGCCTTTTTGCCAATTGCTACTTTTTCAGCATTTGGATTAATTGCATAATTAGGATGTGCCTTTGTTTCTTTAAGCTGGTAGTCTCCGATAGCCAACTTAGCGTAAACAATTTTTCCTTCTTCATCAGTCCCCTCAGCTTTAGAATAACTTGCTTCTGGATTTGATAAGGTATACTCTACCCCTTCAAGTTTTTCATCATTAGCACTTATCGTGCCATCATTATCTTTATCGCCATACTTAATAACTTCTAACTGACCTAGGGGTTTGTTTACGATTTCTAAGGCCTTATTTTCTTGTTCTATATCTTTTTGTTCAAGGCTAAAGGTTGTTGCTTCTTTTAGTGGTTCAAAGACAATCGTTGTGGTATCTGCTGCCCCACCAACTTTAACATTGGCATAAGGTGCAAGCGTGCCACCACTATCTTTAATGTCACTTGCAATAGCTTCAAGACCTGGATACTTATCTTTTAAGCTATCATTAATATTCTCACCTAATTCAACAAGCGCATAATCGCCTTCACCTAAGAAAAATTCGGAGACAAAGCCAGCTTTTCCAACTTTAAAATAGGCTTTATCAGGAGCAATAAGATCACCAACATCAGTGAAGTTTGCTTTCTTATATTCTTTAAATTCACCGTCCGTCTCTTTATAGAGGGCAAACCAAGCACTGTCAAGATGGTTTCCGCCTGTATCTACCTTATCCACTCTAAGTCTCGTGTTATTTGACTGGTTCTTAATTGGTTCGCTACTTTCACCCTGACCTTCAAAAGTTAAAGGATTGGCTGCTGTTAAGGTTAAATCACTATAGTAGGAGGTTGTTTCCTCGCCGTTTTTAGCTTTAAAGTAGTAATAAGGAGCCTTATCTTTATCAAAGTTTGATTGATATTCAGTAGGCACTGCTGTTTCTCTTAGGGCGTACCACTGTCCATCTTCTAAAATCTCATTGTTATTGTCGTTATTGACAAATTTGTTAAAGCTTACATTACCATTTGAATCTGTTTTTCCTGTTGCTAAAGTCTCAGAGTATTTCAACTCGCCATCTTCGTAACCCGTAACTTTTTTAAGTTCAAAGGTAACTCCAGGAAGACCCGATGTATGATTCACGGTATTGTTTTTAAGGTTACCCATTTTATGAAGTTTAAGGATTGGCCCTAGAATATTAGTAACATCCTTCTTAACAACAACAATTTGACCATCCGCTTTGATAGCTTCATAGGTAACCGGCACTTCAATAGGCGTCTTATCAGTATAGTAACCATCAGGAGCTTCTTCCTCTACGAGGAAGAAAGATTTTTCACTAAGCGCACTACCATTGGTACCTTTTAGGTTCAGTAGCTTATTAAATGTTAAAGTACCATCTGCTGCTGTAACACCATCACTTAATTTCTTTTCTTGGTCAATTACCCATTTGCCAGCTGCATCTAACTTACCATCATAGAGAGTAAATTTTGCACCCTCTAGTTTCTTCTTGTCAGCATTACTTTTTATTACTTGGATTTTAAAGTTCTTCCAGTTAATAACCGGCTTCTCGCTTGTATAATCTTTGCAAGTTGGTACTCCCTCTTTTAGCTCTACCGCGTAAGGGCCATACATGTGATCAGTATTATCGTCGATATACTCATCTTCAATACCTGGTGTTTCTACTTCTTTTAAATAATAATTCGTTCCTTCTGGTAATAAAGGAGACACAATAACACCATCTTTATCCGACTTAATAGTAATTACTTGATCGCCTATTTTGTAATCTTCAAATTTTCCATTAGTTTTTGTATAAAGTTTAAACTCGGCACCTTCTAAAGCCTTAGCATGGTCATTGCCTGCTATTTTTAAAGTTTTAAAACGTCCATAAGTAGAGACATTGTTTACTTCTTTGTCTATTACTTGACCATGCTCTAAGCTTACATCACCAATTTGTCCTTTATCGCCTTTTGGTGAGACAAAGCCTTCGGCTTTATTGGCCTTTCCAACTTCTACTTCCTTAAGATAATAAGTGCCTGCTCGCATCTTAAGGTTTATTTGGCCATTATCATCCGTTACAACTGCGTCCGTATTAGAAATGATGCTTTCTTTCGAAATATTTAAAATATCTTTATTATAGTCAATCTCAGTTTTATAATCTTTATCTTTATAAATCTTAAAAGTTACATTGCTTAAATTTTTATCTAATACTTCGCCTTTTTCATTAACCCAAGTTCCGGTTTTATGAATATTTAGTTC
>DXHJ01000090.1 GCA_019113475.1 Candidatus Dorea intestinavium | reverse complement strand
CTGATTGTAATAATCAGAATCCATGGTATTGGCCAAACGATTATTATCATAGCCTGGATAAGAGACGCAGGCAAGTACTTCACCAGTTCCACTTTTGGTAATAACTGCTGAACCAGAACAAGGTTCTAATGCTAATTGTCCTGGGGTGATAGCAAGCGTTTGTATTTTCCCTCTTAGAAAATCATAAGCCATCAAAGATCCATCTAAAAGTTTATTGTATTGAGTTTCATCAAAAGCTAGTACTCCTTGATCATAAAGCAAAACGCAAAGTTGATTTCCCGATACGACGCCCTTTTTTATTAAATAACTATAGATAAGCTTATCAAAGCTGTTATTTTGATCTAAGGCTTCTACTACAAAATCAGTTAGGTCATTGAAGATTTCTTTAGAGTCTAAATATTTTTCTTTATCTGTGCCAGAAACTAATTTTGAGACATCAATCCAGTTTTTAGAAATTAAATAGGATAAATATTCTTTTACACTCAAATCTTTTGAAGTTTGCCATTTTTGATAAGTGGCATCGGACTTATCAATTTCACTGCTTAAGATCACCTGATAACGATCGGTTAAAGTATCATCTATTAAAAACTGAATATAGGCCTGTTCTTCTTTCGACAAATCTTTTATTTGGGTATCACTATTTTTAATTAATTCTGTTAAATTGGTCAAAATTTCATTTTTATTGGCTTTAAAAGTCTCGTTAACCGTCTTAGAGGTAGCACTGGCATTGGCCGCGCTTATTTTATTAAGGCTTAAAATGTTGTTGGAAATAAGCGCATTATAGACATCACCGATAGGAATAATGATTTCGGTATTATCAGTAATGTTGTCCTTGTCATAATCTAAAACATTTTGGATGCGGGAAAGTAAAATTCCGGCAAGTTCTTGTTCTAATATCTTATAACTTGCTACTTGTAAGTCATAATCAATGGTTAAATAGACATCGTTTCCAGCTTTTGCTTCCTTGCCTTTTTCGGTGTCCATAATCTTACCGACATTGTTTACGTAGAGCTTGACATCTCCGGATTCTCCTTGTAAATAAGCATCTAACTCTTTTTCTAATCCAGATTTACCAACTACTTCATTTAAAGAATATTTTTCTTGCTGTTCTTTAGTTAGCTCATTATATTCGTCTTGTGAAATCTGGCCAATATAGCCGATAAAAGAAGCAAAAGCTTCACTATCGTTATAACGCCTTAGCGATTCTTCTTTTATATCGACGCCTTGAAGGCTACCTAAATTTTCCATAATAGCCGCAACAGTTTCATCAGAAACATCTTCAGCAATGGTTGTTTCTAAATATTTTTGATAGCTATTTAAACCGATGGCATAACGGATGTTAATAAGTTGCAGAACCTCTTTGGGGCTTAATTTTTTTTGATCGATACCATAGCCATAAGTAGGATCTTCACAAAGATAATCAATTAAGTCTTTGGCGGTATTATTTTGCTCTTCTTCGCTTAATTGATCAACAGTTTTTTTACCATAAATGTCGGCAATAAAGCGCAAGATTTGAGCTTTAGAGGTGGGTACATATTTATAATTATTATTTTCGTCTAAAACGATATTAAAATCATTTATAACCGTATCATTGTTCTTTTCGACAATTTTTATAACTTTGGTAATGACGTCATTAAGTTCTTTATTTTTATCGGAACGTTGCACATAATCACCATTATCTTCAATGGTTACCGAATAAGCTAGCTCATTATAAGCTAGTAATTTACCATTTCTATCATAAATGTTTCCCCTCGTTCCTTGAATACTCTTGGTTTTTTGAATTTGTAGTTTATAACCATCAACATAGTCTTGTCCTTTAATAATTTGTAAATTAAAGATTCGACCAACCAAAATACCAAAAAGAATGAAAAATAAAATAATAACAATGTAAGTTCTTGTTTGTACCAAGTTATTGAAGAAATTTTTGATTTTATTCCAAGTTCTATTAAACAAATTTACTTGCACTCCTTTGTTCTTCTACATTTAACTTGCTGTTAAAATAGAGAATAATTTTGTAAAGTATGAGAGTGACTAATAAGGTATAAATCACTTCTGGAATAATAATATGCAATAAATAAAAGATGAAATTAAAATCACCTTTTAACATAAAGACCAAAAGATAGATAATTACGCCGTATACCAAATCACTAGCGGAAATAAGCCCTAAGGGTAGGGTAATGTCATCGTCATAAAAAATGGGCATAAAAAAGCCATTTATATAGCCAATAACAGTAAAAGATATCATATTAATGCCTACGGCACCACCGGAAATAAAATCCATCAAAAAGCCACAGATAAAACCGATAATGGCGCCAGATTTTTGGCCTCTCATGAAACCAAAAGTAGCGGTGACAATAATCATCAGATTGGGCTCAATTCCTGAAAAAGAAAGATGTTTAAACACCGTAGTCTGTAAGAGAAAACAAACGACAATAATGGCTGCTGTAATTAGTTTTCGTTTCACTTTGTGTCCTCGCTTTTTGTAAGTTCGTCTTTAGTAACAGTAACCACAAGTACTTCTTGCAATTTATTAAAATCTACTGCTGGTACCAGGTATCCTGATCTAGTTAAGTTATTTGAATCAACCGTTAGTTCGCTTACATAACCAATTAAAATTCCCTGGAGGTAGTTAGAACTAATGTGAGAAGTAACAATCTGCTCTCCGGCTGGAACTTCATTATCATTATTGGCGAGCTTTTCTAATTTAATCTTTCCACTAGATAAGTCTTTCATATCACCACTGACAATACAAGTATCAGAAGTTGACAAAACCATAGCACTGACATTGCTTGAATCATCAATAATAGAACGAATTTTAGCAGAATGAGCAGAAACATCTGTAACAATTCCTACTAATCCACCGCCGGCTAAGACATTGGAATCCACTTTCACCCCATCTTTTGAGCCTTTGTCAATGACAAATTCATTAAACCAATTTGAGCCGTTATTACCAATGATTCTCGCTCCTATCGTCGGATAATCAGAATAAGTCTCGTCGAGTTTTAACAGTTCTCGCAAACGATCTAATTCAAAAGTGTCTTGACGCAGTCTTGTATTTTCAGCGGTTAAGTGTTCAACTTTTTCTTGTAAACCGTCTTTCTCTTTTTTTAATTCTTCAAGGGTTCGGAAATTATCACTTAAATCATTCAGCCACAATCCGACTTTACTAATACCTTTTTGCATCGGAATAACCGTATAATTGGTAATAAAGCGGATGGGAGTTTTCCCATCTGTTACTTGATCAAGTCCTATTAACAGCAATGAAACTATCAATAACAAAATTAGCCAGTATTTATTTTTAACTGAATTCAAATTATTTTTTCTCATTTAACGCATCCACCTATAACCTTCATCCATCATAGAATAAGCAAGCGACTTTAAATCTTGTGACATGATGATTTTTTTTAACCCCTTTACAACGGTAAGTTCTGGCTTTGGTGCTAGCCGCGTGCGAATATTTACGCCATGCTCGATATAACGTTCTAAGCCAACCATGTTTGCTAAACCACCCGTAATAAATAAGCCATTTTGGTAGATTGCTTTTCTTACTTCTGGTGGGGTTCGATCAAGGACCGAAATAATTGCTTCTAAAATCGTATCAAGTGGCTCTTTTATTGCACCTCTAACTACAGTAATAGGCACATTTTTTTGCATGGGAGTGCCGGTAATGAGATCAACACCAGCAGCACTTTGCATGGTACTACTATCATCATTAAAGACGTTAAAATTTCGTCGAAGTGTTTCAGCCGTAGCAATACCAATAAGGAAATCTTGGCTTCTTCTAAGAAGACTTACGATGTTGGTATCAAAGTCATGCCCCCCTACTTTTACTAAGCGATTAAGCACCATGCCGCCTCCTGCTAAGACAGAAACTTCGGTGGTTTCGCCACCCATATTGATAATCATAACCCCTTTTGTCTTTTCAATATCAATATTAAGTCCTACAGCATCAGCAATAGAGCGCTCAACAATGTTAACTTCCTTAGCTTTCGCATTAGAATGGACAACCAAATCGAAAAAAGCCTTTTTTTCTACTTCTGTCACATCTGTTGGTACAGCAACAACATACTCAGAGCCTCTAGTAAAACCACTTTCTCGGTTAACAATAGAAGAAAGCATATGTTGCATGGCATCAAATCTTGAGACCACCCCAGCATGCATAGGAAAAATAACCTCAATATTCGATGGCACACGTCCATACATTAAAAAGGCTTCTTTTCCCGTTGCAATATATTCCTTCCCATCTTCTATCGCTAAAACGGTTCGATCTTGTATTATTTTATCTGTTTTTTTATCATATATTTTAACTACTGTGGATCCTAAATCCAACCCGTATACATTTCTCGCCATCTAAAGTCCTTTCTATTACAACAGACCTTCTTTTCTAAAACTTACATAACAATTATCACCGATAATTAAATGGTCTAATAATTCAATCCCAATCAAATCCCCCGCTTCCTTAATGCGTCTAGTAATACGAATATCCTCACGACTAGGAGCAGGATCACCACTTGGATGATTATGTAGTAAGATAATTGAGACCGCCTTTGTCAGAAGTGCCTCGATAAAAAGCTCTCTTGGAGTAATAATGCTTGCATTAACAGTACCTTTTGAAACATTTCGCTCACCAATTAAAGCAGCCTTAGTATTCAAAAGTAGGAGTTTCATCTGCTCTTGGGATTGATGGCGTAACTCTTCCATATAATAATCAGCTATGGTATCAGGATTATTAAAACATAAAGGCTCTTTAGCTTTTGCTTTAGAGAGCCTTTTTGTTAGTTCAAGAAGACAAATAATTTGTGTCGCTTTTACTTTACCAATTCCTTTTATATTCATTAACGTTTCTAAGGTATGTTGATGAAGACCCAAGATTCCCGGTGTTCTTCCTTGATAGAGAAGCTTCCTTGCAAGAGAAATCACATCTTCCCCCTTAGTTCCTGTTCGCAAAAGCACTGCTAAAAGTTCAACATCAGTTAAAGAATTCACACCAAAAGCAACTGCTTTTTCATAAGGGCGTTCTTCTTTCTTAAGTTCTTTTATTGTAATATCATGTTTCATTTTATTATTGGAGTTCGTACAAAACCAACTATAATTTTATCATACCTGATATTTCTTTGCAATTAATTCACTAAGCTTAAGGCCGTCCATAGCCGCCGACATAATGCCACCGGCATACCCAGCTCCTTCGCCACAAGGGTACAATCCTTTGTAATTACTTTCGCCCTCTTCGTCTCTGGTAATTCGTACCGGAGACGAGGTTCTACTTTCCACCCCTAATAAAAGGGTGGAATCATCGGCAAAACCTTTGATTTTTTTAGCAAAAGTTTCCATGCCAGTAATAAAAGAGGTGTTTAAAGAGTCTGAAAATAATGCTCGTAAGTTTGTCCCAGCATAGGCTCCTTTTACCCCGGTTTTAATGTTCAATGTCTTAGTCGGAACATTATTTTTAAAATCACCATAAAGCTGAGTGGGAATTTTGCCTTTTCCTAACTTCCAAGCATTTTTTTCCAAATTCCTTTGAAACTTTATACCTGCTAAAGGGTGCGTACTTTCAAAATCTTGGCTATTAACCGTTATAACAATGGCACTATTTGCATAATAATTATCACGTTCATGGTAACTCATCCCGTTAATTGCTAAGTGACCTTCTTCGGAAGAGGCATTTACCACATAGCCTCCAGGACACATGCAAAAGGAATAAACGCCCTTGCCATTTTCTGTCTTTGCCGTCACTTTATAGGGAGCACTAGGCAATTGATCTTTGTAGATTGGGCCATAGGCTGCCTCGTTAATTAAGTCTTGTGGATGCATAACACGAAGACCCACCGCAAAGGCTTTTTGTTCCATGCTTACGCCCTTTGCATATAAAGAAGCAAAGAGATTTCTGGCACTGTGACCAACACAAAGTGCAGCAATTTCCGTTTTAATCACTAATTCTTTTTGGCTCTTTAAATCAATAACTTTAAGCGCTTTTAGTTGATTTTCTTCGACAATTATATCTTCTAAACAATGGGAAAATAAAATGGTTCCTCCCAGTGCTCTAATTTCTTTACTCATATTAGAAACTACTTGGCTTAAGATGTCTGTTCCTATATGTGGCTTGTTATCAAATAAAATTTCTTCTGGAGCACCAAATTTTACAAAAGTCTTTAAAATATATTTTCCTCTAGCAAGCGGGTCTTTTACAGAGGTGTTTAGTTTTCCATCAGAAAAAGTACCGGCTCCGCCCTCGCCAAATTGTACATTTGAATAAGGATTTAAAAGCCCTTCTTGCCAAAATTTTTCAACGTCTTTTTGTCTTTCTAAGACGGGTTTTCCTTGTTCAATTAAAAGAGGACGATAGCCCATCAGCGCTAATTGATAAGTTAAAAAAAGGCCAGCAGGTCCACTGCCAATAATAACTGGTGGTTGAGCCAATTCCTTTTTACCACTTATGCCGAATTGGTAAGATTGCGGACTTTGATGATAAAGAATGTTCTTATCTTTAACCTGTCTTACTTTCTTTTCTTCTTTTAAAAAGACTTGAACGCTATACACATAATAAATATCCTTCTTATGACGCGCGTCAATCGATCTTTTGGTAATTTCATAGGTTAAAAGTTCTTCCGGTCTTAGGCGTAAAGTTTTCAGAATCTTTTTTTTAAGATCACTGCTTTCTGCCTGAATAGGCAGCTTAAGCTGATTAATTATTATCATAATATCTCCTTATTTAGCACAGCCCTTACCAGCAAGGTAGCCACTAGCCCAAGCAAAATGCAAATTGTAACCGCCACACAAGCCATCCACATCCAATAGCTCTCCGCAAAGATACAAATTTTTACATACTTTAGATTCCATAGTAGCGTGTTTAACCTCCCTTGTAGAAATCCCACCAGCGCAAACTTGTGCCATTTCAAAGCCTTTGGTATCGGTAATTAAAAGGCGTAAATGTTTTATGTTTTTGTGAAGCAATTTTAAAGCCACATCTTGGTTTTTAGAAACGAGGTCCTGTGCTTCTAAATTACTTAATTTTAAAAGTTCACGAACAAGTTTTAGCGGAAATAAACCATTTAAAAATTCTTCCCAAGTTAGATGGGCAAACTTTTCTTTTCGTTTCTTTAAAAAAGTTAAAAATTCCTCATCTTCATATTCAGGAGCAAAATCCAATTCCACAAAGGGAGTCTTTTTGTTTTTTAGTTCATAACTAATATAGCGACTGATTTGAAAAATTAAAATTCCGGATATTCCGTAATCTGTAATTTGTAGTTCGCCTACTGCAGAAGCGACTTCCTTTTCATTAACGATAGCCACTGCTTTTGCTTTAGTTCGTACACCAGCCGCTTTTTTTAAAGGATTAGACTTGGCTACTAATTGGACTAAAGAAGGCACAACCGGAACTAGAGAATGACCAAGAGACTTAGCAAGCGTATAGCCACTTCCATCGGAGCCCAAGGCACTATTGGCACGACCACCACTGGCTAAGATAACTTGGTTAAAAGATAAGGTCTTTCCTTTATCTGTGCACAAAAGAAAGAAATCTTTTTCCCTTTTAATTTCACGAACAAAAGTATCCAAGATAATTTCTACTTGCAAATGAGTAAGCTCACTTACTAAGGCTTTTAGGACACTATTAGCTTGGTTGGAACGAGGGTATACATAGCCTTCTTTTACAGACTCTTCGATTCCAATACTATGAAAGAAAGCGAGAACTTCTTGATAGCCAAATTTATCTAAGGTATTTTTCAATAAGTTTAAATCCTGGCTATGGTAGTATTTAACTAGCAGGTCTTGATTGGTAAAATTACAGCGGCCATTTCCCGTTGCTAACAATTTTTTACCAAGGCTTTCTTTTTTTTCTAGAAGAACGACCTTTATTTTTGGATTTGCTCTTTTTATAGCAATGGCTGCCATCATCCCACTTGGACCACCGCCAATAATTCCTACTTTTTTCATATATTATAAATCCTCAACTAGATTTTTACGTTTTAGATATTCAAGCGACATTAAAATACCAAGCTTTCCACTTGGCCAAGTTAAGCCGCCTTGGAAATACACATTAAAGGGTGGTTTAATTGGGCCATCAGCGCTAAGTTCAATCGAAGAGCCTTGAACAAAAGCGCCGGCTGCCATAATGACATCACTATCATAACCTGGCATAGGCCAAGGCTCTGGTACAACATAAGAATCAACAGGAGCCGCTTTTTGAATACCTTGACAAAAAGCGATAACGCGTTCTTTTGATTCCAAAGTAACAGCTTGAATGATATCATGCCGCTCTTCTTTACTATCTGGCACTACTTTAAAACCCAATTTTTCGTAAATTGAAGCAGCAAAAATGGCACTTTTAAGTGCAGAAGCTACTACTACTGGTGCCATGAAAAAGCCTTGGAAGAAAGACTGCATGACACCAAGTGAAGCTCCCACTTCTTTCCCCAGCCCAGGCGTAGTTAAACGATAAGCTGCCATTTCAACATATTCTTTTTTTCCCGCAATATAACCACCAATTGGAGCAAGGCCGCCGCCGGGGTTTTTAATTAGAGAACCAACTACTAAATCCGCTCCCACTTCAGAAGGCTCTTTTTCTTCGACAAATTCACCATAACAATTATCAACCATGCAAATAATGTTGGGATTAATACTTTTAATAAAAGAGATTAATTCGCCAATTTCATCCACACTATAAGAAGGTCTCGTTTGGTAACCTTTGGATCTTTGAATGGTAGCCAGTTTGGTTTTAGCCGTAATAGCTTCACGGATTTTATCATAATCAAAGTAGCCATCTTCTTTTAAGTCTACTTGTTTATAGATGACGCCGTATTCAGCAAGAGAACCTTTACTTTTTCTGATGCCTATTACTTCTTCTAAGGTATCGTAAGGTTTTCCCACAGGGGATAAAAGCTCATCACCTGGTCTTAAATTTCCCGCTAAAGCAACACTAAGAGCGTGAGTACCACAAGCAAGAAGAGGACGAACTAAAGCATCTTCTGTTTTAAAAACTTGAGCATACACGCGCTCCAAAGTATCTCTACCAACATCGTCATAACCATACCCTGAGGCATAAGAAAAACAAGCATCATCTACTTTATTATCTTGCATGGCCTTAATCACTTTTAACTGATTTATTTCAGCCATTTCATCTATTTTATCAAATCTTGGTTTTAAGTCTTTTAATATTCCTTCACCGAAATCTACTACTTCTTTCGATATCCCTAGATCTTTGTATATATTCAACTTATTTGTTTTCATTTCCAAACCTTTCTTTTGTATAGGCTAATAAATTAGCTAAGCTATTTTGATCTTTCTCAATATAAATTATATCTTTTTCGCGTTTAAACCAAGTAATTTGTCGCTTGGCAAAATGTCTTGTATCTCTTTTTAAAATATAAATAGCTTCATTAAGTGTTGTTTCTCCTGCCAAATAATCTAAAACTTCTTTATAACCAAGACCTTGCATCGAGGTAAGGTCTTTTGTATAGCCTAGATTTTTAAGTCTTTTCACTTCTTCTAGAAGTCCATTATCTATCATTAAATCTACCCGCTTATCAATACGTTTATATAAGAGTTCACGGTTCATCGTTAGCACAAAGTAAAGATAGTTATAAGGAGAGGTTCTTTGTCGTTCCTCTTCATTATGAAGCGATAGTTTCTTCCCGGTTGCATCATAAAAAGAGAGCGCTCGAACCACCTTCTTGATATTGTTTTCGTGTACTTCTTTTGCATACTCGGGATCGACTTGACTTAAAGCTTTGTGTAAGGCTTCTTTGCCATTTTTGTGGACATAGGTTTCCCACTTTTCGCGGTATAAATCTTCTTTTGTATCGGTAAAGGAGATGTCATACAAAAGGGCCTGAATATAAAAGCCTGTGCCACCAACAATAATTGGTATCTTACCTTTTGCATAAATCTTTTGTAAAGCATCTTTGGCCATTTGCTGAAATTTAACCACATTAAATTCTTCATTTGGTAAGAGCTCATCAATAAGGTAATGTTTAATGCCTTGCATCTCTGCCTGAGTTACCTTAGCTGAGCCGATATCCATATATTTATAAACCTGCATAGAATCTGCAGAAACTATTTCTCCATTTATTTCTTTTGCTAGGGCAATAGACAAGTCGGTTTTACCCACTGCTGTTGGTCCTGATAAAATGATTAAGGGTTTTTTCATTAGACGATCCTCTTAAACTTTTTCTCTAGTTCTTTTTTAGTCATGGCAATAATAGTTGGTCTTCCATGGGGACAGTGATAAGGATTTTCTAATTGTAATAACTGATCAATTAAATGGGTCACCTCATCTTTTGTTAAATGCATATTTCCCTTTACTGCCGCCTTACAAGACATGGAAGCAATTTTTTCTTCTATGATTGACTCGTTAACTTTTTTGTCAAACTCCTCGGACAAATGATCTAACATATCGATCAGAAGTTCCTTTTTAGCCAGATTATAAAGGTTGGCCGGAACTCCGCTTACGCTAAAGGTGTCCTCCCCAAACTCATTGATTTCATAACCAATTTTGGTAAAGACAGCTAAATGTTCTTTTAAAAGCCTCGCTTCATTCATAGTAAGCTCTAGTACAATTGGTGGGCTGATCATTTGTGATGAGTGCTGCTTATTTTTTAGGTCTTTTATCATCTTTTCATAGAGTACTTTTTCGTGAGCGGCATGTTGATCGATAATATAAAGACTTTTATTATATTCAATTAACCAATAGGTCTCAAAAAGTTGGCCAATTAGTCGATATTCCTTAGCAATATCGCGCACGATGATTTCTTCATCAAAAAGATTTAACTGGGTAGCATCTTCCGTAGTTTCTTGCTCTTTCTTAGGCTCTATAATTGGCTCTTTAGGAGGCAAAATATAAGGCTTTTTTTCTTCCTTTACTTGATCTTGTGGGCCCCTCGAAACTTCATGAAAAGAAGCCACTCTTTTCTTCATCTCTTCCATAAAGAAAGTAAGATTTGGTTTTTGCGGTTCTTCTTTTGTTAAAAGGGGAGTCTCTTTTTCTGGTACCGGAGCGCTTTCTTCTAAAGTCACGCTAGGAATTAAAGGCTTTTCTTGTAAACCTTCACTAAGGGTCTCATAAAGTGCGTTGTAGACTCGTTGGGTGTTTAAAAAGCGGACCTCCATCTTAGTGGGATGTACATTTACATCTAGTTTCTCGGGGTTTTCATTAAGAAAAAGAACAACAAAAGGATAGCGATGTTGCATGGTATATCCTTTATAGGCATCTTCCGTGGCTTTTGATAAGATCTGACTCTTTACATAACGGCCGTTTACATAAAAGTTTTCATAACTTCTGTTCCCTCTGGAGATAATTGGCTTGCCAATTAAACCCTTGATTGTAAGGTCTTCTTCTTTAAAAGAAACTTCCAATAATTCACTAGCAATTTCTCGACCATAGACTTGAAAAATAACCTCTTTTAATTTTCCGGAGCCCGAGGTATGAAGCTTTGTTTGGCCATTGCTAATAAAATGAAAAGAAATTTCTGGGTGAGAAAGAGACAATCTAGTAACATAGTCATTAATATGTCCCGCTTCTGTTATCGGTGATTTTAAAAACTTGCGACGGGCTGGAGTATTATAAAAAACTTGCTGAATCAAAAAGGTGGTTCCAATAGGAGTTCCTATTTCGCGAAAGTCTTTTTCTTTTCCGCCCTCTATTTGATAAGAAATTCCAAAATCACTATCTTTCGTTTTGGTTCGTAACTCCACCATCGAAATGGCCGCAATGCTAGAGAGAGCCTCACCGCGAAAACCTAAGGTGTGAATAGAAAACAAGTCCTTAGCGGATTTGATTTTACTGGTAGAATGTCTTAAAAAGGCGTCCCGAATATCTTCTTTTTCAATGCCCTCTCCATTATCACTAATGCGAATCGAAGTAATACCTCCATCAACAATTTCAATGTTAATAGAGGTAGCACCGGCATCAATAGCATTTTCTGTTAGTTCTTTGACGATAGAGGCTGGGCGTTCAATCACTTCCCCGGCTGCTATTTTATCAATTGTTACGGAGTCAAGAGTTTGTATTTTTTTCATATTTACCACCTATTTTTCAACTTATTTTGCAGTTGATACAATTTGTTTAAGGCTTCAATGGGCGTTAAATTAGAAATATCCATGGTTTTAATTTCTTCTACCACGGTTTCATCTTTCGCTGTATCAAAAAGAGACATTTGTGCTAAATCCACATCATCATACAACTTTTTTTTATGAAGCGTATGAGGCTTTTTAATATGAACTTCTATTTCTTTTACTTTATTGGTAATGTCTGCTTCATCAAGTTCTTCGGCTATTTGTTTCGCCCGTTCAATTACAAGCGGCGGAACTCCAGCTAGCTTTGCTACTTGAATACCATAGCTTTTATCAGCTCCCCCTTTAACAATTTTACGAAGAAAGACTACATCGTCGCCTTTTTCTTTAACGGCAATGCAATAATTATTGACATTTTCCATTTTTCCTTCTAATTCAGTAAGTTCGTGATAATGAGTCGCAAATAAAGTTTTTGCTCCCAGGACTTTATTATCGCTAATATATTCAATCACGGCCCAAGCAATACTTAAGCCATCAAAAGTACTAGTTCCGCGGCCAATTTCATCTAAAATAAGTAAACTTTTAGCCGTAGCATTTCTTAAGATATTAGCCACTTCATTCATTTCAATCATAAAAGTACTTTGACCACTTGCTAAGTCATCAGAAGCGCCTACTCTAGTAAAAATACGGTCAACAATTCCGATGGTTGCCGAAGAAGCTGGAACAAAAGAACCAATTTGCGCCAGCAAAACTATGAGTGCTGTTTGACGCATATAGGTGGATTTTCCGGCCATATTAGGTCCTGTTATGATAGAAATTTTATCTTTTTTATCATTTAAGTAAGTGTCATTGGAAACAAAGGTTCCCGAAGGAATCATTTTTTCAATGACCGGATGGCGACCGTCTTTAATATCGATAACACCTTTATCATTCATTAAGGGGGCTACGTAATTGTTTTTTTCGGCAACATAAGCGAGAGAAGTAAGAACATCCACTAGTGCAATAATACCTGCGCTTTTTTGAATACGCGTAATTTCACCGGCTAAATGATCTCTAATTTCTTTATAGAGTTCATATTCAAGAGCATAAAGTTTATCTTCTGCCCCTAAAATGGTGTCTTCCATTTCTTTTAATTCTGGCGTAACATAGCGTTCCGCGTTAGCTAATGTTTGCTTTCTCGTATAATAATCAGGAACTTTTTCCTTAAAGGAATTTGTCACCTCTAAGTAATAGCCAAAAACCTTATTATATTTAATACGTAGATTTTTTATTCCCGTTTTTTCTCTTTCTTCTTGTTCCAAAGAGGCAAGCCATTGCTTTCCTTCACTTTTGGCTTTTCTTAAGCGGTCCACATCAACATTAAAACCAGTTTTAATAATCCCCCCTTCTTTCATGGCAAGAGGTGGGTCTTCAGCTAAGGATTTTTCGATGATTTCAGCCAAGTCACTTAGTGAATCTAACTCTCTTTCTAAGGAAACAAGAAGGGGCGAAGTGAAATCTTTTAAAACACTTTTAATACCAGGAAGCATCACTAAGGAAGTTTTAAAAGCGATTAAATCCCGGGGATTAGCACTGCCATAAATTACTTTACTAATCAGACGCTCTAAATCATAAATAGGATTTAAATACTCTCTTATTTCTTCTCTTTCAATCATTTGATTTTTTAATTCTTTAACAGCCTCTTGTCTTTTTTTTATTTCCTCAATGTTAATTAAGGGTTGTTCCATTATTTTTCGTAGCTTTCTGGCACCCATAGCTGTTTTTGTTTTGTCAAGAACCCACAAGAGGCTTCCCTTTTTTTCTTTATCTCTTAAGGTTTCGGTAAGCTCTAGATTTCTTCTGGTCGCTATATCAAGCGTCATGTATTTACCAATGGTATAAACTTGTAAATTTAAAATATGGGATAAGTCGTTTTTCTGAGTCTCTTCTAGATAAGATAAAAGTGCGCCTGCGGCTATTTTGCCGCATTCAAAATCTAAAAGCCCTAGGCCAGAAATCGTACTCTTAAAGTGGTTAGTCAGTACTTTTTCGCAAATACTATCATCAAAATACCAAGGCTCTAAAGTGTAAATAGCACTATCTAATTTATTCTTTAAAAGCTCAATATCTAAGCCGCTAATATAAAAAGGTTCATTGCAAATGACTTCTGAAGGAGCATATTTAAACATTTCATCTTTTACTTTTTCGAGAGTATCAAGTTCGGTGACATAAAACTCGCCAGTTGTTACATCACAAACAGAAATACCAAAGCCATTGGCTACGTAAACAATACACATTAAATAATTATTCTTAGACTCATCAAGAGAGCCTGTATCAAGGTTTGTGCCAGGTGTTACAATTCGCACTACTTCCCTTTTTACAAGCCCTTTTGCTAGCTTTGGATCTTCAACTTGTTCACAAATTGCCACTTTATACCCTTTGTTTATCAGGCGGTTTAAGTATCCATCCACACTGTGATAAGGAACTCCGCACATGGGAGCTCTTTCTTCCATACCACAGTTTTTTCCTGTTAAGGTTATTTCTAGTTCTTTTGACACTAATAAAGCGTCTTCAAAAAACATTTCATAAAAATCTCCCAGACGATAAAAAAGAATACAATCAGGGTATTCTTTTTTTGTTGCCATATACTGTTTCATCATGGGTGTCATTTCGCTCATCTTAAGCCTCTTTCATTTCTGAATTTACCTGTTCTCCGAGGTAATAAAATCCCATACACTTTGTTAGTTTTACCGGCACTATTGTTCCAATTAAATCAGCATTTCCTTTAAAATGTACTAAAAGATTATTGCTTAATCGTCCTGTTACTAAGGAATCATCTTGGGTGTTGACTTCTTCTACCAAAACATCCATAGTATTTCCTTCATGAACGCAAGTTACTTGTGCTGATATTGTTTGGACTTCTTTTAAGAGTCGATTAAAACGCTCTTTTACAACTTCATCACTAATTTGATTTTCCATTACGGCAGCAGGTGTTCCGGTCCTTTTAGAATAAATAAAAGTGAAGGCACTATCATAGCGAACCTTTCTGACAACTTCGAGAGTGTCTTCAAAATCCTCTTCTGTTTCGCCAGGGAATCCGACAATAATATCCGTAGTCAAAGAAATATCGGGAATGGCTGTTTTTATTTTAGCTGCTAAAGTTAAATATTCTTTTTTTGTATATTTTCTATTCATTTGCTTTAATATTTTCGTACTACCAGATTGTAAGGGTAGGTGAAGATGTTTGCAAACCTTTTTTGATTGAGCCATTACATCAATAAGCTCATCTGATAAATCCTTAGGATGAGAGGTCATGAAGCGAATTCGTTCAATTCCCTCTACTTTTTCTACTTCTTCTAAAAGTTCTGCAAAAGTCATTTTAGGCTCTAAGCTTTTACCATAGGAATTAACGTTTTGTCCTAGTAGCATTACTTCTTTTACCCCATCTTTTGCTAATTTTTCTATTTCATTTATAATCGCTATTGGCTCTCTACTTCGTTCTCTGCCTCGTACATAGGGAACAATACAATAACTGCAAAAATTATTGCAACCAAACATAATATTAACGCCTGATTTAAAAGGATATTTTCTCTCTACTGGTAAATCTTCAACAATCTTATTGGTATCTTCCCAAATATCTATTACCATGTCGCCACTTTCAAAGCGAGCGCAAATAAGCTCGGCTAGTTTAAAGACATTGTGGGTACCAAAAATAAGATCCACGTAGGCATAGCTATTTTTAAGTTTTTCTACGACTAAGCCTTCTTGCATCATGCAACCACAAAGGCCAATCATCATGTGAGGATTTTTCTGCTTTCTAGGTTTTAATCGACCCAATCTACCATACACTTTGTCATTGGCATTTTCGCGAACCGTACAGGTATTAAAAATCACGAAATCAGCCTGGTCTTCGGTGGTTTCTAGGTAACCAATACTATCAAAAACGCCACAAAGCTTTTCGGAGTCTCTGGCATTCATTTGACAGCCAAAATTTACCACGCAATAAGTAAGTGTTCTTCCTAATTTGTTATTAGCTTCTTTTACATACTCTCTGGCTTTTTTTATAAAATAGTACTGTCTAAGGGGTTCTTTTGTTGGGGCAACACCTTCTAAATCTATCGTTTCTATCATTTCCTCTAATTTGTTGTTTTCTATCATGGTAACCTCTTATATAAATTGATTGATTTCTTTATCGTATTCGTAATCAATGCTTCTTAATTTCTCTTTAATAGTTTCTTCATCCACGTGGTAGTCTTCACACAAAGCTGTTAAACTCGGATAAAAATCGCGAAGCTTTGTGTTAATCACACTTAGAAGAATCACGGGATCTTTCGTTGGTAATTCGATATTCATCTTTATTTTCCTATTTCTCTTTGATCAGTAATAATATAATTGATAGGGGTATCATATTGTGTCGCTAGGACGTCTTCAATTACTTGAAAATCAAAACCAATACCCACACTGAAAAGACCACTTTCCCAGATAAAGCGATCATAGTAACCTTTTCCATAGCCAATCCGATTTAAATTCTTGTCCGCAGCAATAAAAGGTACGATAACAAGACCCTCTTTATAGGTAGCCCGTTCGAGAGAAATTGGTTCTCGAATACCAAGACAGCCAATAGAGACTTGATTTAAATCCTCTAAGCGATAAAATTCCATTTCGCCCCCAACAATTTTGGGACACCAAACATTCTTTCCTTCAGCAAGTGCCATATTGATGATATCTTCGGTATAAACTTCGTTTTCCATGTTAATAAAAACATAGATGTTTTTACTCTCTTGATACGGGGGATAGTTTTTAAGTCGCTCTTTTATTCTAGCAGAACGGCTGCGATTCTCTTCCTTAGACATTTGCTTTCTAAGTTTTAAGTATTTATTTCTTATCGTCCTTTTTGTTTCCATATTTCTCACCTAAGTTGGTAATACTACCATCCTTTTCTTGGATTGATATGTTGTCCATTTTGCATCTTAAGTTTCCTTTAATGCAATCAATATACTCTCTTCTTAATACTTGTTGTTCTTCTTTTTCCTCGTGAGTGAGGCCTTCATTTTTTGATTTATGATGTAACTCATTGATTCTTTTGATTTTATATTCGTCCATAATACACCTCTTATTTTCTAATTAAATGTAGTTTTTTACATAGAGCGACAATTTTGTCACCTTTTGGTGCACTTCTTAGTTCTTTTTCGCCAATACCACCGATTAAGATTAATATTACAAAGTAAAAGATAGCAGCGAATAAACAAGCGATAATCGTGCTAAGCCTTCCTGGTGCAAAAAGACTTAAAATAAGATAAACTAGTTTCGTGAAAATACCCATTACTACAGCAGCTACAGAAGGAACGACAAAAATACGTTTAATGTCTTGTACATACCCAATCTTTTCTCTAATTGCATGTGCATTAAGCACACATAAGCAACCGGCATAAACGATTCTACTAAATAGTACAGCATAGATTCCCCACTTAAAGACAATTAGCATTACACAAAGAGAAACTATGTAAACAATTAAAGAAATCACCGCATTTTTAACCGGAATCATCATTTCATCAATTCCTTGTAAAACGGAATTTGTAATCGTCGATAAACAATAAAAAATAACAGAAATAGCTCCTACGCTTAGCATATTACCAGCTAAAGTATTGTCTTGGTTCGTAAAAAGTAAATCCATAATTGGTCGACCTAAAATAAAAAAGCCAACCGCACAAGGAATAACAATCGTCATATTAAAACGCATGGTTGTGTTGATTTTGCGATAAACATCTTTTTTGGTTCCAGTATGTACGGTTGCTACAAGACTGGGGATAAAAGAAGAAGCAATGGCCGTTGAAATAGCAATTGGTACACGCGTAATCGTTGCATAAGAACCCGTATAAGTTCCTAGTAGCGATAAGTATTCTTCTTTTGGAACACCTTGTACTTTCATCACATTATTAAAAATTGAGCCATCGACAAAGTCTCCAATGTTATTAATAGTACCACTAATAATAACTGGTAGAATGGTTGCTAGCATAACTTTTATAATAAAACTATAAGATTCACTGCTTCTTGAGCGGTCACGCTTTACCTTTTTCATAAAATATTTACGATAAGCTGCGTAAATAACGATAATAAAAACAAGAGCGATAAAAGCACCCATTACGGTACCAAGAGTACCACCTGCAGCACCATAAGCTGGCCCATAGGAAGAGTCATTATTCTTTTTTGCTAACTCGGCGCCTTTTCTTAATAATAAATAAGCACCACCAACACTAACAATAGCATTAACAATTTGCTCAATAATTTGAGAAATAGCGGTCGGAATCATGGACCCCACACCTTGGAAAAAGCCTCTTATAGTTCCTAAAATAGCAACTATAAAAATACAAGGTGATAAGACTCGTAGCGCATAAACAGCTAACTCTGATTGCATAATTCGGCCAGAAATAAATTCGGCTCCAAAAAAAACGATTAAGGAAACAAAACCTCCCACCAAAATGGCAAAGGTTAAAGCCGTTCGAAATACTTTGTAAGCATTTTTGTAATGTCCCGTTGCCACTCTTGCTGAAACCAACTTAGAAACCGCAAGAGGTAAACTATAAGAAGTTAAGGTAAGAGCAACAATATAAATGGAATTGGCAATTCCATAATAGCCCATTCCTACATCACCAATACTTCTTTGGAG
>DXHJ01000089.1 GCA_019113475.1 Candidatus Dorea intestinavium | reverse complement strand
TTGGGTGATGCTTCTATGTTTAACATAAAGCATCGTGTTCTGAAATTCATTCTCTTAGAATTATTTTCAGGGTTGTTGTCTATTGTTTAATTATCAAGGTTCTTTGTTTTTTGTACCGCTCGCTCACGAGTCAGCTTAAATATAATATCATTCTTTGCTATCTTTTGTCAAGGGCTTTTTAAAAGTTTTTTAAGTTTATCATAACTTTTTCTTAAGACTTCTATATCTCGTCGCTTGTATCACCAATGACTGATTTATAGTTCTTCATCCCTTTATAGCAGTAAGTTTTCGTTGCTCCGTAAAACTCACTTGTCTATAATACCATAAAAATCCCTCCTGTCAACCATAAATTTTAAAAAACAGGAAAGATTTTTTGATTTATAGATATTGATACTTTTTACGCTCGCTTAGGATAAAGATAAAAGAGATAAAAAAGGCAAATACCTCGGCTACGGTAATGGCTAACCAGATCCCCTTAATGTGTAAAAAGAGCGGTAGGATCAAGACCGATAGTAACTGAAAGACTAAGGTCCTAAGAAAAGAGATGATAGCAGAGACGCCGCCGTTATTTAAAGCTGTAAAAAAAGAGGAGATAAAAATGTTAATACCTGCCAGGATAAAAGAAAAAGAGAAAATCCAAAAGGCATGTTTTGTTAAGGTAAAGAGTTCTTTATCATATCCAACAAAGAGATGAGCTAAGGGACCGGCTAAGGTCTGGGCTACTAGAGTCATTAAAGTTCCCGTTAGAATCGTTAAGAGGGTACTCTTAAGGAGAAGGTTCTTTAACTCCTTATGATTTCCTGCACCATAGTGGTAACTGATAATAGGCGCCGTTCCCACCGTATAACCAATAAAAATGGCCACAAAGATAAAGCTTACATACATTAAGACGCCATAAGCGGCAACTCCGTTTTCCCCGATTAGTTTCATTAGTTGGATATTATAAACCATACTTACTATAGAAGAAGAAACATTAGACATTAGCTCCGAAGCCCCATTACCACAAGCCTTTAAAATCACCCGCATTTTCATCTTGGTTTTAACTAGTCGCAAAAGACTATCATTTGGTCTAAGGAAATAAAACAAAGGAATCAGACCTCCTACTAATTCACTAATTCCAGTCGCTACTGCTGCCCCCTCAACGCCCCAACCAAAACCGACAATAAAAAGAGCATCTAAAACAATATTTGTAACTCCGGCAATCACTGTGGTAAAAAGTCCCAGCTTTGGTCGCTCTGCCGCGGCCAAAAAAGTCTGAAAAGCATTTTGCAGCATAAAAGCCGCATTAAAGAATAAAACTACCCGGCCATAAAGCACGCAGTCTTCAATCATGCCTTTTGTTGCCCCTAAAAAATAAGAGATGGGCCTGATAAAAATCATGCCTATAATGCTTAGTATGATACCGCTAATTAAAGTAAAATAAATCAGCATGGTGAAATAGCGATTGGCTAGATCTTCATTACCTTCCCCTAAGGTCTTGGCTACTAGAGCACTGCCACCGGTACCAATCATAAAGCCAAAACCCCCTAAGATCATAATAAAGGGAATGACTAAGTTTACAGCTGCAAAAGCTGTCTTTCCGACGAAATTAGAGACAAAGAGACCATCAATGACCCCATAAATCGACGTAAAGACCATCATGGCAATGGGCGGAAGGCAAAAATGCATCAGTCTTTTATAGGTAAAGTGATCGGATAATTTAACGGTCATTACGTTTTACCTCTTCTAGACTATGTCTTAATAGGGAGGTATACCTTCTAATTAACATGGTAAAGGTGCGATGATCTTTCTCCGATAAATCTTCTAAGGCTTCATTTTCACATAAGATAATCAGATCAATCGTCTTTCTTGCTAGGTCTCTTCCTTTTCTAGTAAGAGAAACTTCTTCTCCTTCTATCTGTAAGTAGCCTTTTTCTGTCATCTCTTTTAATGTTTTCTCGACCCTTTCTTTATCATGATAAGAAGTAGTCCTAATAATTTCCTTCGTTGCCGCATTTTGATGCATGCGCACGGCATATAAGACTCCCAACATACAATTAGACATACCAAAGGTTTTGGCCATCTCCTGATAAAGTACGTCGTTTTCATTTAACATCTTATTAAGCTCCAAAAGCCGTGGATTCATCTTTTCCATTTCTTGCACTCCTTCTATTGATCTTGCTTTTCACATTATAGCATGCCCTCTTCTTCTCCTAGAGCGTAAAAAGGGTAAAAAAATACTCTCTCCAAAATTGGAAAGAGTAAAACTTTTTTAAGAGCGGAGAAGGAGGGATTTGAACCCTCGCGCCGGTTACCCGACCTACACCCTTAGCAGGGGCGCCTCTTCGGCCTCTTGAGTACTTCTCCAGCAAGGGTAATTATACTAGAGCAAAAGGATGATGTCAATCCTTTTTTGTTACTATTTTATCTCCTAGCCCCTTTCTTTTTGTTTTCGCAGCTCCAAAATGGTACCCGCCACTAAAAATAGGAGGCCAATTCCTAGAAAACTTAAAAATATCACCAAGATTACGTTACCATTAGCATACACCGCATTATCCCAGGCTTTAAAGTTTACCGGTAAGAAGTGAAAAGGTTTTCTCTCAATAATCATCGCTGTAATGCTATTTGCTAGCAGCACATAAACTCCCGTTATAATCGCAGATAAACCAGCTTTGATAAAACCACCTACTTTAAAGTAACGGAGTAAAATCATAATCATCCACGGATAAGTCATGAAAAATAAAGTTAATAGCAATACTTCATAGTAATCCCTAGCGGTATTGTTCCCTTTTACTAAAACAACGATTTCTAATAAAAAGAGCAACGCGGTATTCACTAAGAAGTAAATAAGGGCCTTTTGTTTTGGTACAAGAAAGGGTAAAAAGATTAAGGTAAAAGCAAAGAGTACAGCTACTAAAGTAATCCCTAACCAATCTCCTCCCCTATAAGCGTAACAAGCGAAAAATAATAAGTTAAGGGAGAGATAAAAACTCCCTAGCGTCATAAGCGCTTTTTTCTTTTTGGCAATAACTGGAACTACCGTCAGAGAAAAAGCGACTAATATAGAAGTAACGATAATTAAAAAGGCCGAAAACTTCTGCCCACTCTTTAAGTTTACCAGTAAACTAATCCCAATGGTTAGCCCATAAGCTCCGATAAAAAGTATTAAATAAAGCTTTCTAATTCTTTGATATTGTTTGGCCTGGGACTTCACTTTTTTATGCTGGTAGTCATCACTTGAGGTAATTAGTTCATGTTCCGTAAGATCTAACACCTTGGCTAAAGGAGCGATTAAGGTAATATCCGGGTAAGAGATACCCCGCTCCCATTTAGAAACAGCAGACTCCGTAATAAATAAAAGATCTGCTAATTCTTTTTGGGTCATTCCTTGTTCTTTTCTTTTTTGCTGAATAAATTTTCCAAAAGTTATTTTTTCTTCCATTGCACTTCCTCCATCTGCTCACATTATTCATTTTCTCTTTTTAAAAGTCAATAAAAGAGCAGTTATTTCCCACTAGACTAGTAAGCCAGTCCGCTATTATAGAGGCTTTGCAACTTTTTCGTTTATATAATTTTGGATTTGTTCTTGGACCATTTTTGCTATTTCTACAGTCTTCATCTCCTGATACTCTTCATAAGCAATAGCCGGCAGAAAGTGAACTTGTACTGTTACGGGCTTGATGGAACTGGTATCAAAGGGTTTAAAGGAATCAATTAAAGCTACTGGCACAATGGGACACTTGGCCTTTTGGGCCGCTTTAAAACTTCCCCCTTTAAAATCATGAACAAGGTTGCCATCTTTTGATCTGGTTCCTTCGGGGAAGATGAGATAGTTTCGGCCTTTTTTTACTTCCTTAGCCACATTTAAGATTACTTCAAGACCTTGTCTGGGATTATCTCTTTCAATCATAAAGGCTTTCATACAAAGAAAGGTTTGCTTTAAGAGCGGAATATTTTTTACTTCTTCTTTAGCTACCACCGAAAAAGGTCTAGGACAAGCTTCAATAATTGCTAACACGTCATAAAGGCCTTGGTGGTTGGGATAAAAGATAAAGCCGTCCTCATTTGGTAAGTTTTCATGACCACTTGCTTTAATAGAAACATTACCCCCTTTATTGGCCCTTTTCACAATATAATCTAAGAAGTTGTAACGTTCTTTTTCCGTATACTTATCCACATGCTTCGCGTAGTAATTTAGTTTAATCCACATATAGGGAATAAGAAAAAGGTTTCTTATCACCATCATGACAATTCTTTTCATGATTTTTGATACTCCTTTATGGCACTTTCATAGAGGTTATTGCCCAAGGTATCTACGACTACAATGGTGGGAAAATGTTCTACTTCTAGTTTCCGCAGAGCTTCTGCCCCCAGTTCATCATAGGCAATAACCGTAGCTTCTTTAATGGATTTTGATAACAGCGCACCGGCGCCCCCAATAGCTGCTAGGTAGACATTTTCGTTTCTTTTAATGGCTGCTAGTACTTCTGGGCTTCTTTTGCCCTTTCCCACCATAGCCCCAAGGCCTAAATCTAAGAGTCTGGGGGTATATTTATCCATCCGACTAGCGGTGGTGGGCCCTGCTGAACCAATGACTTTACCAGGACGAGCAGGGGAGGGTCCCATATAATAAATAATTTGATCTGTTAAATCAAAAGGTAAGCTTTCACCTTTATTTAAGGTTTCTTCCATCTTTTTATGTGCTGCGTCTCTGGCGACATAAATGGTGCCGGTTAAATAAACCACGTCACCGGCCTTTAATTCTCTTCTTATTTCTTTGGTAATTGGGGTGGTAATTTCTCTATCCATATCTACACCTCCCTTGTAATATGACGATTTACATGACAACAAATATTAATAGCTACGGGTAATCCGGCAATGTGGGTGGGATAGGTATTAACATTTACCGCAAAAGCCGTGGTGGTACCTCCTAGACCGCCAGGACCAATGCCGGTTTTATTAATCTCTCCTAACATCTTTTCTTCTAAGTCTTTTGCCCAAGGAATCGTGGAGTGCTCACCGGTTTTACGAGTGAGTGCTTCTTTGGCCATGAGAGCCGCTTTATCAAAGGTGCCGCCAATCCCTACGCCTACTACCATGGGTGGACAAGCATTAGGTCCCGCTTCTTTTACGGCAGTTAAAATAGCTTCTTCTACTCCTTCTAGCCCTTGCGCTGGTTTTAACATAAAGATACGACTCATGTTTTCACTACCAAATCCCTTTGGCGCTAGGGTAATCTTTACCTTATCACCAGGAACAATTTTGTAATAGATAACGCCTGGGATATTATCTTTGGTATTTTCCCGCAGGATAGGGTCACTGACTACGGATTTTCTAAGGAATCCTTCCCCATAGCCTTTTCTGATTCCTTCATTAATAGCTGCTTCAATATCACCACCAACTAGGTGTACCTCTTGTCCTACTTCCAAGAAGACTACGGCCATACCCGTATCTTGGCAAATAGGAATCATTTCTTCTTCGGCAATCTCCAAATTTTCTTGGAGCTGACTTATGACTTTTTTCCCTAAAGGTGATTCTTCTTCCTTACTGGCTTTACAAAACATTTCTTTCATATCTGGTGAAAGAAAGTGGTTAATTTCAATGCACATTTCTTTTACTTCATCGCCAAGGCGATTTACTTCTACCTCTCTCATACGTATCCTCCCATAAATTTGCCTAAGTTATCTATAATTATACATCTTTTTGGGTGGAATAGAAACTGATAGCCCTCTTGAAGTTTAAAAACTATGAGTTATACTAAAAAGAATGATAAATAATAACAGTTAAATTTAGGAGGACCTAATGAATAAAAAAGTAGATTTAGATAAGGTACGAGAAGATGCTATTTATATCTTTCATAATGGCTATGCTTGCTCAGAATCAGTTATCTATGCTATTCAACAAAATGTTGACCCTACGATTACCCAGGAAGAGATTGCTATGAGTTCTGGCTTTCCTTGGGGCTTAAATGCCGGCAGCCTTTGCGGCGCTCTCGCTGGTGGCACCATGTCTCTTGGCCATGTCTTTGGCCGGAAAGAACTGGGAGCTGATAATGAACTAATTCTTGATACCACCAAAGAGCTGCACGATCACTTTTTAGCAACCAACGGCGAAACTCACTGTGGTAAGTTAATTGAAGGGATGGATCCTGACTCTGCAGAGCGAAAAGAGTTTTGTACGAAGATGGTAGCCGACGCTGCTGTTAAAGTAGCTACTTTAATTATGGAAAATAGGAAATAATAACAAAGAAAAAGAACCACAAAAAAGGGAATGCACACGCATTCCCTTTACTTATCCACATTTTTCTTATTTATCTTCTTTTAATACACCAACAACTAAAAAGCGATCGGTTTCTACTTCTGGTACACAGGTGCTTAAGGTTATCAGGTGGCTATCTTCATTAACTTCTACATCATTTTTTACCACGTTACTCATACTTCTAGCATTTTTTAAAGATTCAATATAGCCCAGACGGCCAAAGGGATCATTAAAATCAAAGCTTTCCATAATATGTCTATCATCATATTGAACAGCCGCAAAGATTTCATAGGTTAACTTTTTATCGGGGAGATAAATAGTAATCTCTGGGTGACTATCAAAGAAAGCTTGGTCACGGTAACTAATTAAGCGGCCAAACATGGTATTATCTGTCATATAATGGCCATAGACCATGGTATTAAAATCAGTAAAGTCTTTCTTATTATAATTTTCTGTAAAGATACAGCCAGGAATAGAATGTTCCCCTGCTGAATTTCTTCTTAGGTAATAGTTATTATCTGTTTCACTTTGTAAAATAGGATAATCAATTTCTGTTCCGGCAATATTAACCCAACCATAAATATCCGGATTAATGGCTTTTAACTCATCAAAGTTAATCGGAATCTCTTCTTTTTCTTCTACTGCTGGTGCTTCTACTTTTTCTTCTTTAGGTTTCTTTGCTACTTTTTCTACTTCTTTATTTACTTCTTTCGTATTTTGCTTATCAAGAGCAAAATAGGCAGCTAATGAACCTGATACAATGGCTACTATGATACAGATTACTAAAGCAATTTTTCTTTTAACACTCATAATTTAATCTTTCCCTGTAAATACTACGCCAATGGTCTTTAGAATTAATTTTAAATCTAGGGCTAAGGACCAAGAGGTAATATATTCTACGTCCATGGTTACAATTTCATCAAAATCAACATCATCTTTATTTTTACTGGTTTGCCAGATACCCGTAAGTCCTGGTTTAATGGCCAAACGTTTTTTATGATTATTGTCATATTCTTTGTATTCCGCTTCTGTTGGTGGTCTTGTGCCAACAATACTCATATCACCAAATAAGACGTTAACAAATTGTGGCAATTCATCAATATGACTTTTTCTAAGGAAATGACCAATCGGAATAATTCTTGGGTCATTATCCATCTTAAACATATTTTTATCACGTTTGTTGTATTTCATCAACTCTTTTTTTCGCTCTTCAGCATCAGGATACATGGTTCTAAATTTAAATACCTGGAATCTGCGGCCATTTTTACCGATTCTTGTTTGTGCAAAAAAGATGGATCCTGGTGATTGCAAATAAATAATCGGGCCAAAGATAATAACGGCTATACCCATAAAGAACACACCGATTAAGGATAAGAGTAAATCCATCACTTTCTTAACAAAGAGTTCTCCGGGATTAACCAGCTTAATATAGTTGGTTACTACTACTAGGTTATTAATATTTCGAACCATACTGTGATTAGCCGTAAAGATATTGTTTCTAATAATTTGATTAACGGTGATTCCTCTATTTAAAAGAATCTCAATGTATTTCTTTTCTTTTTCCCTATCAATTAGATTAATGTAAACTTCATCCACTACATGTTCATCGATAAAAGGCAAGAAGTTATCCTCATTGGTAATAACTCTTGAAGGTTCTATCCCCATTTTGGCATCGGTTAATTGTTTGCAAATGCCTTCTTTATACTTTTCCTCACAAAAAACCAAAGTCTTATTTTCTTTGTATACTTTCTTTAGATAATTGTTCACTGATTTCTTTAAAAGTAATCTACCAAGATAGCTAAAACAAATAGTAAGAATTACCGAGAAGATATACGCAATTCTAGAAATAGCCGATGTTTGCTGCACAGCAAAAAGCCAAACTAAAAATAAAATATAAACCAAAGCAAAATGATGAACAACAGCTAGTAACTCAGCAAAAGGACCTCTTCTTAAAATGCCACTATAATTATTTAAAAATAAAGCTACTAAAAGATCTAACAGTCCCAGTACCGCCCAGGCTACGTAAAAATAATCAGGGAAATTATTCATTCCCTCTAGTCTTAAGAGATAACCTAAAAAGAATGATAGTTCTAAGATGATCACGTCTAAGAGAATAAAATCGATGTGTTTCATCCAACTTTTCATCGTTTTCTTATACATGATCTACTCCTACTTTTCCTCTTTTCCGTAATATCTCTTGTATTGTTTACCGGAATAATAACGGTCTTGCTTTTGTTCTACTTGATTTAAAATAACCCCCAGATTAGGTGCCTCCATAGAACGAAGTCTCTCTAATACTTTTTGTACTAATTTATACTTTGCTTCCCCGGCTTTTACCACAAGAACCGTAGCATCACAAACTTTTCCTACTACCATGGCATCTACTACCATGCCAAGAGGAGCCGTATCAATTAAAACATAATCATAAACACTTCTAAAGTTTTCCACCATCTTGGCAAAAATCTCTTTGGATAAAAGCTCAGAAGCATTAGGAACACTGCGACCGGCAAAGATAATATGAAGTTTTGGTATATTGGTACTACACATAATATCTGAAAGTTTACTTTGTCCTGATAAAAGGTGAGTTAATCCCTTTTCCACTTTTCCTTCTTTCACGTTTCGAAGAAGAGCTGACTTTCTAATGTCAGTATCAAGGATTAATACTTTTTTACCAATTTCAGTCAAACTTTTTGCTAATTCAAAAGTTACGGAAGTCTTTCCCTCTCCAGCAAGAGAACTGGTAATCATAATCACTTTTTTGTCATCGCCAGAAAATAATAGATTGGTACGTAATGTCTTTAATTCTTCGTCATAAGCGTAGGGTTGACGCCCAGTATTAATTGTTATCCTATTCATCTTTTTTCCTCACCAATAATTTCTTTGGGGTTGGTTTCAAAAATTTCTCTTGCATACTCTTCCCCGTATTTTTTACTTATATATTTTGCACACTTTAATAACTCAATTCCTTCATTAGATAAATGATGTAAATCTGATGCCACAAAATGCACCAAATGATTCTTTAAAAGTTGATGGCAGGTTCTTTTGGTAAAAAATCCATAATCACCAAGAACGGCGCCACCAGTAATTTGTATCTTTGCTCCTAAATCAATGAGTTCCTCTACAAGATTTAGCTTCCCCTTAAAAGCAGGATATCTTTCGATATGAGCAATAATGGGTTTATAACCGCCACTTCGCAGTTTAAAAATCTGCTCTCGCACATAGGAAAAGTTATCTTCGGAAGAAAACTCTACTAAGACATTTTTCGTCTTATTAAGAGTAAAGGGAACCCCTTTATCAAGCAATTCTACCATATCACGTTTAGAATGGAATTCACACCCCATATATAATTTAATTGGTAGTTTTCTTTTCTTTACTTCTTGGTTTAATGCTTGCCAAGAACGTTCTCTATTTTGAATGGAGGCTTCAAACATATTTTTTCTATAATGGGGAGTAAGGATCACTCCTTTAACCTTATTTTCAATTTCAAACTCTAGGAGTTTTATTGACTCTTCAAGACTTTTAGCACCGTCATCTAGTTTCGGTAATATATGGGTGTGTATGTCGTAAATATCAAACATCTGACTTCTACTCCTTTGCTTAAAAAAATCCTCTCCTCAGACTTATCATCTAAAGAGAGGAAACTTTTGCTCAACTAATTACGCTTGAACGTTCTTTCTTTTAGCTAAATATACAACGCTTCCAGCTGCTACTAATGAAATTAGTGCAAGTGCAAGTGTCATTGTTGTTCCGTTTGTCTTTGGTGATGTTCCTGTTGTAGAACCTGTTGTTGCTGCACTTGTTGTAGCTTTGTCAACAACGAATGCTACTGGTGATAAAGAATTAAATGTTGCTGTGATTGTTCCATCACCAGCTGTTGAAGCAACTTTTTCCCATGCACCTTTTGTTGTGTCATAGTGAAGTGTAGCTACTTTAGTATTTTTTGTAACACCACTGATTGTAAATGTTGCTGTAATAGGGAATTCTGCTTCACCTTCTACACTTACATCATAAACGCCAACTACTTCCATAGTATCTACATATGCATCGCCTAATAATTCTTTAAGTTTGCTTGCAGTTTTAACTTCTGCAACTGCATCTGCATATTGAGATGGTACACTAGATACAATAAGTTTTACATTGTTACCATTTTTGTCTGTAGCTGATGCTACTCCTGTTCCTGCTACTACACCATTTCCTGTTACGGAATCTGCTGCTGTTGCGGTAATACCCATAGCGAACATAAGTACTACTGCTGAGATTAATGCCATTACTCTTCTCTTCATTTCTGCCTCCTTGATTGTTATTTTTTTATCAATATTCTGTCAGTCCTTCTATATTCAGACTTCACAGAATATTGTAACATTAAAATTATATTGTGTAAAGATGAATATTCATAATCATATTAGTTATAAAATAAAATTCCATAGCCTTGTCTATTTACTACTTTTCTAAATAAAATAGTTTCTATACATTGTAAATTAAGTTACTAAAATATAATAAGTTTTATATTTATTATTCATAATTTCAAACAAAATTTCTATAATTAAATAAAACAATAGCTCTTTTCCCTTAGAATAAGGTAGTTGATTCTAAGCTAATTATTTTTTCTTCTTCATAAGTATTTAAATTATTTCCATTTTGGGTTGATGGCGAGAAGACTTTGTTGTTTGACAATTTTCTGGGTAATTTCCAATACCAATAAAAAGCACAATTATTTCTGAATCCTCTAATTTTAGTATATTTCGGACATTTATCTCTTGTTGCTCCGTTAAGGAACCGCTTAATGGAATAGTCCCAATGCACTCATAATGTAAACTATTAATGAGATTCATAGCATACATTCCTCCATCTATATATGCTTGAAACATTTCTCTCTCGTAATTAAAATATCTAAGATCCGCTGTCACTAAAAGTAGCTTATCAATTTCTTTGCCAAATCCTCTATTTCCATTTTGGTTTAATAATACATTTTTTAAAACAACTTTATCAGATATAATCCGCACTCTCCATCCTTGCCTATTGCATGCAGATGGTGTTAATTGAGCGAGTTTAATGGCGTTTTTAACTTTCTTAATATCTACAGGAATACAAGAAAAATGACGAATACTATGCCTACTCTTAGCAAATTTTTGATAATCCATGCTGTTAATTTGTTCCTTATTAGCAGGAGTAAATTTCAAAATTCCACCCTCATCATTTGACTCACCAGGAAAATGTGAGACAATATCGACTAACTCTTTATTCATATAGCCATATTCTTCATTTTTTAATATATAATGATGTAAAACCGAAAGTGCTGTTTTGTAAAAATATGTATCAGTATCATACCCTTGGGACACATAATTCTTCATCTCTATTAAAAGAGCATCAACATTACCCTTACCAAAACCTGCTCTATAATCAGTATATGCTAATCCCTTCTCAATTGTGTGGTACCATCTTGTAATTGACGCTTCATATTGTTCTTTCGATTTACAATATCCTGATTTAAAAGAATATTTATTATATTTTTCTAAATATTTCTTATATTCACCTCGTATCCTAATCCCTTTTACAAAACTATTTATAAACGATTTTATTGACATTAAAGTTCTCCTTTTCCTC
>DXHJ01000088.1 GCA_019113475.1 Candidatus Dorea intestinavium | reverse complement strand
ATGTACCCCTTTACTGGGTTTATAGCCTCTTATATTAACACTTGTGGGATAAATTCCATCTCCCAACTCCGCCATAATATCTTTAGGTAAATCAACAAGGACAGGCCCAGGTCTTCCCGTTCTGGCAATATAAAAAGCTTCTTTAATAATTCGGTTTAGGTCTTCTCTTTTTCGCACCGTAACTCCGTATTTGGTAATAGTCCTAGTTATTCCCACTATATCAACTTCTTGAAAAGCATCATTACCAATTAAATTGCTGGCAACTTGACCAGTAAAGCAAACTAAAGGAACACTATCGTAGTTGGCCGTCGCAAGTCCTGTTACAATATTGGTTGCTCCTGGTCCACTAGTAACAAGACAAACTCCTACTTTACCAGTACTCCTTGCATACGCATCTGCTTCATGAACAAGGGCCAGCTCTTGCCTTGGTAAAATGACTCTAGTATAATCTTGTTTGTACAATTCATCACTTATATCGATGGTACAAGCTCCTGGATAGCCAAAGAGAATATCCACACCTTCTTCTTTCAGTGCTTTTACTAATAATTTATTTCCGCTGATTTTTTTCATGTGTTCTCCTTTCGTTTGCAATATATCGTAATAGAAAACCCTAAGCTTTTACTAAGCTTAGGGCGAATTTAATCCGTGTTACCACCTAACTTCAAAGAATAATCTTTGCTCTTATCTTTCCCGATAACGTGGGATAACGTTGAAGCCTACTTAGGATTTCCTGTTGGGTCCACTGCTCGAAGGCTAGTTCCATAAACTCTTTCACGAAGACTTTCACCTGCCGTCTTCTCTCTTTGCTTGCAAAGTTTATGTACTCCTCCTTGTCATCGCATTTCTATTTGTCAGATAAATTAGGTTAATTATATTGAACTTATTTAATATTGTCAATGATATATTTTCACCTTATTCCTTGTATTAAATTAATAGCTAGATATTAATAATACCTTAAAACAATAGTAATTTTTACTAATAAATGGTAAAATGTCTTAGATTATATTTTTATAAAGGAGTCATTTGCTGTGAAGAGATTTATTAAGAAGTTTAAAATTCCTATTATTGTCATCTTGGGGATTTTTGCAGTTGCCTTATTAATTTTAGGATTCGGACTAATTTGGATGAATCAAACCTGGAAACACTTATCCTTAGATGAGCTTATCTATACTTTAAGTACTCCTAAAGACGGAGTTGACACCGCTATGATTAAAAGTTTTATTTTAACGGTTCTAATTCCTGTTTTAAGCATCGCTATCATCTTTGGTATTTTGTTACACCGCTTTAAGCAAGACAAAAAAATAAAAACAGCTTTAACTTTTGTTGCTTTAGTAGTACCCCTTATTTTAAGTGCTTCTATTTCCATTTATACGGCACGGAAATTAGATGTTTTTGCTTATGTGAAAAATAAGGAAGACAATAAAGATTTTATTGATCACAATTATGTAGATCCCAAAGATGTAAATATTACCTTTCCCCAAAAGAAACGAAATCTTATCTATATTGTGGTGGAATCACTAGAAGCCGCGGATGCCGATGTTGCCAACGGCGGAGCTTTTAAAGATAACTATATTCCTAAGTTAACCTCTCTTGCTAAAAATAGTGAAACTTTTTCTGGCACTAGCCAAAAAGATATTAATGGTTTTCATGTTTTGCCGGCTGGAACTTGGACGGTAGCTGGAATTTTTTCCCAAACAGCTGGGGTGCCTTTACAAATTGCAGTTAATCAAAATGACATGGAATATCAAAACTCTTTTTTCCCTGGTCTTACTACCATGGGTGATGTTTTGGCCGATGCTGGTTATAATCAAGCTTTTCTCTTAGGATCAAAAGCCAGTTTTGCCGGTCGCGATACTTATTTTAGTGAACATGGCGATTTTGATATTTGGGATTATAACTATGCTAAAAAAGAAGGCTGGATTCCTAGTGACTACGGCGTCTTTTGGGGCTATGAAGATGAAAAGCTCTTTGATTTTGCTAAAACACAGTTAAAAGAACTCTCTTCTGATAGTGAACCTTTTAATCTTACTATGCTAACCGTTGACACTCATTTTGAAGATGGTTATACTTGTAGACTTTGCAAAGACGATTTTAAGAACAATCCTTATGGCAATGTTTACCGCTGTGTGGATAGGCAGTTGACTTCTTTTGTTGAATGGGCCAAAACCCAAGACTTTTATGAGAATACCACGATTGTTATCGCTGGGGATCATTGTACGATGGATAGTGATTTCTTTGATAATGCTACCGTTGATTTAGATCAATATGAACGAAAAGGCTTCTATACCGTAATTAATTCTCCACTTACTTATAACCAAGAAGAGAAACGTGAAATCCTAGCTTATGATTTATTTCCTACCACTTTGGCCGCTCTTGGTGCTGACATTGAAGGTGATCGCTTAGCCCTTGGTACCAATCTTTACAGTGACCGGGAAAATTTAGTTGGTATGTTTGGTTTAGATGCTGTAACTGCCGGTGTATCCGGTTCTTCTACGATGCTAAAAGAATTAAGTAATATTAAGACAGTTACTACCGAAAATGGCTCTTCTGTAGTCTTTCCAAATCCAATCCAAATACAAAGCAATAAGCCTGCTTCTAAATAGCGGAACTAAGTTAGGAGTTGTTATGTTTAAAAAAATATTAGCGGCCATATTAGGAACCCTTTTTATTTTCTTGTCTTTTGCTCTAATCTGGATGAATTTTTTATGGCCTAATTTGTCAATGGAAGAGTTGATTTATACAATATCAAACCCTATGACGGGAGTGGACAAAGCCTTTATTTATAGTTTTATGAAGAGAGTCGTCTTTCCGACTCTTTTCTTTTTGACTACCCAAGTTGTGTTTTCTTATTATTTTCGCGATAACAAAAAGCGAAATAAAATAATAATGACGGGTAGTCTGCTATTTTCTCTTCTTTTCTTTCTTGGTATTTTTTACTACACTTACGATAAACTTAATGTTTATGCTTACTATAAAGAGAAAACAGAAAATGAAGGTTTTATTGATGAACATTATGTAGACCCTAAAAATGTGAAAATTTCTTTTCCCGCTACTAAAAGAAACCTTATTTATATTTATCTAGAATCTATGGAAGTTTCTGATGCTAACGAAGAAAATGGCGGGGCTTTTGCTGAAAACTATATTCCAAATCTTACTGCCCTGGAAAAAGAAGGCGAAAATTTCTCCGGAACTGCTAATGATACTTTAAATGGGGCCTACGCCTTTTCTGGCGGAACTTGGACTATGGG
>DXHJ01000087.1 GCA_019113475.1 Candidatus Dorea intestinavium | reverse complement strand
CTTCCGGCTCCCCAGTAAGCATTGGCGGTAGGAGAAGCAATACAATTACCCGCCCCATAAAGTCCTTTAATAGGAGTATCATTCCAAGCTAAGACTTGGGCTTTTTCATTAATAATTGGACCGCCATTAGTATCTAGGGTACCAGCTCCTAAGAGAATGGCATAAAAGGGTCCTTCTTTATTAAGAGGATACATGGTGTAGTTTTTACTGCCTTCTTCGGGCCACTTCACATTAGGTACGGTTGGTGGAAAGGTGGTCCATTCACGGTCATAAGCATAATCACCACGATGAAAATCCTTATCAACACCAGAGGTGGCAAAACCATTGAATCTTTCAATAGTATTCTTTAGTCCTTCTAAAAAGGTGGGCTCTAAGGCAAAATCACCGGTTTGGCTAGAAAGCTTAGCCAGACGGGCCTTAATTTCTTTTTCTAACTCTTCTAAAGTTTCCCCTTTGATTAAATAAGAGGGCATTTCATCACCAGTAGGATAAGGAGGAAAACCTTGCCAAAGAGTGGCAGTACGCTGATCAAAGATCATACACATTAAAAGATTGGTCCACTCTGCTCTTTGGGGGTCCCAAATAAAATGGGTCATCGCTCGGTCTGTATAATTTCGTTTTTCATCCATCACCCGTTCGCCGTATTTATTAACGACTAAGACACTATCGCCGGCAAGATAGAAAACGTTGCTAGATCCGGCTGGGTTTTCTAGATAAGCTTCAATCATACTTTGTGCCCGAAAAGCCCCAGCCATATTGCCTAGCTTTGCCCCAATAGCGCCAGCCTCTTTAATAAAGTCACCGGTATTAGTAGGAACAGAGCAACCACCAAAGTGAGGACCACGTTGAAAGTGTAGCATATACTCGGAATTATGTGAGTAGCCGCCACTGCCAAAGATGACGCCTTTTCTGGCAAAATAGAAATCTTTGCGAGCATTTTTATGAACGCCCTCAACGCCAATAACTTTATCCGTACTATCAGTGATGATTTTTTTAACTTCTACATCGGTACGAATATCAATATCATGAGTTTTTGCCCAGTTTTCCATTTGCGCAATTAATTCAGGCCCGTAAGATTGCTTTCCGTCTTTATCTTTGGGGTAAAGAGAACGGCCACGGATCCCTTTATTTTCCGGCAAATGATCCACATAATCAACCTGTGGTTTCCCGGTCCAGTTGATTTCCATAATGGAATGGAGCGCCCCTTTTTCCTCAAAGTATTCAATAGCAGAACTAGCGTGATCTACATAAGCCTCGATGAGGGCGTATTCATTTGTGGGTAGACCTAAGCGCTCTTTAGCCGGATCATATAAGTGAGGATAAGAATAGCGTGCCATATATTTTAGACAATCCTCCTTATTATCTTTAATTCCTGCTTCTTTTTGGAAAGGATTTAAAGGAATCCAATAACCGCCACCAGATCTAGCGGTAGTACCGCCTAAATGGCTAGCTTTTTCTAACATAATAACAGAAGCACCAAGGCTTCGTGCTGTTACAGCAGCAGAAAAGGCAGCAGCACCACTACCAACAACGACGATGTCAGCAAGAAATTCTTCCCCTATTTCCAAATCTTCATTTTCTTTTTTTGTTTCATCTACTTCTTCACTTACTCGCACAAACTTCTCTTTAGGAGCGCCACAAATAGGACAGCGCTCTGGTGGTTCTTCCCCTTCGTGAAGATAACCACAAACGGTACAACGGAAAATCATCATAGGTATACCCCTTTCAATATTGGTTTGGAAAGTTACTAAAATAGAGCATTTTCTAACAATATTTCTAAAAATAGAATAGGGGATTTGGTGAGAAAAGTCAAAAAAGGACAGAAAAAAGATTATGAAAAATATATAAAAATATATGAAAAAATAAAATAATTTTAGCGCAGACTATTCTTGAGTAAATAATCTGCGCTAAAATCTAATGTAGTCTTCGCTCTAACATATCGGGATTATTAGCATAAGTAAGTGCCACATCTTTCGTGATGCGACCTTCCTCATAAAGCTTTTGAATGCTAGAATCCATAGACATCATATCATTGTTGGTAGAAGAGGCAATAATACCGTCAATTTGCGGAACCTTATTATCCCGAATCATATTGCGAATAGCCGGGGTTACGGTCATAAGTTCAAAGACGGGCGCTAGCGTTCCCTCTACTGTTGGCAAAAGCTGTTGACAAATTACGGCTTGTAAGACCATAGAAAGTTGAACGGCTATTTGGCGTTGTTGGGTAGGAGGAAAAACATCAATAATACGATCAATGGTTTTAGCACTACCTAGAGTATGAAGGGTGGAGAAGATTAAATGTCCTGTTTCGGCCGCAGTCATGGCTACTTGAATGGTTTCATAATCTCTCATTTCACCAAGTAAAATTACATCAGGACTTTGTCTAAGAGAAGCCCTAAGAGCGGTTACATAGCTTTCAGTATCAGCCCCGATCTCTCGCTGACTGACAATACTTTTGTTATGGCGATGTAAAAATTCGAGAGGGTCTTCTAAGGTAATGATATGTTTTTCTTTTGTTTTGTTAATAGCATCAATCATACAGGCCAAGGTAGTAGATTTACCACTGCCAGCAGGACCTGTAATCAGGACAAGGCCTTTATTAAAATTAGCAGCTTCCATAATTTCTGGAGGAATACCTAGAGCCTGAGAATTAGGGAGAGAAAAAGAAATGACTCGAATAACTAGGGAGAGGGTTCCTCTTTGCTTATAAGCGCTAACCCGAAAACGCGAAAGCCCCGGAATGGCAAAAGAAAAATCATCGTCACCAGTGCAATTTAAGCGATCCATGGAGCGCTCATCAGCTAATTTATAGACTTCAGCAACAATCTCTTCGGTTGCTGGGGGGAATAGTTTTTCCTCGGTAATGTTGGTAATGGTGTTATTAATTCGCATCGATGGAGGAAGCCCTGCTACAATAAATAAATCAGAAGCGCCATGATTGATTACTTTTTGAAATAATTCTTGAATGTTCATAAAATTCCTTCCTACATTAAATGGTAACTATGATCGCCTGACCAATCTTTGGTAGGGGTAGTTACCCACTTTTTAATGGTGTAAAATCCTTGGTTAAAATCCTTTTGGCTAGAGGTTAATAGTTCTATATTGAGAATCTGTTTTTTTCCGGCTTCTTCACTAAAGGATAAAAGTAGCTGATTAGAATCTTTTCTTTGTTCAACTTTTAGGTTTTCAATTGCTGATAACTTTTTTAGGAGAAGCTGGTCAAAGTCTTCTCCTTCATAATCAGAAAGCGAAAGAAAGGCTTGGTCGATATCATAAAGCATTAAATTGGCACGGTTATTAGCTTGATAATAATGATATGTATTATCAGCTACATTTTCACTTAAGTAATGATCTCTTAAAGAACCCGTTAGAGAAAGGGTGGAAAAGGTCACCAGAAACAAAACAATAAGAATCATTAAAAGAGAAACAGTACCAAGATTAGTTAAAGGGGTTACTCTTTTTTTCATAAGGCTCCTTTCTGGGGTTTGTAAGCGACAACAGGTAATTTGTAATAAGGCTCGCGGGAGTCTTTGGTACTGGCATAAAGTATGTGCGTTGTAAAATCCTCTTTTGGCTTGGAAATAATTAAAATACGATAAAAATAATCTTCTTTTTCACAGATATTATATTTTTTGTCAAAGTAGATACAATATCCACCATACTCTTTAGAGAGTTCTCCGTAATAAGGCGAAAGGGTACTAGGAGCATCATTAGAGTAACGTAATAATTCAGCCATAGAAGAAGTCTGGGTAGTGGCAAAATTAAGAGCCTTACTATCTTGGCCAAGCAAGTGAGCTTTTACAAAAATCTGAATACAAACAGCACTAGCCACAGAAAAAAATAATAAAGCGATAATAATTTCCATCAAAAGAATATTGGCGCGATTAACAGTTCTTCTTTTCACTAGGAACTCCTTTCTGCAATAATTTGGCTATGAACATGCCCTAAATGATCGACTACGGTAAATTTAAAAAGTCCCGGCGAGAGCTCCATCATTTCGAGAAAAGAGATATCAAGAATGGCGGTACCATCGGTAAGCCGAGGCGTAATTTGACCGTTTGTGACCAGCTCTTTTAATTTGCCTTTGTGTATATAGATATAGGTGTGATATTTTGTATTCCCTTTTTCACCAACTAAAGAAAGACAATCTACGCCTTCTATTTGGTCAATGGAAACCCCACCATTAAGATCGTTTCTGTGGATTTTAGTAGTAATATAAGAAAGCGCTGTTCGACTTTCTTCTTTAGCAGCAATCTCTTCCACATTTTTTGTATAGAAATTTATGGATATTAACAAAACACCAATAGAAGCAATCATAAAAACCACAAAAAGGGCAATGGGAAAAATTAAATCAATTACGTGCTTGGAAGTCTTTTTATTCATGGAGGGCCTCCTTTTGAATGATAGTAATATTAGGAAGAATGTTTTGCCCAAAAACTTCATAATGCACGATAAAACGTCTTTCGTTATAAGAAATACCGTAATGCTCTTTTAAGTAATCAAGGCTTTCTGGATAAGAGCCTTCAATGGCGTAACACTGAGTTACGGCATGCCTAATAGCAGTGTCTAGAGTTTTAAGCTCTTCGCCACTTCCTTTTTGGTTAAGACTCTCGGCAAAAAACCAAAATCCAATCACGATAAATAAAAAGAGTAGTAATGAAAGGATGATGTTTTTAAGAGGAAAACGAATTTCTTTTTCAGCAAATCGCATGCTGCGCATAAGATACACCCCATTCTTTTAGATACTAGATAAAATACCAATTAAAGGTAACATTACGGAAAGCAATATTAAACCAACTACTACCGATAAAACAATAACAAGGGTAGGCTCTATAGTAGAAATTACGGAGGCAAATCGTTCATCTGTTTCTTCATTGCTTTGGATGGCAATTTTATTTAAGGCTTCATCAAGATCACCGGTTTTTGAGCCAATGGAAGCCATTTTTGCATAGATGCTAGTAAAAATACCGCTATTTGCTAAGGCGGTTGGTAGGTCATCTCCAGCTTTTATTTGCTCTTTACAAAGTTCTAACTTCTTTTGAAAACCATGATGGTTAGAAAGATTCGATACCATGTCAAGGCATTCTTCCGGAGTTAAGCCACTTTTTAAGGTTAAGTACATACCACTAGCAAAACGACTCATAGCCACTTTTTCCATGAGGCCGCGAATAAGAGGAAGTCTAGAGGCAAAATTGGCAAAGTTTTTTCGACCTGCTTGAGTAAAAGAAAAGAAGAATCCGATGCCAATTAAAACAATAACAATAGCAATTAAAATAGCAGAATACTTATTGATTCCTTGACCAATGTCAAGAAGCACTCTACTAATACCAGTCATTTCACTTCCAAGCTGACGAAAGACTTGGTTAAAAATAGGCATTACTTTTGTAATTAGGACGAGAATGACAATCACCATCATCACGACCATTACCATGGGATAGGTAATGGCATTTTTCACTGATTGAGAGACCATGGCCTCCCGGTTGTAATGAATGGATAAAGCGCCAAAGACCGAATCCATATTTCCGGTTTGCTCAGCAATGTGAACCATTTCTAGCATATATTCCGGAAAAACAGCAGTAGATTTTAGGCCCTCATATAAACTTCCTGTTTCATTTAATTTATTGGATATTTGTTCTAATATGGATCTTTCTGAGGGAGAGGTACTGCTATCTTGAAGAATAAACAAACCCTCAGTAGCAGAAATTCCCGCGTTTAAAATCATACTCATTTGCGAACAAAAAGCAGAAACTTCGGTGTTTGACAAGGTTTTTGTATTTTGATCTTTCATAAAGACTCCTTTCTTAATAAGTGTACTTTAAAATATAATTATCGCCTTTACCAATAAAGTCCTTCAAGGCGTCATTATCGCTGTTAGCAGCAAAAGTAGGATCCATTAGTTTCCATTCTTTGCCATCAAATTTAATCATATTATTAATCCAGCCAATATCAGTTATATAAACACTAATCCAAGCATGATAAACTTCGCCAGCATAGCCGACGCCTAGCTTGGTGGGAATATTTTGAGAACGGAGCATAGCAGTCATAAGAGAAGCATAATCAAAACAAATCCCTTTTTTCGTAGCAAGAGTTTCATCTACATTGGGGGTGTAGCCAAAAGAAACATTGGCCGCTTTATCGTCATCATATTTAATGGTAGAGGTAATATATTTGTAAACAGAAGCCACCGCCTCAAGATCAGTTTTAACTCCCTTTAAAAGAGTGGAAGATTTGGCAATCGCTTTTGAGTCAGAGGAAAAGTTTACGTATTGGTTGGGATATAAAAAAGGAAGAAACTCATTTTCAAGAGAGACCGATAAATCTTGAACAAAGGAAATTACATATTCGTCGCCGTTTAAGTTTTCAAAAAGAGTTACTTTATAAGAGCCGTTTCCATCAGGTAAAGGAAAGGTATCAAATTGTCCGTTGTTTTCAATAGCAAAGGTATAAGTTATATCATCTGGAGTCGTTATTCGAAGTCTTACCTTGGGGTTATCGCCTTTATAATTAGCCATAAAATAGCCTTGACTGATATGAGAGGCATCAATGGTAATGAGGTCATTCCCATAAACTAATAGGCCAGAAGCTTCGGGTCTTAATACCTTTGGGGTGTTATCTCGTAGGGGCAGAGAAGAGGTGTCTTTTTCTTTCGTAACGCCTAATGACTTTGCTAAATCATCCTTAGCACTAGTGGCATCAGAGCTATTTTTGCAACCGACAAAAAAGAAGGTGCAAAGGCAAATGATTAATAAAACAAATCTTTTATTTAACAAATACCTCACCTCCTAATGCCCTTTATTGCATAATTTATATCCTTCAATTATAATGGTTGAAGTAAGAAGTAGTCAAGTTAATGAGAAGGTAAAACCATGAAGATTAAAAAAGTCATAAAACGAATAACCAGTGTGTTTTTACTAGCTACCCTAATTAGTACAAATGCTTATGCGACAGAGAGTACGGGCTTTGCAAATGAAATTATTGATGGGACCAAAGAAGAGGGAACCATTGAAGAATTGGTGGAAAAAGGCAAAGCCTTAAAAGTACAAAGCAATGAATGGAAAGGTTGGGTAAAAGGTCCGGAAACAAGTGGCCGTTCCGCCATTGTTATGGAAGCAAAAACGGGAGCCATTTTATATGCAAAAAATATTGATGAAAAAGAATACCCGGCAAGTATCACCAAATTATTAACGACAGTTTTAGCTTTTGAAAAAGGGGATTTAGAAAAAGAGGTTACTGTTTCTGATAATGCAATTAACTGCATGTTACCAGGCTATGCTCACGTGGGATTAAAGCCAGGTAATAAAATAAATCTGAAGGATGCACTTTATGCCACTTTAATTGCCTCGGCAAATGAGGCTGCTTATGTAGTGGGAGAAAGTGTGGCCAAAGAAAACAACGAAGATTATGATTGGTTTATTGAGCAGATGAACGAAAAGTGCCAAGAAATAGGGGCTCTTAATTCACATTTTGTTAATACCAATGGAATTCCTGATCCCAATCATTATACCACGGCCAGAGATATGGCCTTGATTGCTAGAGAACTTTACCAGTACCCGGAGTTTTTTCAAATGAGTACTGCCTCTTCTTATATTATTCCTGCCACTCCTAATCTAGAAGAAATCAATTTGTGGCAAAAGAATAAAATTCTTATTCCCGGGGCAGAACAGTATTATGAATGGGCAATTGGGGGAAAAACAGGTTATACAGAAGAAGCAAGAAGCACCCTTGTTACGATGGCGAAAAAAGATGATTTGGATTTAATCTGTGTGGTATTGCACACTTATGGATCTAATTCTTATAATGACACCAAAGCTCTATTTGACTATGGCTTTACAAATTTTAAAAAATACGACATTGCTTCTTTTATTAAAGAAAAGGATCTTGAAAACTATCATTTAGAGAAGAATTTGGGTTTTTGTGTTTTGCCGAAATCTTTT
>DXHJ01000086.1 GCA_019113475.1 Candidatus Dorea intestinavium | reverse complement strand
CCTTGGGCCAGGGGTCAGAAAAATTAAGGTATATTCGATCAATTTCATCTACCGCAAAAACATGATTTAAATTCATGGCATCCATGCAAATTAGCTTTAAATTTAAAAGTTTTTGATCAAGTTCTTCTTTTTGTAACCGTTCAACACTTCTTAATAGAACGCTTGTGTAGCGCTCTACCCCCACATAATTTATTTCGGGATTATTTATGGCGTGAGCCGTGATAAATTGTCCTTTGCCCATGCCTAACTCAATGTAGATTGGCTGGGTGTTACCAAAAAGCTTAGACCATTTACCTTGCTGTTTTTCTTCCTCTTTTATAACGATGCTACTGTCTTCTAAGACACCTTTAGCACGGGGGATATTTCTAAGTCTCATAATTTTCCTCCTAGTTTTTATCACACTAGTTTATATGCCTAGGACTTCCTTGTCAACTTTCCTAATGGGTCCTCGACATTTTGGGTAAAATAAGTCTATTTTTACTATAGCATTTTTAATAATTAAGAGTATTATTAGTAGGTAAATGTGTTAAGATGAGGTTAAATAAGCTTACACATTAATATGTAGAAAGGGAGATATGGTATGGATGCTATTGTTACAAAATTAATCGAAATAGAAGATGCTGCAACAGCGATTGTCGAACATGCACACGAGCAAAAGTACAGCGTGGATAAAGATCTTCAAGATCAGCGTAATGAATTTGATGCGACCATTGAGGCGGATACTAAAAGAAAAGTTCAAGATATCCGCGATCATTCTAATGAAACCATGGAAAATTTATTAGAAGAGCAAAGAATAAAGAATCAATCCACCATCGATTCTTTGGTTACGGATTTTGAAAAAAACCATACTGCCTATGCTAAGCAGGTCCTACAAAGAATAATAGAGGTGTAGTTATGAGTGGCGTAATGACTTATAGTGGCATAACCACTAAAATCAAGGCCATGGAGGCAAAACTCTTAACCGACAAAGATTATGAAACCATTGCTGGTATGCACGGTGTAGTGGAAGTCATTGAATTTTTAAAAGGGAAACCTGGATATAGTCGATTCATCGAGCAACTTGATGATTCCCTCTATCACAGACGTCATATAGAAAAAGTGTTAGTTCAGTCTTTATATGATGATTATACCAGGGTCTTTCGCTTTGCCGGTTTTGAGCAAAAGAAGTTCATGAAGTTTTACATAAAAGGTTATGAAGTGGACTTAATAAACTACTGCTTTCGTATTGTTTTTAATCATTACGATTGGCCCTTTGATTTAGATTATAAAAAAGAATTCTTTGATACTTATTCGCAATTGTCCATTGAAAAGCTAGAAACTTCTACTAATATAGAAGAACTCGTTGAAAACCTTAAAGGTACCGAGTATTACGAACCTTTAAAGCGTGTGGCCCAGTCACCAAAAGCTACTCTTTTTGACTACGATTTGGCCCTTGACCTTTATTCTTTTACTAATCTTTGGAAAATGCGAAAGAGAACTTTGAAAAACAAAGAACTTGAATATCTTACAAAAGATATTGGAACGGTTATTGATTTAATGAATCTTCAGTGGATTTATCGAGCAAAGAAATATTACAAGTTAGTTGCTCCTGACATTTATTCAATGACGATACCCATTCAGTATCATTTAAAGGTAGATGAGTTTAAAGCTTTAGTCGAAGCTCCAGGCGTAGAAGAATTTGTCAATCAGGTAGCAAATACCTATTATGCAAAGAAGTACCATCTTGATAATACCAAGACTTTGGAACAACTTTACAAAGACTCCATGGTAGGGCTTTATATGGCAGATAGAAGAAGAGCCCCTTACTCCATAGCGTCTATAAATACTTATTTCTTTTTAAAAGAAAATGAAATCGATAAACTAACAACCGCCCTTGAATGCATTCGTTACGGCTTATCTTCAAGAGAAACGTTAGGATATATAGGAGGTGTAATTCATTGATAGTTAAAATGAAATTTATTAGCATCAGCGGCCCAAGGACCGATATCGACCGTGTCAGTGATGTATATCTTTCTAAATATGAAATGCAGCTTGAGAATGCAGTAACCGAGCTAAAAACTACCGATAATTTACTGCCCTTTGTGGATTCAAACCCATATAAGGATGCACTTTCAAAGGCTGGAAAGTTCGTAGAACTTCTCTCTGACTCCGAAAGTGAATATACAAAAGTTGATTTATCAACAGATGAAATGATGGATCTCATCCGTGAAATCAACCATGATAGTATTGAACTTCAAGATAAAAAAGCGGCTCTTAAAAAAGACAAAGATGCCTTAAAAGCTAAACAGGCTCTCTTAGAACCTTTTGCTCCTTTAGATTTAGATTTACATAGGGTGCTAAACTTTAACTTTTTAAAAGTACGTTTTGGTCGAATCGGTATCGACTATTATCAAAAACTTGAAAAATACTTATTTAATGATCTTCATGCCATTTTTATGGAAGGGGTAAAAAACGAAAACTATGTTTATGGTTGCTACTTTGTCGCTAATAATGAAGTAGGAAAGGTTGATTCCATTTTTAGTTCTTTGCATTTTGAAAGAATGAGTCTTCCTGATGACTATGAAAAAACTCCTAAATATTCTTTAAATAAGTTAGAAGAAGAACTAAAGAAAACAGAAGAACAAATCGCTGAAATTGATAATAAAATGCAAGCTCTTGTTGATACTCACAGAAATGAACTTCTTTCTGCTTCTAGCCGTTTAACCGAATTATCGAATAACTTTGATGTTCGTAAGATGGCTGCTAGACTAAAAGAAAACGAAGAAGATCACTACATTATTTGTGGTTGGATGAGTGAACGAGATGTGGAAAACTTTTTAAAAGAAAGCAAGAATGATGATAAGGTCTTTGTCGTTGTAGAAGATGACCGTGAAAAATTCTTTGGTCAACCACCGACAAAATTAAAAAACCCGAAGTTCTTTAAACCTTTTGAAATGTTCGTTAAGATGTATGGACTTCCTGCTCAAGATGAAATGGATCCCACTATTTTCCTTGCTTTAACTTACACCTTGATTTTTGGTGCCATGTTTGGTGACGTCGGACAAGGACTTTGTCTTTTCTTAGGGGGAGGACTACTCTACTTAATTAAGAAATCAAACCTTGCCGGAATTGTTTCCGTAGCCGGAATCTTTTCTACCTTCTTTGGCTTTATGTTTGGTAGCGTCTTCGGCTTTGAAAATGTTATTGAGGCTAGGTGGTTAAGACCCGTTGAAGCGATGACAAACCTTCCTTTTATTGGCCAATTAAATACCGTCTTTATTGTCGCCATTGCTTTTGGTATGTTTTTAAATATCCTAGTAATCATTTTCCATATTATCAATGCAATTCGCATTAAGGATACGGAAAATATTTGGTTCTCACCAAATGGCGTAGCTGGACTTGTTTTTTACGGCTTTATTACAGCCACTATTTTCCTTTACTTTTCCGGACACAAAACACCAAGTAATATTCTCTTAGCAATCTTCCTTGGTGTACCAATCCTTTTCTTCCTCTTTAAAGAGCCTCTAACTAACTTAGTAGAGCGCAATCATAAAAAGATTGAAGAAGGAAAAGGAATGTTCTTTGTACAGGGATTTTTCGAACTCTTTGAAACTATGTTAAGTTATTTTTCCAACACCTTATCTTATGTACGTATTGGTGCTTTTGCCGTCAGCCATGCGGCTATTATGGAAGTCGTTTTAATGCTTTCTGGTGCAAGTGCTGGTCATCCTAACTGGATTGGGGTTATCCTTGGTAACTTAATTGTTGTTGGTTTTGAAGGTTTAATTGTTGGTATTCAAGTTCTAAGACTTGAATACTACGAAATGTTTAGCCGTTTCTATAAAGGAACAGGACGCGAATTTAAACCATTTAGTAATAAAAAGAAAATAAAATAGAATAAATCAGATTACCTATGAGGAGGTTATTATTATGACATTAACTGTAAAATTATTATTGGTACTAGCACTTGTACTTAGTATTATCGTTCCTTTCGGATACTACTTACTTGGAGAAAGAAGCAAAAAAAGATACAAAAAAGCACTTGGTGCTAATGTATTCTTCTACTTTGGTTGTTTCTTAGTTGCTGGCATTATGCTCTTTGGTGGAGCTCCTGTCGAGGCTGCTGAAACTGTTTCTTCAAGCGCAACTGGATTTGGCTACCTAGCCGCTGCACTTTCAACCGGTTTGTCATGTGTAGGTGGTGGTATCGCCGTAGCAAGTGCTGCAAGCGCCGCTCTTGGTGCAATTAGTGAAGACCCAAGCGCACTTGGTAAATCTCTAATTTATGTAGGTCTTGCTGAAGGTGTTTGTCTATACGGACTTATCATCTCCTTCATGATCCTTGGTAGATTATAGGATGAAAATGTATCTAATAAGTGATAATATCGATACCCTAACAGGAATGCGTATGGCAGGTGTTGATGGCCAAATCGTTCATGAAAAAGCGGAGCTTAGAACTGCTCTGGAAACTGCTATGAACGATGAAACCATTGGCATTATCTTGTTAACTGAAAGTCTGGGGAGAGAATTCCCCGACTTAATCGATGAAATTAAGCTTGCAAGAACTATGCCCCTACTAGTCGAGATTCCTGATAGACACGGAACCGGACGTAAAAAAGATTTTATCACTTCATATGTAAATGAGGCCATAGGACTAAAACTGTAAAGAAGGTGACCTATTTGAATATCGATGAAAAATTAGACTTTTTGCAAGATTCCGCTATGGAGGAAGCAAGAGCAAAAGCCAATAAAATTATAATGCAACATGAAGAAGCACTACAAAGTGTTCTTTCAAAACATGAACAAGAGGCAAAAAAGCAGATGGATACCCGCTTAAAAGCTGAGCGAGTTACCTCAAAACAACAGTTAAACATGGCCTCTTCTAAGGCACAGCTTGAGTTAAAGCGTACCCTAGGAAAAACAAAAACTCGTCTTAAGAAAGAATTATTTGATGAAGTTCGCGAGCTTTTAAATGATTATATGAAAACTCCAGAATATGAGGAACTCCTAGTTTCTTATGTAAAAAGAGCGGCCATGTATGCCAAAGGCGAAGAAATGACAATTTACATCAATGCTTCAGACAAAGACAAAAAAGAAAAATTAGAACAAAAAACTGGTATGTCTTTAACCATTAGTGAAGAAGACTTCATTGGTGGCGTAAGAAGTGTTATTAAAACACGTAATATCTTAATCGATCACGCATTTAAAGATGCTCTTGATAGAGAGTACCACAATATCAACATAGGAGGAGGTACGGGAATTGAATAATACCGGAACAATATATGGCATTAATGGCCCCGTCATCTACTTAAAAGGCGAAACCGGATTTAAAATGTCGGAAATGGTACATGTAGGAAAAGAAAAATTAGTTGGCGAAGTTATCTCTTTAAATAAAGAAACTACCACCATTCAAGTTTATGAAGAAACTTCTGGCCTTAGACCAGGAGAAGAGGTGGTATCTACTGGCGCACCTGTTTCTGTTACTTTAGCACCTGGTATTATCAATAACATCTTTGATGGTATTGAAAGACCTCTTGAACAAATTGCCGCAGAAAGTGGTGCTTTTATCTCTCGTGGTGTTGCTGTAAACGCCCTTGATACCGCTAAAAAATGGGAAACCCATATTACCGTTAAAGCTGGTGATTTAGTCGCTGGTGGCACAATTATCGCTGAAGTTCCTGAAACTCCAGCGATTACTCATAAATGTATGGTTCCTCCACACATTGCTGGTAAAGTAATTAGTACCGTTGAAGATGGCAATTATACCATCGATACTCCGCTTGTTA
>DXHJ01000085.1 GCA_019113475.1 Candidatus Dorea intestinavium | reverse complement strand
ACAGCAAAGACCATAATATAAGCCATATCTTTCATTGCTCTTACTGTAATTCTCACATAATCATTTCCTGTCACAATACTGCCTATTGATTTCCCATAAGCTAGAGAAGGGAACAGGAATAAACACACCATCAAAATGATAATATTATCAAGAATAGGATTGTAAGATTTTAAAGTCCCTAACTCATCGATAGTTTCTTGATAACTCTTTAGGATTCCGATAACATAAAGTGCCACATAAACTGCTACTACCAATAAAGCGGTAATTCCTGCTGATTTTAATCCTTTTTTCTCTTCTTTACTTAATTCTTCGATAATAATAGCATCTTCTTTGGGAATGACAATTTCATGATGTTCCGTCCTTTTTTCAACAAATTTCTTGGTTATAAAGGTGATTACTAACGTTAAGAAAAAAGTGGAAGCAATCATAAACAAAAGATTCATAGTCACGGGGTTTTTTGCGAACTCGCGCCCCATGGTATCTTCCACTACGCTTTTGGTGATTTCTCCTAACATCCCATCTCCTGGTGTTGGTATTAGGGCTGCCCCAAATCCGGCAGAAACTGCAGCAAAGGCGGCTGTGATACCAATCAACGGGTTTTTCCCTAACCCTGCATAAAGCGCTCCAGCTAGAGGAATTAGCACAATATAACCAGCATCTGATGCAATCGAAGAATTAATTCCCACAAAAATAATAACTGGTAAAATCAATTTTTCCGGTGTACTATAACCGACCTTTTTAATAATTGTTCCAAGCAAACCCACTTTTTCAGCGAAACCAAATCCCAATGCTCCTACGATTACGATACCAAGTGGAGGGTAGGCGCGAAAATTATTAATAATATTGTAGAGGATCCATCGCACCCCCGAGATGGATAAAAGATTGGTTACTTCATAGGTAGTACCTGCTTGTGCACCGGCATATTCTCCTTTAGCAATAAAGCTTGCGACAATAATAACCCCAATGAGCAACAAAAAGAGAAGGTTTGATTCAGGTAGTGCTGCCCCTATCCTTTCAATCGGCCCTCTCTTTTGTTCTGATTTTTGTTTTTCCTTCTTCATAGACTCTCACCCCTTACATTTTTCTACTTTTATGATAGTCTATGAAGCAAATAATATGTTATGTTTTATTTTTCTTTATTAAGTAAATATTTAGCTACTCTTTCATTAAAACCGCTCTAACCGGTGAAGCTTCTACGCCAGCCCACTTTAACGGTTGTGCCATCAAAAAATAGCAATCCGGAACAATTTCATCTAAATATAAATTTTCTAGTATGGCCACTTCTGATTGTAACAAAATGCGATGAGTTGCTACCGTATCAGCAGAATTTGCCACACTTGCACCTGCTACTCCAATTAGAAGAAGACCGGAATTGACAATTACCTTTGCTCCTTCTTTGGTAATAGTTGCATCCCCCTTAATTAACAATCTTTCATCACTAGGTTGAAGCAATTCTTTCATTTCTTCTCTTCCTAGCTCTCCAGCTGCTTCCACCACTCGCGCTTTGCCTATAAATTTATGGAGAGGCGCTTTTTCAATGGTTTTCCCATTATTCAAAAAATGCTTAGGAGCATCTGCATGGGTACTATTATGAGGAGAAAGAGCTATAAAAGATAAATTATATTCATCCCCATAACGCATTTGCTTTATGTAGGAAAGTCTGGGTTCTGGGTCCCCCTCAAAGGGGGTCGTGGAAAATAATTCTTTCGTTATATCAAATAACTTCATACTCTCACCCATCTTTTTACTAGTCGTTTTTATTTAGCCATTCTTTCATTAATTCAACATACTTGTCATTATCTTCAACAAAACACATATGACGACAATCTCTAAATAATTCCCATTTTGAATTTGGAATTCTATCGTACATATATTTAGCAATATAAGGGGTACATAAATCATTACCACCATTAATAACAAGGGTTGGTTCTTTAATGTCTTTTAACTGCTCACAAACGTCATAGTCTTTTAGAGTTCCTTCTGGTGTATATTCATTTGGTCCCCAACCAACTACGTAGCTTTCACCACCCTTTTTAACGGGACGGCGTAAACATTCTGGTGAATCTTCAGTAACGGCTCCAGCTGCATGGCGAAGCATGTATTCTGTTTCTGCTGCTTGATAAACTGGATCATCATAATTGCCAGTAGATGTTGCTTTTTCAATTGCTTCTTGGTATTCCTTAGGTAATTCTTTAATCATACGATGTTGTTCAATACCCCACATCCAAGATGCTGGCAGAGTACTAGATAAAATAACACTTTTTACTCCTGCTGGTTTGTAATTACATACATAATCAAGTAATAGCATACCACCCCAAGATTGGCCTAAGATATGTGCTTCTTCAATTCCTAGGTGTTCTCTTAAAGCAATAAGTTCTTCTGCCCAAGTTTTAGCATTCCAAAGTTCTGGATGTCCATCAAGATAAGATTCACCACAACCAATCTGATCATACATAATAATTTGACGATCATCTTCTTCTGCTAGTCTATCCAAAACTTCGAAATAATTATGGGAAGATCCTGGTCCTCCATGTAACAGAATCAGAGGTTTTTTATTTCCTTTATTTTCTCCCACAACTCTGTAATAAGTTTTGTAGCCTAGATAAGGCATATACCCTTCTGTAATTTTCATTTTATTTCCTCCTTTGACAATTCCTTATCTATATATTACACGTTTTAAAATGATTTGAAAACCTACAAATAAGAAGTTTCCGGAATTAGCGCTTTCTAATTCCGGAAACCCCTTATTTAAAACCTATTCTTACCAATAATAGGCATCATAGCGATCCCAATTGTCCAGGTCATATTCATCATAATAGTAATAATCATCATAATAATCACTTAATCCGCCATCTCCTGGATCACCATACCAACTATAAAAGTCATATTCTGCTTGAGCTTGTGCCGCCGCTGCTGCATCTGCTGCTGCTTTAGCCGCTTGAGCTGCCGCTGCTGCCGCCGCTTCATTTTCCTGAGCTGTAAGCTTATCGTTAACC
>DXHJ01000084.1 GCA_019113475.1 Candidatus Dorea intestinavium | reverse complement strand
TGCCATTTTGTTTAAAAACTTAGAAGGCAAGTACTTAACCTTAGAAGAGTGCATTAAAGCTAATGGTGGAGTAGTTGTTGAGGAAAAAGAAAAAGCAGAAAAAGATGGTGAAGAAGAAAATAAAGAAGAAGATATTAAAACCACCATTTACTATGTTACTGACGAACAGCAACAAAGCCAATATATCAATATGTTTAAGAAACAAGGACAAGATGCTGTGCTTTTAACCAACAATATTGATACACCATTTATTAATATGTTAGAACAAAAGAATCCCACTGTTAGCTTTAAGAGAATTGATACCGGCTTAAGTCAAGATGCGAAGGAAGAAATTAGCGAAGAACAAAAAGAAGCCTTTAAAAAGGATTCTGATAGTTTAATTGCTACCTTTAGAAAAGTTCTCGATAACGAAAAATTAGATGTAGTAGTGGAAAAACTAAAAGATGAAAATGTAGCATCGATGATGACTTTGTCAGAAGAAAATAGACGTATGCAAGAAATGATGAAACAATACGGCATGGACGGTATGGATATGGGCGGACAAGAAACCTTAATCTTAAATGCTAACCATCCACTGGTAAAATTCATTTTAGAGCATAAGAAGAGTAAAAGCGTGCCAATCATTAGTAAACAGCTCTATGATTTAGCAATGCTTTCTCATAAACGACTAAGTCCTGAGGAAATGACGGAATTTGTGAAACGAAGCAATGAAATTATGCTGCTTTTAACTAAATAGTAATGTAAAATAAAAGTCTGCCGCAAGCGGCAGACTTTTATAACAATTATGATAATATTTCGCAGCTTATTTGTTGCTGTTTAAAAAAGCGACAAGTATAATCATCGAAAGATTTTTCGATGGTTTTATCCAAAGTAAAATTAGTAAGAGTGGTACCGGTGACTAAATAAAGCTTTGTACCATCAAAACGAAAATTAAAATATAGACCTGATATTTCCTCTTCCCGATGGTTTAAGTTGCTCCCTTTAATAAAGTCAATAATTTGTTCTTTAGAAAGAGCAAAGACTAGATGAAAAGATAAGGGTGTCCTTTTCCCTTTAATAATGGAGAGGCAATATTCTTTTATTTCATACCAAGAGGAATAAATTCGATCTGGCTTCTGGTCAAAATAATTAGGATGAAGTTTGCCGTCAATATTGTATTTATTGGCGGTGATTATTTCTCCTTCTATAAAAGCAAAAGAGTCAAAAGTTTTACGAAGTAAAATATGATTCATACAAGTTTTGGTTTCTAATAATAAGGTTTTCATGGGGCTATCATATCACAAATATCTCATTTGTGGTAGAATTAGAAAAAGGATTTTTAAAAAGAGGAAAAATAGTGATAAGATTAAATAAATACTTAAGTGAAGCAGGGATTACCTCAAGAAGAGGAGCCGATAAGTTGATAGAATCTGGTAGTGTTAAAGTCGATGGGAAAAGAGCTACTTTAGGGATGAGCGTTGATGAAACCATGGTCATAACAGTGGCCGGTAAGCAAGTTGGCGGACCGGTAAAAAAAATAGTCTTAGCTTTTAATAAGCCAAGAGGTATTATTTGTACGGAAAACCCGAGAGAGCGAAAAAATATTATTAAGTTTATTAATTATCCCAAGCGCATTACTTACGCCGGTAGACTAGATAAAGACTCCGAAGGTCTGATGATTATGACCAATGATGGAGATCTGATTCATTACATAATGAAATCAGGAAACCTGCATGAAAAAGAATACCGAGTAACCCTTGATCAAGAAATCACACCGGAATTTATTCAAGCGATGGAAAATGGTGTTCACATTCAAGACGAAGAAAAAAACTTAGATCAAATTACTCGCAAAGCAAAGGTTACGCAAGTAGGAAAATACACTTTTGATATTGTAATTACCCAAGGCTTAAACAGGCAAATAAGAAGAATGTGTAAGGCGCTTGGCTATGAAGTTAAAAAACTGAAAAGAACGAGGATTATGAATATTTTACTCGCTGATTTACCGGTAGGAAAGATTAGAGAATTAAAACCAGAGGAGTTAGAAGAACTTTATGGAAGAGAACAAAAAAATGAAGGAGCTAGTCTCCCTTTTAAATAAAGCATCAAAAGAATATTATAGCGGCTCGGGAGAGATGATGAGTAATCTCGAATTTGATAAACTCTATAATGAACTTTTGCAAATGGAAAAAGAAAGTGGTGTTGTCCTATCCAATAGTCCCACGATAAATGTTGGCTATGAAACCTTAAGTTCGCTCCCTAAAGAGCGTCATGAAAGCCCGATGTTATCCCTTGATAAAACCAAAGAGGTCGATGATTTAATTACTTTTGCCGGAGAGCAAGAAGTGCTTATTTCCTGGAAATTAGATGGCTTAACCATTGTTTTAACTTACCGCGACGGTGCTCTTTATAAAGCGGTAACTAGAGGAAACGGCGAAGTAGGTGAAGTTGTTACCAATAATGCGAAGGTTTTTAAAAATCTGCCACTTTCCATTCCTTATCAAGGAGAATTAATTCTGCGCGGCGAGGCGATTATTGGTTATAGGGACTTTGAACGAATTAACGAAGGCATTGAAGATGTTGATGCTAAATATAAGAACCCTAGAAATCTTTGTAGTGGTTCCGTTAGACAATTAAACAATGAAATAACCGCGAAGCGTAATGTCCAGTTTTTTGCTTTTGCGTTAGTCAAAGCGGATAATGTAGATTTTAAAAACTCGCGGTGGGAACAATTTAATTGGCTAAAAAGCCAGGGCTTTGAAGTTGTAGAACATGTTAAGGCAACGGCGACCATGATTCCCGCAGAGGTACAAGATTTTTCACGAAGAATTGTGAAAAATGATTTCCCCTCAGATGGATTGGTGCTATTATATGATGATATCGATTATGGCAATAGTCTAGGACGTACGGCTAAGTTTCCCAGAAATGCCTTTGCTTATAAATGGGAAGACGAGATGAAAGAAACCATTCTTAAAGAAATTGAATGGAGTCCTTCAAGGACTGGCCTTATTAATCCCGTGGCTATTTTTGAGCCGGTAGAACTAGAAGGAACGACGGTTAGCCGAGCCAGTGTACATAATATTAGTGTTTTAGAAGACTTGAAACTGGGTCTAGGAGATCATATTTTAGTTTACAAAGCGAATATGATTATTCCCCAAATTGCCGAAAACCTTACCAAAAGTGGGGTTAAAGATATTCCTAGTCATTGTCCAATTTGTGAACATGCGACCATGATTAAGCAGATAAGTAATGCAAAAGCGCTTTATTGCACCAATGAAGAGTGTCAGGCAAAACACGTCGGTTCTTTTGTTCATTTAGTAAGTAGAGACGCGCTTAATATTGATGGCTTATCGGAAGCTACTTTAACTAAGTTTATTTTACATGGTTATATTAAAGAGTATGCGGACTTATTCCATTTAGATCGCTACCAAGAAGAAATAGAAACTATGGAAGGCTTTGGCAAAAAATCTTATGAAAATCTCATTAATAATGCCAATAAAGCCAGAAGAACTAATTTGGCTAGCGTAATCTATGGTCTAGGAATTCCCAATGTAGGGCTAGCAAATGCTAAAATTATCTGTAAAGACTTTGGCTATGATGTAGAAAAAGTGCTTCAAGCAACGCGGGAAGAACTAATTAAGATTGATACCATTGGTGAAGTCATTGCTGAGGGGTTTGTAGGCTATTTTAAAAACCCAGAAAAGCAGGAAAGATTTAAGCACCTATTAGCGGAACTAGATTTAGAAAAACCAGCAGAAAATGAAAATCAACAAATTTTTGAAAATATAAATTTTGTCATTACTGGCGATGTAGAACATTTTAAAAACCGTAAAGAAATGAAAGAATTAATTGAAAGTCTAGGTGGTAAGGTGACAGGAACGGTAACTGGAAAAACTAATTATTTAATTAATAATAATGTCACCAGTACTTCTTCAAAAAATAAGAAGGCGAAAGAACTGGGAGTGCCAATTATTAGTGAAGAAGAATTCCTAACCATGCTTAGATCTTAACAAGGAGGAAAAATGTCCGATAAAGATTATACAAATAACGAAGAGGAAGAAATTGTAGAAGGTACTGTAGAAGATACAACGAAGGAAGAAAAAAAAGACAAGGATAAAAAGGATGACGATGAGTACGAAAAAGTTTGTACGATTTGTCATCGACCAGAAAGTACTGCGGGGAAAATGGTAGACTTACCTAATAATATCACGGTTTGTAATGATTGCATGCAAAGAAGCTTTGATGCCATGACTAGTGGTCAATACGACTTAAGTCAGCTATTAAACAATCCCAATGTACAGATTTTTAATATGGGAGATATGGAAGAACAAATCCCTAAAAAGCAAAAGTTAAAAAAGAAAAAAGAAGCTGCTGATGTAGTTCCATTGGTAGACATTAACAATTTGCCGGCACCACATAAAATTAAAGCAAACCTTGACGAATACATTATCGGTCAAGAACATGCTAAAAAAGCTATGTCTGTAGCGGTTTATAATCATTATAAAAGGGTAGCTACAAATACCATGGATGATATCGAAATAGAAAAATCCAACATGCTAATGATTGGACCTACTGGTTCGGGAAAAACTTATCTAGTTAAGACTTTAGCAAAGTTACTTGATGTGCCTCTAGCAATTACCGATGCTACTTCTTTAACCGAAGCTGGTTATATTGGCGATGATATTGAAAGTGTGGTTTCAAAACTTTTAGCAGCAGCAGATAATGATGTGGAAAAGGCTGAACAAGGCATTATCTTTATCGATGAAATTGATAAAATTGCCAAAAAGAAAAATTCGAGTCAAAGAGATGTGAGTGGTGAATCTGTCCAACAAGGAATGCTGAAATTACTAGAAGGAAGTGATGTGGAAGTTCCCGTTGGTGCCAATAGTAAAAATGCGATGGTTCCCTTAACGACTATTAATACTAGAAATATTTTATTTATCTGTGGTGGGGCTTTCCCGGATTTAGACGGTATTATTCAAGAACGACTAATGAAACAATCTGCCATAGGTTTTGGCGCCGATTTAAAAGATAAGTACAAAGAAGATCCCAATATTTTAGATAAAGTAACGTTAGAGGATCTACGAAACTTTGGTATGATTCCGGAATTTTTAGGTAGACTTCCCGTGGTAGTAACCCTACAAGGCTTGGGCGAGGAAATGTTGGTTTCCATTTTAAAAGAACCTAAAAATGCTATCTTAAAACAATACCAAAAATTGTTAGCCTTAGATGAAGTACAACTAGAGTTTAACGATGAGGCCCTTCATGCGATAGCAAAACGCGCAATGAAAAGAGATACAGGGGCAAGAGCACTACGGGCAATCATTGAAGAATTTATGCTGGATATTATGTATGAAATTCCCAAAGATGATAACATCGGTAAAGTAACTATCACGAAAGAATATATTGAAGGAACTGGCGGGCCGATTATTAAGCTGCGCACGCAAAACGTAGAGAGTATAGCCACGAAAGGAAAAAGTGAAAATGAATGATTTTATTGACAAATTAGGGAAAAAAGTATCAGATGTAGCAAATGATTTTAGCAAGAAAGCTGATGAAACAATCGAAATTCAAAAGAAAAAAGGTGACATTCGTTCTCTAGAGCGAGGAAACGAGAGGGATTATGCGCATATTGGCCGGATGGTTTATGAAAAATTTAAAAGCGCTGAAGTGGTAGACTTAGATTACATCACTCTTTGTGAAAGCATTGAAAAAAGAGAAGAAGAAATTAAAAAAATTGAGGATAACATCAAAGATATAAAAGGACAAGATTAATAAAAAGGGTGTCAGATAATTGGCTAATAACCAATTATCTGGCACCTTTCTTCTTAAAGATTGTAAAAATCTTTTACTTGATGATAAATAAGATCCATTAATCTAGTTCTTGCCTCGACACTTGCCCAAGCAATATGAGGAGTGATAATTAATTTTTTACTATCTTTAATTGGTAAAAGAGGATTATCTTCAGTCATTGGCTCAACGGTTAGCACGTCAAGTCCGGCTGCGGCTATTTGTCCCTTTATTAAAGCATCAGCAAGATCTTTTTCGACAACGATTGGTCCTCGGCCAAGATTTAGTAAGATAGCAGTGTGTTTCATCTTTTTAAGCGCTGCTGCATTAATTAAACCATCTGTATGCTCGTTTAATGGAGCATGAATAGAAATAATATCAGAAGTAGCAAGGAGAGTATCCATATCTACTTGATCGTAACCTTCTTGAGGTGCACTGCCTGAAGCAGAAGCATAGATTACCTTCATACCAAAAGCTTTAGCAATATCGGCAACTTTTCGACCAATTGATCCCAGGCCAATAATACCATAAGTCATTCCTGATAGTTCATGGAAAGCTTCATCAAAATGAGTGAAAATTGTGTCATTTACGTATTTTTCGGTTTTAACATAATCATCATAATAACGAAGTTTTTCTAATAGGTAAAAGAGAAGTGCAAAAGTATGTTGAGCTACGGTTTCCGTAGAGTAGCCAGCTACATTTCGCCATTCAATTCCTTTTTTGTCTAAGTAATCCTTATCTAAGTTGTTGGTTCCTGTTGCGGTAACACAGACAAGCTTTAAATTTGCGGCATTACCAATGGTGTTTTCATTTATATTAACTTTGTTTACAATAACAACGTCAGCGTCAGTGGTACGCTCTTTTGCTTGAGCTGCTGTAGAATTTGGGTATTTTATCACCTGACCGAGGGCGTCAAACTTTCCGAGATTAATATCATCTCCTATTGTTTTTGCGTCTAAAAACACAATTTTCATTTTACAATCCTCCTAATATTTGATACGCTTATTATTCCACAAATCGGGTCATAAGTAAAGATTGAAGAATGGAAAATTCTACTGTATAATAACTGCTAATGAGGTGACTTATGGAATACAAAAGAAAGAAAAATACAAAAAGAAAACGAGAAGTACAAAGAAATAGAGCACTTCTTATTTTAGGCATGCTACTGATGGTGTTTTTAGCCATTACTATATATGAAGTAAAAAGTCATAAAGAAGCTAGTGAAGAAACAAAGAAAGAAAATAAAACAACAGCAAAAAAAATAGAAGTTCAAACAAATGAACAGGAAGATAAAAGAAAGAAGCTTCCGCTAGAAGAACGAAAAAAGTTGGCGAAAGAAGCTGCAGCAAGTTATGAACACAGCGAGGACTTTCTGTGGATGTTAGATACTAATGATGATACCATTGACTTGGTGGAAGATTACGAAACTAAAAAGGATGAAATACCGCCAGAAACCATTGGCGAAGATTTTGT
>DXHJ01000083.1 GCA_019113475.1 Candidatus Dorea intestinavium | reverse complement strand
AGCCGTAATCCGGATATTGATGAACTAGGAAAGCAAAAGGCACGGCTTATTTTATTAAATAAAGCAGATTTAGCCGAAGAAAGCAAAAACCAAGAATGGAGCACTTATTTTACCCAACTTGGTTACTTTGTGGTGCCAGTTAACTCTAAGGCCGGTAAAGGTGTAAAAGCAGTTATGAATGTGATTAAAGATGCTTGTGCTGCTAAAATTGAAAGAGATCGTAAAAGAGGCATCTTAAACCGACCGGTAAGAGCCATGGTAGTAGGTATTCCTAACGTGGGGAAATCTACGTTTATTAACGCCTTGGCCGGTAAAGCGGCGACAAAAACTGGCAATAAACCAGGTGTTACCAAGGGAAAGCAATGGATTCGTTTAAATAAACAAGTAGAACTTTTAGATACACCAGGAATATTGTGGCCTAAATTCGAAGACAAAGAAGTGGGCTTAAAGTTGGCTTTAATTGGCTCTATTAAAGATGAAGTGTTACAAACAGAAGAACTTGCTTTATCCTTTATTGATCTTTTACTTGTTAAATACCCACAGGTATTAGCTAAGAAATATGATCTTGTTGAAGAAGGAAAGAATTACGAAATTTTAGAACAAATTGCGAAAAACAGAAACTGCTTAGTCAAAGGAAATACTTATGATTTAGAAAAGGCGGCGGCTCTTTTATTAGATGATTTTAGAAATGGAAGACTTGGCAGGCTGACACTAGAAGTACCCCCTGTTTTATGATAAAATAAGGAGTATGAAAGGGGATAAAAATGGAAAATTTACAACGAGATGACGAGGATGATAAAAACGAGATGAAAAACTCCCCTGCAAGAGAGCTTTTAGGATGGTTGATGTATATCGGCATTATTATTTTATTAACCTGGTTTATTGTTACTTTTATTGGAGTTCGTACCAAAGTAAGCGGTCGCTCAATGGAGACGACCCTACAAGATGGAAATCAATTAATCGTAGATAAGATTAGTTATCGCTTTAAAGACCCTAAACGATATGACATTGTGGTATTTCCTTATAAATACGAGGCAAATACACATTATATAAAAAGAATTATTGGACTTCCTGGTGAGACAGTTCAAGTAAAAGATGGATATACTTATATTAATAATGAGCTTTTAGAATCAGATATTTATGGGGCCGAGCTAATGGATTCCCCAGGCATTGCCGAAACACCTATTACCTTAGGTAAAGATGAGTATTTTGTTTTAGGCGATAATCGTAATCACAGTGCCGATAGTCGTGAACCAAATGTAGGAATCATCAATAGAAAAGATTTAACCGGAAGAGCCTGGATTCGTATCTATCCTTTTAGTAAGTTTGGAGTTATCAAACATGAGTAAAAGAGAAGAGGAGCGCTTGTTAAAACAGGCCCAAAAGTTAGAAAAAGAAAGAGCTCGTCTCTATGAAATGTCTTCTTTTGAAAGAAAATATCGAAACTTTGCTTATGTTTGTGGGATTGACGAAGTGGGTAGAGGACCACTGGCAGGACCAGTGGTAGCGGCAGCGGTTATTTTACCAAAGGATGTTGAAATATTGTATTTAAATGATTCTAAAAAGTTATCAGAAAAGAAAAGAGAACTTCTTTTTAAAGAAATAGAAGAAAAAGCTCTTGCCATTGGTATTGGTTATCGCTCACCAGCTAGGATTGATGAAATTAATATTTTAAATGCAACTTATGAAGCCATGAGGGAGGCAGTTAGTAAGCTTGCTATTTCACCTGACCTTTTGTTAAATGATGCCGTTATTATTCCGGAAATTGAAACCAAACAGGTGCCAATTATAAAAGGAGATGCCAAAAGCGTTTCTATTGCGGCTGCCAGTATTGTGGCGAAAGTTACGAGAGATCATTTAATGATTCAGTACGATGAAGTTATGCCTGAGTACGGCTTTAAGAACAACAAAGGCTATGGTACAAAAGCCCATATAGAAGCCCTTAAAACTTATGGTAAAACACCCATTCATAGAAATTCCTTTATCAAGAACTTTGTTTAAATGAATAAAAGAGCCAAAGGAAAAGAAAAAGAATTATTAGCCTGTTCCTATCTAAAAGATAAGGGCTATCTTATTTTAGTAGAAAATTATTATTGCCACTATGGAGAAGTAGACCTCATTGCAAAAGAGAAAAATGATCTGGTATTTATCGAAATAAAATATCGAAATTCAGCCGTTTGTGGTGATGCTATAGAGGCCGTTGATTTGCGAAAGCAAAAGAAAATAGCAAAATGTGCATTAAATTATTTAAGAGAAAACCAGATTGTAGAATACAATTTACGATTTGATGTAATTGGCATCCAAGATAATAAAATTAGCCATTATCAGGATGCTTTTTGTTTCTTTATGTAAAAGAAAAGATAAGGAATAAAGATGAAATTAAATTTACAATATAAAAACAAGGAAAATATTTTTACAGAAGTTGAAAATGAGGGAGTGCCTTACTTAATTTTTAATAATTTAGAAGAAACCGGGCTGATTAAACAAGCCTTTACAACCAGACTTGGAGGAGTAAGTACAGGAGACTGTGCATCCATGAATATTAGCATTCAAAGAGGCGACTTACCAGAAAATGTGCTGGAAAATACGAAAAGGCTAAGTAAGGCGGTAGGGGTCAAAGAAGATAGTCTTGTGTTTTCTGCGCAAACTCATACCACGAATGTAGTTGAGGTAACGAGGGAAAACTACAAAGACAATTTCGCCGATGTAGATGGCATGATTACTAAAGTTCCTGGTCTTACGCTAGTAACTTTTTACGCTGATTGTGTGCCCCTTTACTTTGTTGACCCGGTTAAAAAGGCGATTGGCCTTAGTCATTCAGGATGGCGAGGAACCGTGCATAAAATGGGTAAAGTAACGGTAGAGGCCATGACAAAAGCTTTTCATAGCAACCCAAAAGACATTCTGGTAGGTATTGGACCCTCTATTTGCCAAGACTGTTATGAAGTAAGTGAAGATGTAATTAAAGAAGTAAATCATGCTTTTAAAGGATATCAAGAAAAGGATTTATACTACCAAAAGGACAATGGCAAGTATCAGCTAAATCTATGGCGAGCCAATGAACTAGTTTTAGAAGAGGCTGGAATTTTAAAAGAAAATTTAGCAACAACAAACCTTTGCACTTGTTGTAACAGTGACTTTCTTTTTTCTCATCGCGCAAGTAAAGGAAAAAGAGGAAACTTAAGTGCTCTATTAGCCCTTAAGGAGGAAATCTAAATGGATAACGTTAAAGAAGGAACAAAAGAAGTGGCTACGGAAGCTACGAAAGAAGCAAATAGGCTCGTTACATATGTACAAGACAATCTTCCCGCTATCATTTCCTTTGGTTTTAAAGTACTTTTAGCTTTAGTGATTTTCTTTATTGGTAGACTCGTTATTAAGGGAATTCGTAAGCTAGTTAGTCGCTCAATGAACCGAGCTAATACCGATCAAGGCGTTCGACAGTTTATGGACTCGCTCCTTAAGTACGTTTTGTATATTATTCTTATTCTGGGTATTATTAGTGGCTTAGGCATTAGTACAGCCTCAGTAGCTGCTTTATTTGCCTCTGGTGGTGTAGCAATTGGTTTAGCACTGCAAGGTAGCCTTTCTAACTTTGCCAGTGGCGTCATGATTTTAATTTTAAAACCTTTTGTTGTAGGGGATTGTATTGTGGAAGATAGCAATAAAAATGTGGGAACCGTTATTGAAATTCAAATATTTTATACCAAGTTATTAACGGTAGATGGACAAGTAGTTATTTTGCCAAACTCCATGATGACGGCAAATAGTATTATTAATATGACTGCTTCTGATAAAAGACAATTAGATCTAAAAATCAGAGTTTCCTATAAAGAAGATTTGAAAATGGTAAAAGCTATCTTAGAAGAAATTATTTTAAAAGAAAAAAGAATTAATAAAGAAGAAGGATATCAAGTATTTGTTGATGAATTAGGTAACTCAGCCGTTATATTAGGACTGCGAGGTTGCGTTAAAACTGCGGAGTATAACGAGGTTAAACATGACGTCTTAGAAGCGATTAAAACGACCTTTGATGAAAAAAGTATAAGCTTCCCAGTTACAGAGTTAGAAGTTTCAGTAAATAGTTAGTATTGCAATTCTTGGAAAATTGTATATAATAATTATTGTGCTGAAATAGCTCAGTTGGTAGAGCGCTTCACTCGTAATGAAGAGGTCGCCGGTTCGAATCCGGTTTTCAGCTTTGGAAAGATTTAGGTGAGTGAATGAACTATCAAAAAGAATTGGATAAATTAATTGATAATATAACTAAGGAAAATAAGGTGCCTACACTGCTGTTACACAGTTGTTGTGCACCTTGTAGTACTTATGTTTTAGAATATCTCAGTGATTACTTTAAAATCACTGTTTTTTATTATAATCCCAATATATTTCCGGAAAGTGAATATACCAAAAGAATATGCGAGCAACAAGAACTAATCTCGCAAATGAAGACGAAATATCCCATTCATTTTATTGCCGGAGATTATGATAAAGAAGAGTTTTATCGCCTTGCTCATGGTCATGAACAAGATAAAGAAGGTGGAGCAAGATGTATGAGTTGTTATAAACTGCGTTTAAAAGAAAGCGCAATTTTAGCAAAAGCAGGAAATTTTGATTATTTTACAACCACTTTAACCATTAGCCCAATGAAAAAATCAGCAGTTTTAAATCAATTAGGGGAATCCTTAGGCGATACTTATGGTGTTTCTTATTTAAACTCTGATTTTAAAAAGAAAAATGGTTTTAAACGATCCGTTGAACTTTCTACTAAATACGGATTATATCGACAAGATTATTGTGGATGTGAATTTTCCATGAATGATCGCGACATTAGAAAAGGTTAAAAAGAAAAGGAAGGCAGATTATGGCACAATTATGGGGCGGCAGATTTACAAAGAAAACAGATCAAATGGTTTATGATTTTAATGCATCAATAGAATTTGATCAACGCTTATTATCCGTTGATATTAAAGGAAGCATTGCTCATGTTACGATGTTAGCAAAACAAGGTATTTTGACCAATGAAGAAAAAAACCTTATTATCGAGGGACTTAAAGGCATCGAAAAAGAGGTAGAAGCGGGCACTTTACTAATTACCAAAGAATATGAAGATGTTCATAGTTTTGTTGAAGCTAATTTAATTGACCGGATTGGTGACCCGGGAAAGAAACTGCATACAGGTAGAAGTAGAAATGATCAAGTAGCAGTAGATATGAAACTTTTTACGAGAGAAAGTATTAAGGGCATTCAAGCAGCAGTTAAAAAACTTCTTTTAGTTTTAAATCAAACCATGAAAGAAAATTTAGAGACCTATATGCCAGGCTTTACCCATTTACAAAAAGCCCAGCCTGTTACCTTGGCTCATCATCTAGGTGCTTATTTTGAAATGTTTAAAAGGGATTATGAAAGACTAGAAGATCTCCATAAAAGAATGGGGACCTGTCCTCTTGGTAGTGGTGCTTTAGCCGGAACTACTTATCCTTTAGACCGAGATTATACAGCGAAGCTATTAGGTTTTGATGGTCCCACTCTTAATAGTATGGATGGCGTTTCCGACCGAGATTATTTAATAGAGCTATTAAGTGATTTATCGATTATCATGATGCATTTAAGCCGTTTTAGTGAAGAAGTAATTATTTGGAACTCTAATGAATATAAATTTGTGGAAATTGATGATGCTTATAGTACTGGTAGCAGTATTATGCCACAAAAGAAAAATCCCGATATTGCTGAATTAGTACGAGGCAAGACGGGTAGAGTTTATGGCTCTTTAATGGGCTTTATTACGACGATGAAAAGCATTCCTCTTGCTTATAATAAAGACATGCAAGAAGATAAAGAGCCGGTATTTGACGCTCTTGATACAGTGGAAGCTTGTCTGGAATTATTTGCCGGCATGATAGAAACTATGAAATTCAACAAAGATCGCATGAAAGATAGCGCTATGAATGGCTTTACCAATGCCACAGACGTAGCAGACTACTTAGTAAATAAAGGTGTTCCTTTTAGAGATGCCCATACAATTGTGGGAAGACTTGTCTTATATTGTCTCGATAAGAATTGCTCACTTTTAGATTTAAGCTTAGAAGAATATCAAAAAGAATCATCTGCCTTTGGCGAGGATATCTACGAAGCGATTAGTCTAAAGACTTGTGTGGATAAAAGAGTAACTATTGGGGCTCCCGGAAAAGACGCAATGGAAAAAGTCTTGAAAATTTACGATGATTATTTAACAAGAATATAGATACAAAAGGATAAGGAGATACTATGGCTATAAAAAACGAAAAATTAAAAGTAGGAATCTTAGGAGCAACCGGAATGGTGGGACAACGTTTTATTGCCTTACTGGAAAACCATCCTTGGTTCGAAGTTACTACTCTTGCAGCAAGTGAAAGATCAGCTGGCAAAACCTACGAAGAAGCAGTGGGCAATCGCTGGAAAATGGATACACCGATGCCAAATGGGGTTAAAAGACTACGAGTTTTAAATGTTGCCGATGTAGAATTAGTAGCCTCTAGTGTGGACTTTGTATTTAGCGCCGTTGACATGACTAAAGATGAAATCAAAAGAATTGAAGAAGAGTACGCAAAAACAGAAACACCAGTAGTTTCCAATAATAGTGCTCATAGATGGACCAAAGATGTACCAATGGTAGTACCAGAGATTAATGATGACCATTTTGAAATCATTAAAGCACAAAGGGAAAGACTTGGCATTACAAAAGGATTTATTGCGGTAAAGCCAAATTGCTCGATTCAAAGTTATACCCCAGCTCTAGCAGCATGGAAAGAGTTTGAGCCAACTGAGGTAGTAGCCACTACTTATCAAGCAATTTCAGGAGCCGGTAAAACATTTAAAGAATGGCCAGAAATGATTGGCAACATCATTCCTTTTATCGGTGGCGAAGAAGAAAAAAGTTAACAAGAACCACTTAGAGTACTAGGAAAAGCAGAAAATGGAACGGTTACTTTGGCCAAAGAACCAGTTATTACGACACAATGCGTTCGGGTACCAGTTTTAAATGGGCATACAGCAGCGGTTTTTATTAATTTTAAATTTAAGCCAACGAAAGAAGAACTAATTGATCGTTTGGTTAACTTTAAAGGCTATCCACAAGAAAAAGAATTACCAAGTGCACCAAAACAATTTATTCAATATTTAGAAGAGGATAATCGTCCACAAGTTCTTCTTGACGTGGATTATGAAGATGGCATGGGCGTTTCGATTGGCCGTTTGCGAACAGATTCTCTTTATGATTATAAATTTATTGGTCTTTCTCATAACACGGTTAGAGGAGCAGCAGGGGGAGCTGTTTTGTGTGCTGAGACCTTAGTAAGCAAAGGTTATATTTCTAAGAAATAAGTTAAATCTGCAGGGTCGTAAATTTACGGCCCTGTTCCTTTATAGGGGGGTAAGGGTATGGATAAAGAACTGCTTTTATTTACACAAAATAGAGAATTGTCTTGGTTGCGATTTAATCAAAGAGTTTTAAGAGAAGCGCAAGATGAAAGTGTGCCATTATTAGAAAGAATGAAGTTTGTTGCTATTTTTACGAGTAATCTAGATGAGTTTTTTATGATTCGGGTCGGAAGCCTTTTTGATAAACACCACGCTGCACCTAAAACGCTAGATGTATGTACAAACAT
>DXHJ01000082.1 GCA_019113475.1 Candidatus Dorea intestinavium | reverse complement strand
TACAAAATAAAGGCACCGATATGCACAGCTATCAGCCCTCGGTTAAAGATATGGCCCAGATTTCTGATGCTGATCTTTTAATCTATATGGGGGGTGTTTCTGATTCTTGGATGGAAGAAGCCAAAGCTAATGTGGTTAATGAAAAGCAAGTAAGCCTTAATGTCATGGAAGTCTTAAAAGAAAATTTAAAAGCAGAAGATCACGACCATGAAGAAGGCGAAATTCATGACCATGAAGAAAAGGATGAGCACATTTGGCTCTCGCTTTTAAATGCCAGCAAAGTTTGTGAGGCTATGACAGAAAAGCTAGTGGCCATCGACCCCACTCAACAGGCCCTATATGAGAAAAATGCCAAGGCCTATCTTAACAAGTTAGAAAACTTAGATAAAGAGTATCAGCTGATGCGAGAGAATGCTAGAAAAGACACCTTAGTTTTTGGTGATCGCTTTCCTTTTATCTACCTATTAGATGATTATCACATTCATTACGCTGCCGCTTTTCCTGGCTGTGAAGCAGAAACGGGAGCCAGTTTTGAAACCATCGTTTCCTTAGCAAAAAAGATCGATGACTTAAAACTAAATGACATCGTGGTATTAGAAAATTCCGATAAGTTGGTAGCAAAAGCGATTAATGAAAACACCAAAGAAAAGAATAAAAAGATTGTAACGCTTGATTCCATGCAGTCAGTTACAGACCGGGACATTAAAGCGGGAGAAACTTATCTCGGGATTATGGAAGAAAATTTAGCAGTATTAAAACAGGTATTAAATTAGAAGGAGAAGCCTTATGGCCTTAATTAGTTGTGAAAATTTAAAACTAGGATATGAAGGTAAAACCATTGCCGAAGATATTAGCTTTCAGGTAAACGAAGGGGATTATCTTTGCATTGTGGGTGAAAATGGTTCGGGAAAAAGTACGTTGATGAAAGTAATTATGGGACTAAAAGCCCCCATGAGTGGCGAAATTGTTTTTGCCGAAGGGTTACAGAAAAATGAAATTGGCTACTTGCCCCAACAAACCCCAGTACAAAGAGATTTTCCGGCCTCAGTAGAAGAAATTGTCTTATCAGGTTTTATCAATAAAATGAAAAGAAGATTTTTTTATAGCAAGGAAGAAAAAAAACAAGCCGATCAGATTTTAGAAAAATTAGAAATCTTCGTCTTAAAGAAAAAATGCTACCGGGAATTATCCGGGGGACAACAACAAAGAGTGTTACTAGCAAGAGCATTACTGGCAACGGGTAAGATTTTACTTCTCGATGAGCCCACCGCCGGACTTGATCCCTTAGCAGCGGCTTCCATGTATGAAATCATTAGCCGTTTAAATAAGGAAGGAATTGCCATTATTATGATTTCTCATGATATTAAAGAAGCGACTACCTATGCTTCGCATATTTTACATATGGGTTATCGCCCTTTTTATTTTGGTGAGGTAGCAGGATACTTGGAAAATCCCGCCGTATCCAGTTTTTGTAAAGGAGTAAAGGAAAATGACTAATGTTTTGCACCAACTAGAAATTTACTTAAGTTATCCTTTTGTTAAGTATGCCATTGTGGTAACCGTCTTTATTGCTTTTTGTTCCTCTTTATTAGGGGTGACTTTGGTCTTAAAACGCTTTTCCTTTATTGGTGACGGCCTTTCTCACGTAGCCTTTGGGGCCGTGGCGATTGCCACCATTATGAACTTAACCAATCAGTTTTTACTGGTAGCACCGATTACAATTTTATCAGCTGTTCTTATTTTGCGAATGGGACAAAATTCCGGAGTTAAAGGGGATGCAGCCCTGGCGATGGTTTCCGTTGGAGCCCTAGCTCTTGGGTATTTATTTTTAAATATTTTTTCCTCTTCCCCGAATATTTCCGGTGATGTTTGTAGCACCTTATTTGGCTCGACGGCTATTTTAACCCTCTCAAAAACCCAGGTGTATGTAAGCCTTATTATGTCCCTTATTTTAATTATTATCTTTGTGCTTTTTTATCACAAGATTTTTAGCATTACCTTTGATGAGACCTTTACCAAAGCCACTGGCACCAAGACAGGATTTTATAATACCGTGATTGCCATTGTAACGGCCATGGTGATTGTTTTAGCCATGAATCTAGTAGGTTCCCTATTGGCTTCGGCTTTAATTGTTTTCCCGGCTCTTTCCGCCATGCGAATTTTTAAGAGTTTTTTAAGTGTTACCATTTGTTCCGCAGTTTTTGCGGTTGTGGGGGCCTTAATTGGACTTATTTTAGCAATCCTTTTAGAAACGCCAGTGGGAGCCACCATTGTAGCGGTTAATATTGTCTTATTCATCATTTTTTGGGTTTTGGGCAAAATTGACATATTTTAGGGGCTGAGATATAATTAGGATTTGTAAAACTAGGAGGTACAGGTATGGAATTTAAAGAAAAAGAGTTTGTTCCGTTTATTTTAGGCGGCGATATCAATACCTATAGCGTGGCACGTGCATTTTATGAAGAATATCAGATAAAATCTTATGTTTTTGGGAAATATCCCACCGGTCCAAGTTATGGCAGCAGAATCACAGAGTATACCCCTGTTAAAGATATAGAAACAGATGCAGGCTTTATTAGAACAATTAATGAGTTTTCCAAACGCTTTAAAAATAAAAAAATTATTATCTTTGGCTGTAGCGATGGCTATATTGCCTTAGCAAGTAAATATAAAGGAAAGTTACCAAGTAATTGTATCGTTCCTTATATTGATTATGACTTAATGTCAAGATTACAAAAGAAAGATATTTTCTACGATTTATGTGAAAAGAATAATGTGGATTATCCAGATACCATTGTCTATACCAAAGACATGGGCATGGATTTTGCAATGAACTTCCCTTATCCGGTTATTTTAAAATCATCAGAAAGTATTACCTATTGGGAACATCCTTTTGAGGGACAAGATAAGGTGTTCTTCATTAACAACCGTCAAGAATTAGAAGCAACGATTACGAAAATTTATGATGCCGGTTATCAAAATCCCTTGATTATTCAAGATAAGATTCCTGGTAACGATGAATATATGTATGTTCTTACTTCTTATTCCAACCAAGAAGGAAAAGTAGAAATGATGTGTTTGGGTCACGTCTTATTAGAAGAACATACCCCAAAGGGACTTGGTAATCATGCGACGATTATTACCGAATATCATGAAGGCTTAATGAAGCAAGCAAAGACCTTATTAGAAGATATGCACTATGTAGGCTTTTCTAACTTTGATATTAAATATGATAGACGGGATAATAAATACAAGTTTTTTGAAATTAACACCAGACAAGGAAGAAGTAACTTCTATGTCACAGGTTCAGGTTTTAACATTGCAAAATATGTGGTAGATGATTATATTTACGGCAAAAAACATGAGTTTAAAGCTGCAAAAGAACCACATCTTTGGTTAGTTATTCCTAAAGGTGTTGCTTTTAAATATGTAAAGAGTGAAGATACGAAGAAAAAAATGCGAAAGTTAATCAAAGAAGGAAAGGTCGTAAACCCAGTCTTCTTTAAGGGAGACTTACCAATTGGGAGACTATATCGTCTTCTTCGTACTCATTTTAGCCATTATATTAAATATAAAAAGTATTATAGTTAGGAGTACTTATGAAAAATAAACTCGGAGTTATTGGCGGAATGGGACCAGAAGCAACTTGTTATTTCTACGAAGAAATTATTGCCCATACCAAAGTAAAAACAGATCAAGACCATATTGATATGGTGATTTTTAATCACGCTTCCATGCCGGACCGGACGAAAGCCATTGAAAGCGGCGACCAAAAAGATATTATTGAGAATCTAACAACGGATGCAAAGACACTAGAAAGCTTGGGAGTGGCTAATATTGCCATACCTTGTAATACCTCCCACTACTTTTTTGACCGAGTACAAAAGGAAATTAATATTCCGATTATTCATATGATTAAAGAAAGCGTTGACTATGCCATTTCTAATTTTCCTCAGGTGAAAAAGATTGGCATTATGGCAACTGATGGAACCATCGATGCCGGACTTTATCATCGAGAATGCAAAAATAGAGGGATTACCCCAGTAGCGCCCTCCAAAGAGCGACAAGCAGATGTTATGTCGCTTATTTATGATGATATTAAAC
>DXHJ01000081.1 GCA_019113475.1 Candidatus Dorea intestinavium | reverse complement strand
AAGAGAAAATAAAGAAGATACTATTGACGAAACCCTATAGGGCGTGTTAATATATTCTAGTATGCCGCACAACCAGGTTTAAAGTTCCATTTTTGGACACCGAAGTTGGCGAGTAATGTTTATAGGAGGTGCCATATGTACGCTATAATTGCAACAGGTGGTAAACAGTACAAAGTAGAAGAAGGCGATGTAATCAGAGTTGAAAAACTTGGAGTAGAAGCCGGTGAAGCTGTTACATTTGATCAAGTACTAGGAGTATGTGATAGTGAGCTTAAAGTTGGAAACCCAACAGTTAGCGGAGCAACAGTTAGCGCAACTGTCGTTGAAAACGGAAAAGCCAGAAAAGTAATCGTATACAAGTACAAGAGAAAATCCGGATATCACAAGAAAAACGGACACAGACAACAGTATACAGCTGTAAAGATTGAAAAAATTAACGCTTAAGAACAAGCAGGTGTATAACCATGATTCGTATAAAAATATACCAAACTAAAAAGAAAGAGATTTTAGGCTTTGAAACTCTTGGACATGCAGAATCTACAGATGAAGGTTATGACCTCGTTTGCAGTGCTGCAAGTATCCTTGTCTTAAATACAGTTAATTCTATTGAAAAATTAACGGATAGCAAGGTAAGTGAGAAGACAAATGCCAAGGATGGACGTATTAGTTTTAAATTGAAAACTTCGCCATCTAAGGAAACTCAATTATTGTTTAGATCAATGGTCATAGGATTAGAGAGCATGGTAGATGATGATTATTATTCAAAATACATTGAATTAAAATTCGAGGAGGTGTAAACCATGATTAAATTGAACCTTCAATTTTTTGCTCATAAAAAGGGAATGGGTTCTACTAAGAACGGTAGAGATTCCGAGTCTAAGAGATTAGGTGCAAAAAGAGCTGACGGACAATTTGTAAAAGCAGGAAACATTCTATACAGACAACGTGGAACAAAGATTCATCCAGGCGTTAATGTAGGACGTGGTGGTGATGATACACTATTTGCTTTAACAGATGGCGTTGTTCGTTTTGAAAGAAAAGGAAAAGATAAGAAAAAAGTTTCTATCTATCCAGTAGCACAGTAATAGTAAACTCCAGGCTTTTGTCTGGAGTTTGTTTTAAATTAAAGCAAAAAGGGGATATTATGTTTGCAGATAGAGCAAAAATATATATAAGATCCGGAAAAGGCGGCGATGGCCACGTAAGTTTTCGTCGTGAAATGTATGTGCCAAATGGCGGCCCTGATGGTGGCGATGGTGGCGATGGTGGCGATGTGATTTTTGAAGTTGAAAAAGGACTTAATACCTTAGTCGATTATCGTCATAAAAGAAAGTTTGCTGCTGAGGATGGGGAACAAGGCGGTAAAAAACGCTGTCATGGAGCCAACGGAAAAGATATTATTTTAAAAGTACCAGAAGGTACTGTTATAAAAGAAGCACAAACGGGCAAAGTAATTGCCGATATGTCTAGAGATAATCAAAGACAAGTAATTTTAAAAGGTGGAAAAGGTGGACTAGGAAATCAACATTTTGCGACAGCAACAATGCAAATACCAAAGTTTGCTAAGCCAGGACAACCTTTTCAAGAATTAAATATTACCATGGAATTAAAGGTTATTGCGGATGTAGGCCTTTTAGGCTTTCCTAATGTGGGAAAATCAACATTTCTTACTAGAGTAAGTAATGCTAGACCTAAGGTGGCTAATTACCACTTTACGACTATTCACCCAAGCCTTGGCGTAGTTGATCTGGATAATGGAGCTGGTTTTGTTGTTGCAGACATTCCCGGTCTTATTGAAGGTGCTTCACAAGGAGTCGGACTAGGTCATCAATTTTTGCGTCATATTGAGCGGACGAAGATGATGATTCACGTCCTCGATGCAGCTGGTAGTGAAGGACGCGACCCCATTGAAGATTTTTACAAGATTAATAAAGAATTAGAAGAATATAATCCGGAAATTGCGAAAAGACCACAGGTTATAGCCGCAAATAAAATAGATTTAATTTATGATAAAGAAGAAGTAATCACAAAACTTAAAAATGAGTTTGAACCAAAAGGTATCGAAGTATTTCCTATTTCGGGTGCAACTGGAGAAGGAATTAAAGAACTTCTCTATTTTGTAAGTGATAAATTAGCTAAAATAGAAGATAAACCGGTCTTTTTTGAACAAGAGTATTTTCCAGAAGATGAGCTTATTTATGAAGACTTGCCATTTACTATTGAAATTGAAAATGACATGTTTGTGGTAGAAGGACCAAAAATTGAAAAGATGCTTGGGTATACCAACTTAGACTCAGAAAAAGGTTTTGCTTTCTTCCAAAAATTCTTAAAAGAATCGGGAATAATAGATCAACTTACCGAAATGGGTATAGAAGAAGGAGATACTGTAAAGATGTATGGTCATCAATTTGAGTATTTCATATAAGGAGTATTATGACAACAAAACAAAGAGCTTATTTAAAAGGCTTAGCTATGAATTTAGATCCTGCTTTTCAAATTGGTAAAAGTAGTATCACACCGGAATTTGTGAATGCGATTGCTGAGTCCATTGACAAGAATGAATTAATAAAGATTAGTGTTTTAAAGAACTGTATGGATGATCCCAAGGAATTAGCAGTTCAAGTAGCAGAACGAACAAGGTCGCAAGTAGTTCAAGTGATCGGTAAAAAAATCGTTTTGTACAAAGAAGGTAAAGATAAAAATAAAAAGATTGAACTTCCTAAATAGAACCAAAGAGGTAATTATGAAAATCGGCATAATGGGCGGAACATTTGATCCTATCCACAAAGGGCATTTGATGATAGCGACGGAAGCCAAAAAACAATTTAATTTAGACAAAATATGGTTTTTACCAAATGGTCACCCGCCTCACAAAGAATATCATAAAATTTCATCTAGTGTAAAAGACCGTTTAAAGATGGTAGAACTTGCTATAGATGAAATAGAAAACTTTGAATTAAATACTTATGAAACAGATAAGGAAAGTACTTCTTATAGTTATAGTACACTGGAATATTTTAGGAGTATTTATCAAGATAGTCAGTTTTATTTTATTTTAGGGGCTGATTCTTTGCTATCGCTGGAATCTTGGAAATACCCACAAAGGGTACTAGATTCTTGTGTTATTTTAGCTGCTTACCGAGATGAAATGGATACCAAAGAGGAAATGGAAGAGCAAATCATCCATCTTAAAGAAAAGTTTAATGGAGACATTCGTTTGATTGACTCACCTGTTTTACCTATCTCTTCCCATCAGATAAGAGAAGGGTTATTAAGTGGTGATAAGCAAGATGAAATGAAAGAAATGCTTCCTTTAAAAGTCTTTCAATATATTAAGGAGAACCACTTATATGAAAACTTTTGAAGAGATATCTTTAGAGTTAAAAACAGTATTAAACCAAGATAGATATGCACATACTATGGGAGTTGCTTACACAGCGACCTCTTTAGCTATGCGCTATGAAAAAGATATAGAAAAGGCAATGTTTGCCGGCCTTTTACATGATTGTGCAAAGTGTTATAGTAATCAGGAAAAATTCGCGAAAGTGAAAAGTTATCAGATTGAATTATCTAAAATAGAAGTGGAAAATCCCAGCCTTATTCATGCTAAGTTAGGCGCCGAGGTAGCTCGTGATTTATATGGTGTTACTGATTTAGAAATTTTAAATAGTATTCGCTATCACACAACGGGTCGTCCAGCTATGAACTGGCTTGAACAAATTATCTTTATCGCTGATTATATTGAACCGCTTAGAAAAGTTGCACCTAACCTTAAAACTATTAGAAAAGAATCTTTTTTGGATTTAAATAAAGCAACTACATTAATTTTAGAAAATATTCTTTCCTATTTACATACTAGAAACAACCCTATTGATACAATGACACAAAAGACCTATGATTATTATAGTAAAATTACTACAATTTAAGGAGATTAGATGAACACAAAAGATATGATGAAAGTGGCTTATCAAGCACTAGATAATAAACAAGGTGAAGATATAACTGTAATAGATATTTCAACGGTATCTTCTTTTGCTGATTATTTTGTTATTACAAATGGTAATAGTGATACACAAATGAGAGCCTTAACGGAAGAAGTCGATAAAAAGATGGAAGAAGCTGGTTATGTTAAAAAGCAAAGCGAGGGAACTCATAAAGGAGATTGGATTTTAATGGATTATGGCGATGTAATCGTTCATATCTTTAACCGAGATAGCCGTTCTTTTTATAATCTTGAAAGAATTTGGCAAGATGGTACAATCGTAAGAGCAGAAGAACTCTAAAGATAAAAAAGAGGTTCTTATTCGAAAAGAATAAGAACCTTTTTTTATCTTCTGACTCCTTACATAAATCTAAAAACACCAATTACTTTTCCTAAAACCTTCACGTCAGAAACAATAATAGGTTCTAAGGCATCATTTTCAGGTTGCAATCTAATAACTCCTTCTTCACGATAGAAGGTCTTTACAGTAGCGTTATCATCAATAAGAGCTACCACAATTTCGCCATTAGAGGCAGTTGATCTTTCTTCGACTAAAACATAGTCATTTGACAATATTCCAGCATTTATCATGCTGTCACCACGTACCTTTAGCATAAAAGTAGCCTTATTACCAAGTCTTTCTACTGGAATAGGAAAGTACTCTTCAATGTTTTGTTCGGCATAAAGAGGTTCACCAGCGGCTACGTTTCCTAGTATAGGTACATTGCTCATTTCACGACGGTTCAAGTTAAAAGATTCATCCAGAATTTCTATTGTTCTAGGTTTTGTAGGATCTCTTCGTATATAACCATTTTTTTCCAAAGTCTCAAGATGTGCATGCACAGAAGAAGTAGATTTTAAACTAACTGCTTTACAAATGTCACGTACAGATGGCGGAAATCCTCTTTCTAAAATTTGTGATTTAATATACTCTAGTATTTCTTTTTGTTTTTCACTAATCTTACCTGTACCCATAGATAACCTCCAACTGTTATAATTGTTTTCTTAATTTTATCATACTGTGGATAAAATAGCAAACAATAGTTCAGAAAATTTGTTCGATTAATTAGGAAGAATCTATTGACAAACGTTTGTTCCCATAGTATGATTATTTCAAGAAGAACAAATGTTTGCTAATGAGGTGAGAATATGAGAGTAAGAAAAAATATTAAACGTAAAAGAGAAGTTTATTTAACAAAATCAATCATGATGTTTTTTAGTATCTGCCTTGTTGTAGGAGTTTTAGTCTTTGCTGATCGAGGGGTTGTAAAAGCAAATGAAGAACAAAAGCCTATTATGAAAAAATATTATAAAAGCATTCAAATAGAAGATGGCGATACCTTATGGAATATTGCCAATAACCATAAGAATGAAGAGTCTATCAAAGCCTATATTTCGGATTTAAAAGAAATAAATAATTTGAAATCGGATGATATAACGGCTTGCCAATATTTAACAGTTCCGTATTATGAGTCTTTATAAGACTAGTGATATCCTAACATTTGTTATATAAGCTTCGGCTTGTATATAAACTCACCAAGGCAATGCTTCTTAGAAGCATTGCCTTTTTAATTGAGCTTTTATCTTTATAGCGAGGAAAGATTCTTTAGAGAAAGATCCAAGATAGGAGAAGAATGGGTAAGGGCGCCACTTGAAACAAAGTCTACCCCAATATCAAGGATTGTATTAATGTTTTCTTTTGTTATATTACCAGAACATTCTGTTAGTGCTCGGCCTTTACAGCGCTTAACGGCCTCTTTCATATCTTTTGTAGACATATTATCGAGCATAATAATGTCAGCCTTAGCATCTAAAGCTTCATCTAACATTAGTAAGTTTTCCACCTCGACTTCAATCTTTCTAACAAAAGGGGCGTAATCACGAGCCATGGTTATGGCCTTTTTGACACTTCCGGCTGCGGCAATATGATTATCTTTTAATAAAATACCATCAGATAAGTTGTAACGGTGGTTATGGCCACCACCAACTTTCACAGCGTATTTTTCAAAAATACGCATATTAGGAGTGGTTTTTCTTGTATCTAAAAGTTTAGTCTGCGTACCTACTAATAAAGAAGTTACTTCTCTAGTATAGGTAGCAATACCGCTCATTCTTTGTAAAAAGTTTAAGGCTGTTCGCTCTCCAGATAAGAGGGTTCTAATAGGTCCTTTGAGTATGCCTAATTTTTCCTTATTAGAAACTTGATCACCATCTTTTACAAAGAAAAAAACCTCTACGGAAGGATCTAATAATTCAAAGGTTCTTTTAAAGACCATCAGACCGGCAATTATACCATCTTCTTTACAGATAAGCTCTACTTCTCCTAGAGTGTTGTCTTTGACAATTGCATTAGTACTTACGTCTTCACTAGAAATATCTTCTTCTAAAGCCATTTTTATATATTTATCAGTATTTAAATTCATAGTAATTTGCTTCATTGCTATTTAGCTCCTTTTTTATTTCATTTATTAATAAGGTGGTTAAAGGTGTAGTGCCTGGTGTAGTGTGAATAACAGTTTCCATATTTTTATTCTCTAAAGTAGTGAGAGTAAGCTCTTTGTTCTCTCTAATATAAGTAGTTGCTCTTTTAGCAAAGACTAGTGATTCTAAAAGAGAATTACTAGCAAGCCGGTTTGCGCCATGGACCCCATTATTAGCAGTTTCTCCTGCAGCGAAGAGATGTTTCATGGTGGTACGACCTAGTGTATCGGTCCAAATTCCACCCATAAGATAGTGTTGTGCTGGCACCACAGGAATGAAGTCCTTTGTCGGATCATAACCTTCCTCTAGGCAACGTTTAACAATGTTGGGAAATCGTTCTTTAATATTAATAGGTATGGTTTTTAATGACAGCCAAACGTGGTCCGTCTTATCTTTCTTCATTTGTTGATAAATTGCTTTAGCTACTAAGTCTCGTGGTAGTAGCTCATCGACAAAGCGTTCGCCTTTTTTATTTAGCAAAATGGCACCTTCACCGCGAACGGATTCAGAAATAAGAAAGCGTTTACCAGACTCTTTGGAGTAAAGAGTAGTGGGATGTATTTGAATATACTGAATATCCTTAAGTTTAACGTCGTGTTTTAGTGCTAGGCTAATACCATCGCCTGTTAGGAGAGGAAAGTTTGTAGAGTGTGCGAAAATGCCACCAAGACCACCACAAGCAAGAATTACATCCTGACTTAAAATTGCGACTGTTTGCTCCAGCTTTTTTACGAGTACCCCATAACAGTTATTATCTTGACACAAAAGATCAATCATAGGTGTATGAGTAGAAATTGTAATATTATCTCGTTTTAAAACTTCTCTTTGTAGAACAGAGGTGATTTCTTTTCCAGTTAAATCATCATGATACAAAATCCGGTTAGTAGAATGAGCACCTTCTCTTGTAAAGTCCAATTTACCGTTTGTTTGATGAAAGGTTACGCCATAGTCTATAAGTTCCTTAATTACTTCTCTAGAAGAGTTAATCATGATTTTTACAGACTCTATGTTATTTTTATAATGACCGGCCTTGAGGGTGTCTTCTAGATAAGCCGCAAAATCAGCCTCAGATTTTAACATACAAATGCCGCCTTGAGCTAGGTAGGAGTCACATTCTTCAAGAGAGCCTTTACTTAACATTAAAATTTTGGTGGTTTTAGGAAGATGAAGAGCAGCAAAACAACCTGCAACTCCACAACCAACCACCACTACATCGTAGTGTGTTTTCACGAGTTTAGGTGTCCTTTCCTTAATTTGCCAGATCCATCATTGAGTCTAAAGCTTGTTTTGCTTGCTCTAATAATGCTTTGTTAATTATAATTTCTGGACTTTTATTTTCCAAAGTCTGTAAGACCTTATCTAGGTTTAGCTTCTTCATATCCGGACAGGTCATAAGATTGGTTGGTGTATAGAAACTTTTATCGGGGTAACGCTTTCTTAGCTCAAAAAGAACCCCTATTTCTGTTAGGACGATGAACTCTTTGGCAGGGGAGTTGCCCGCTTGTTTAATAATACCTGATGTACTTCCTACATAATCAGCAAGAGCAACAACATTAGGAGAACATTCAGGGTGAACTAAGATTTCTGCTTTAGGACGTTTCTCTTTTTCTTTCGCAACTATTTCTGTTGTTATAGCTGCATGAACGTGACAAAACCCATCATTAAAAATAAATTCCTTATCGGGTAATTGCTGAGCAATAAAATAAGCCAGATTTTGATCAGGTATGAAATAAATACGCTTTTGTGGTAATGCTTTAACTATTTTTAAAGCATTAGCAGAAGTAACACAGACGTCAGAATGAGCTTTTAATTCAATGCTTGAATTCACATAACAAACGACTGCTACGTCAGAATATTTTTTTCGTACATTTTTAATTTTATCTACACTGGACATATGTGCCATTGGACAATCAGCATTTAAATCCGGCAATAAGACGGTTTTTTTTGGATTTAATATTTTAGCGCTTTCTGCCATAAAATTAACTCCGCACATGAGGAGTGTTGTTTCTTTGGCGTTAGTAGCCATTTGAGCAAGATAGTAGGAGTCCCCCACAAAGTCTGCTATTTTTTGTATTTCCTCATCCACATAATAATGAGCCAGAATAAGTGTGTTCTGGTCTTTTTTTAATTGATTGATTCTAGCTATTTTTTCCTGAATCATGAGAACCTCCGTTTATAAAAAATTGTCGTGAAAAGTATAGCACAAAGAATACTTACTGACAAGACAGTTGTATATACATATGCTTTCATAGACCTTCATAATTTCTTCAAACTTAACTAAAAAGATGTTAAATATTCTTATCTATAATAAAAGCCTAGGGAGGGATACATGATGACAAGAATAGTTAAATGTGCAATAGTTTTGTTATTAATGGGTATTTTACTTATTTTAGTGTTTTTAGAAGGAACAAATGTTTTGAGAATTGGTATTAATTTTGTGGTAGGAATAAATGATTTGCTAAAGAAAGTACATGGCTTTAGCATTCAGTCAGTTCTAAATAATATCGTTCAAATGGGCTATGATTACCTGAAATTAATTTTATAAATAAATTTGACAACTAAAGAGGTAAAAAGATGAGATCATTTAGAATATCCATCTATACGACAAATACGTTAGTATTTTTTAAATAAACAAAATTTGATAATACCGATTGAAAAGAATTTTTTTTGTTGAAAAAATGTATATTTGTGGGATAGATTTAAGAGTTTAATAACAAATTAAAGTACGTTTGCAATGGCAAGGTACTTTTTTTTGTACCCTAAAACAATATTCATAAAAGGAGAATAAAAAAATGAAAGTAAAAGTAGAAATGAAAGCTATGGTAATTAACAAATCAAGTCAGAAAAATGAAAAGAATGGAAATATTTATTATGGTATGAATGTTGCTCAACAAGATGACGCTGGTCGTATTTCTATAACAGAAGAAGTATTTAATTTAATAGAACCTATGAAAGAATATTTATTCGTAGCTGAATTTAATGATAAGTATGGTAGTTTTCGTGTTGTTAATGTAGATCTAGGAAAAGTCAAGGCTTAGTTTTATCGCCTTTACTTTTCATAGTTCTACAAATAATAAGACCTGGTGGTATTGGCACGTATTTTTGCTAATGCCACTTGACTATAAATCGTATCTTGATAGTTGATTGAATTTTGACTTAGGGGGTTTTGATGTTTTGGAAGATAAAGAGATTGTTGAACCTAATAGCAACAATGATTTACAAGCTAATGAAAATTTAGAAATATATACTTCTACTGCTGAATATGAAAGAGTAGTAAATACTCTTGATAATTTACAAGTTATAGGAATAGGAATTGTTGTTTCTCTAGGTTTGATAGCTGGAATATTATCTATTAAAACTTTAGGTTATTTTTTGAAGTGGTAAAGGTGAATATGGAAAAGATTATATTACATGATTTAATAATTGATATATTTGGTGTTGGTTCAATCTACGGTCTAGGAATAGGGTTTGTTGCTATTCTTTTGGGAATAGTAATACGTGGATTGGTTAACATATATAGAGAAAGTATTTAATATAATGTGAAAGGAGATAACAAATATGGCTGGAACAAAAGAAGCTGTTGTAACTTCACTTACTGAAGTTGGCACAAATTTAACTGGTATTTTTGGAGATGTATTACCTATTGCGTTAGGAATTATCGGTTCCGTTATGGTAGTAACATTTGGTGTTAAGTTATTCAAAAAACTAACTGGAAGAGCGTAGGGGTTTATTCCCATAAGGTAGGGTGAAAAACCCTACCTTATTTTTATGGAAGGAGATTTTATAATGTGAAAGATAAATGGAAAAAATATATTACTAGATTATTTGTTTTAGTTATATGTGTAACTTTAGTTGGTGGAAATTTAAATCATACTAAAGAAGTTAAAGCAGTAGTTGGAGTTGATGATGTTGTCATATTAACTACAATGTTGTTTGCACTGTATGGTATTTCTTATGTGGGTAATAAAGCGATTGATGAGGGTAAATTAGAATTTAATTTAGCTCATGATTATGAAAAGCAGTACGACGAACAAAGGGAAGAGTATCTTAAGCAATGGGAAGTAATACAAGGTGGAGGGAACCCAGATCCTGACAAAGACCCTAATAATCCTAATGGAAAAAACTACTTTCCACCATTTGAACAATTTGTTACAGATAATTTAGACTATATAAACGCAGGAAAAGTAGACCCTAAATTGATGAATCAAGACAATGCACTAGGTGAAAATATACGAGATTATGTGAATAACACATTGCAAGAATGGAAATCGAATAAAGAATTATCAGAAGAACAGTTGATAGATATTAATAAATTAATGAGCAATCCTAATATTTATGCAAGTTATGAAAGTGATACTAATATACCTGTAAAACAAAAGCAAACAATTTTGTATTATTGTCCGTTACCTTATGCAAATATTATGTTAAATAATGGTTGGTATGCTCGTATATCTGAAAGTAATGATAATAAAATTACAAAATCGTATTTTATAAAGAAATTTAGTAAAACACCCGATAGAGATAGTGTTGTAATGCAAACAAATTTAATTACTAATTTCCCTAATACAACTACATCATGGTATAAAAACAGTATTTCATATACTAAAAAAATTAATGAAGAGTATGTTCAATTAAGAATTTATGAGTTAAAGCCTAATTATAGAGATGCGTTTGTAAAGTTTAACCTTAAATATATAAATGTAGATATTCCTAAAACTGATGAAGATAAAAATGCTATGGTAGATTTTATGTTGGGAATAACTGATAGTCCGATTTGGGTACACCCAGATATACAAAAAAGTTTTGAAAATAATGGTAATTATGAATTATTACCACCACCACAACTAGGAAACAATACAAACCCTAATTTGTTAGCTTTACTTCAACAACTAGCTAATTTAAATAATGGTATTGGTACAGACGGGTTGAGTGACGTAGAATTAAATAATTTAAAAGAACAATTAGTAAATGAAATTAGAAATTCAGAAAATGAAACTAATCCAGACCCAGACCCAGACCCAGAAAAGCCAATAGATCCAGAAGAACCAACAGACCCAGATGGAGGAGAACCTAGCAAACCAGATACGGAGAAATTGCAATTTGATTTATCAAAATTATTTCCGTTTTGTATTCCATTTGATTTGATTAATTTCTTTAGTGCTTTATCTTCGGAACCAGAGCCAATGAAGTTTGATATACCCATAATGTCGGAAACGTTTGGAATAGATTATACATTCCATATTGATATGAGTATCTTTAATAGTGTTGCAGTTATATTTAGGCTTTGTATCATTATGATTTTTATATTTGGTTTGATAGTGGTAACTAGAAGTTTGATAAAGGGGTAGGTGTTAGAATGTGGAATAAAATATTATGTTGGTTATACGAAATAATAGAAAAAGTATTAGGGTTATTACCTTTAAGTCCTTTTACAGAATATATAGAAAAATTAAAGGATATGCCTTTTTTGGGATATTTAAATTGGTTTATACCGATTAAGGAATTATTAATCATTGGTGCTAGTTGGTTAGGAGTAATTGGCTTGTTTTACTTATATAGCATTGTTTTAAGGTGGGTTAAGGCTA
>DXHJ01000080.1 GCA_019113475.1 Candidatus Dorea intestinavium | reverse complement strand
ACGGCAGAAATGACGGATAACTCTGGCCGAGTTCATCATTTAAAACAAACGGTAGCAGCAAGTGGTGTACGTTTAGCAGATGACCAAGGTGTGTCGATTCACTTTAAGCGCGGTGAAGGTGTTGTGGAATTCGTTAAAGGTAAGCCAATCAGCATTACTGAATACAAAAAATAAGCTGATTTCCAAAAATTAACCCACCTTGCGTGGGTTTTCTTTTATCTCTTATAAGTCGAAAAACGAGAGGCCTGTTATTACAGGCCTCTTCTAATTTTATTCTTCATCTTCAACTAATGCATAATCTTTTTGCTTCAGCTCCATCTCTTCAATGGTGTCCTCTATTTCTCTCTGCTCATCATCTGGCATGAGTTCAATTTTTAAAGATTCCCTATATTGCATAGCTTCGGCTTTTAAGGTGAATTTAGCTTGGATACCCAATTCATCTAAATAGCTTTTAACATTCGTTAAAGAAGTTCTGAAAAACTCCTTCTTGTAATTAACTTTATTGACACGCTCATGATTGAAATGATGATGTAGTTTTTTCTCAAGCGAAGGAGCATCCTCACTATAAATCATTGCATGCACATCAAATGTAAATGGAACTGAAGCATCACCTAATTCTCTAACACGATCTAGAGGCTCAAGACGTCTGGTCATTCCAAGCTTTAAAACATCTTTACCAAAAGACCCAATATTTGAAATTACATATACATGTCCAGCTCTTGTTTGTTGAGCCATTGATAATGCTCGCTGGTTTTTATCCTCAGCATCTTTGAGTTTTTCCGTTAACTCCTGCATTTTAAAGTCAAATTTAGCTTTCTCATCATCAGAAGCTAAATCAAACTCTTTTTTTGCTTTTTCGTAAGCTTTCTTAAGTAATTGTTCTTCTTTTTCAGCATCTTTTATTGCTCGTTCATATTCTTTTCTAGCCTTTTCTTCCTCACGAATTTGCTCACGAATCTCTCTCTGCTCTTCGCGCTCTCTTTCCTTAAACTCTAGTACTAATGCAGCCCATTTTAGCTCCTCAACCCTTAATGCAAGATATGAAGGATTAATTCTGGCATTCCTAAAAGCCTGTCCATAATTATTTAGAAGTAAATAATCATCTTTCAAAGCTTCGATCAGCTTACCAACATTGTCATGTTTTAAGCGTGATACATGTACATCCGCCTTACTATTAAAGGCATTTGTAATAAAGGCTATAGCTGTTGATTTTCTATTCTCTTCGACATAATCACACTCAGCAACAACACATTGCTTAATTGCGGTTTTGATTTCCAGTTTTATTGTTTTTAATCTTTGTGCCGCATCGAGATGCTCATATCCATCTATTAGATCTTCTAAAATCGCCTGATTCGGCAATAAGTATTCATCACTGTAGCCCTGAATTTTATTTTCAAGAGCATTGATTATTTTGCTTAATTCAATTTTTTGTTTGGCTAAAATGTAATACTCCCCCAGCAATTCTTTTGCCTCCTGCTCAACTCCTGCCATCATATCCTTGGACTGGTTTTGCAAAAAAGCTTCTATAGATTTGATCTTTACTTGAAACTTAATTTTGAATGATTCTGCTTCAGCAATAACCATTTGTTTGTATGTCTCATAGGATTGTAATTCAGATAATTTTTCACTTTCCCACGCTTTTTTTGCTTCAATAATTTCTTTGGCACATCTCTCCTTTTCAATTGTTAAATTTTTTTCATCAGTTGAAATTTTGGCCTGACTCTTCATTAATTCATTTTGTATGTAATCTTCTATATCTATAATTTTTTGATATTTTTCAAGATCTGCTATTCTTTCTTTTAATACTTGGCTCGCATCAGCTAAGGCTTGTTTTTCTTTCTCCAATTGATTTATTTTTCTAAAATCAACATTAACCTTTGCTTCATAATCTTCCATTTTGGAAGAAAACCTTACGATTTTTTCCTTGGAAACTTCATTGCTTTTTTTTAAATCTTCATTTGTCTTGTAAAGAAAAAAAACTACACCTCCCAAGCAAATACTTATTAGTACAAATAAAAGAGTCATAATTTAATCGTATCAAAAATAAAAACCAATTTTTATACATATATTATTATTTTTCAAGAAATTAAATACTATTTAAAACCATAAAAAGCTGTTTCTGTTTTCTTTCCATCTTCTACCGCTCTAGAAATCAGGAATTCATAAAGCTTGTTTGCTGTACTGATAATCTGATCAGCATCGGTAAGACCTTGATGCATTAAGCGATCAACCATATCTCTGCGCCAGCGAGATAAAAATATTTCTTCTGGCGTGGTTTTATCAAATAATCCGCTTTCACCAATAAAGCCTAGTAACTTATCGGTAATGCTAATCAACACTTCAGCATCTGTAATACCATTAAAGATTAAACGATTAAGCATGTGAGAGCGTGGGCTAGAACCTAGATTTTTGAGCACAAAGCTATTTAATTCCATAGCAAACTCCATCCAACCCATCCCTGTGATGGGTTTTCTTTTGTCTATTAAAACATAAAATAAAAAATTATTCACAAATGAATTATTCTCTATTGACTAATTTTATTCACCAATGAATAATATATCCCGTAAACAATAAAAAAGCACATCGTCCTTCTAACTCCGATGTGCTTTGCAAACTGCGAGATAAGTATGAACAAAACCTTAACCCCTTTCAATAGCCTCAAGGTAACACTTGTCGCTGCAACCGTAACAATCTGTGCATTGGCATTCGCTTATAAGCCTCATGCTGCCAATACTCAAGTGCTTCACAAAAGCATTCCTGAAGTTACTACGGTCGCAGCAATGCAACTCACTTC
>DXHJ01000079.1 GCA_019113475.1 Candidatus Dorea intestinavium | reverse complement strand
TTGTAAGGTGTAAAGGGTGGACTTTAGGATGCGAAAAGAGTCCGTTGCAAGATCTCTTTCTTCCTCTTTTAAAATTCCTCCTTTTTGAGGACTAAAATAGGCATTTTCCAGCACTGGTTTCTCACTAACCCTACTTTTAAAAACTTCTGGTCCCTCTCCCTCAATGGTAATCAGTTTGATTTCAAAAATACTTCGTATCAATAGATTGGGAATCTTCTGATTGGTTAGTGCTCTTAAAGTTTGATACAAGAGTCCTAAAGTTTCGCTTTCCTCATTTCCTTCGCGAGTATAATAATTAATAAGTTCTAGAAAATATAAGCCATAATAAGCCCCTTCTATATCTCCTCGTAAACCTTCAAAATAATTATTGACTTGGATATTCATAACCGTGTAAGAAGAGCGGCCCTCATAAAGAGTAAATACACCAAAGACAAAGGGTGATGTTTGTCCCACTAACATGGAGTTCGGTCTTCTTGCTCCCTTAGCAAAGGCAGAAATTTTCCCTCGTTCTTTAGTAAGAATCAAAAGACGTCTGTCACACTCTCCTATTGGTGTCGCGCTAATAATCATACCAGTTACTTCAATTTGATTCATTAATCTTCATCATCCTTGTAACCAAAGTTTTTCATTAGGAACTCCGAATCACGCCAGTCTTTTTTTACTTTTACAAACAGTTGTAAATTCACTTTACGCTCTAACATATGTTCCAGCTCATATCTAGCTGTGCTGCCGATTTTCTTTAACATGCTGCCTTGTTTACCAATAATAATGCCTTTATGTGATTCTTTTTCACAGATAATCGTAGCATTAACGTGGACAACCTTATTCTTTTCTTTCATGCTCTCTATTGTGACAGCTATTCCGTGGTGAATTTCTTCTTGTAAATTATGCAAAGCTTTTTCTCGGATGATTTCTGCCACAATTTGTTTCATCGGTTGATCAGTTAGTGTATCTTCTTCATAATACATTGGTCCATAAGGAAGATATTTCATAATCACGGAAATTAATTCTTTAGTATTATCTCCTTGTTTTGCTGAAACTGGAACGATATCCGCAAAATCATAAGCGTCCTTATAAGCAGCTATGGACTTTAAGACTTCCTCTTTTTGAATGGTATCAACCTTATTAATCACTAAAATAACCGGCTTTTTCACTTTTTCTAATTTTTCGATAATTTCTTTTTCACCTGCTCCAATATAAGTATCTGGCTCCACAAGAAATAACACCACATCTACATCTTCTATTGATCTTGTCGCCACATGAACCATGTAATTGCCTAATTTATTTTTGGCTTTTCTCATAATTCCTGGTGTATCCACAAAGATAATCTGACCTTCATCTTTTGTTAACACAGTCTGGATCCGGTTTCTTGTAGTTTGTGGTTTATTTGAAGTTATCGCAATCTTTTGGCCAATGAGTTGGTTCATTAAGGTAGATTTTCCCACATTAGGTCGGCCTATTAGGGTTACAAATCCCGATTTATAATTATTTTCCATCTTAAAATCCTCTTATTTCTTCAAAAACATCTTTATGTTCATTAATTTTTTCTTCACTGCCAACAACGGTTATTTGCTTAGCAGCTAGGATTGCATCAACTATTTTGTATAGATTTCTAATATCCTTTGTTTGAGCATTTAGAATTTCGTTTCTTTCCTTTTGCAACATTTCATAAGTTACCTTACCTAGTAACAAATTCATGGATCTATTACCTTTCGTAGAAGGATTCATGGTATGATCGATGCCACTCATTGTTCCGATAATGTACTTCGTTAGTTCTTCATTTGTTGCTTCAAAGTTCTTCACGTAATCAGAGATACCCTTATACGTCTCTAGAGTGGCTTTTAAATGAGGATCACGGTAGGAGGTGAAGTATCCTGACCCTATGCGATTAAAACCGCTCATACAGCCATAAGCGCCGCCCTTAACCCGTAAGTTTTTCCATAAATAGTCATAGCTTAAAATAATCCGTAAAATTTGCAGTGCTCCCGTATACTCTTCTCCCGCTTTGATGAAGTTTCCACATTGTGCCACGTATTGTACTTTGGATGCTGATTTAAAGCCTTCGTTTTTCTTTGTTGGCAACAAATCATTTTTCATCATCACAACTGGCTCTTGATAAAGCTTGGTAACAAATTCTTGTAAAGGTTTCGTAATTTGCTCTTTACCTTCTTTTGCCGCACTATAGCTTACCAGTAAATTTTCTTTTCTAAAAATATAATTGGTAAGCATTTTTAAATTGGTGATAATTTCTTCTTTTTTCTCAGCGAAATGATCTCTTAATTCAATCAGTTCATAATAATAGTCGATACCGGCAATCTTCTCACGATAAGCAGCCGCCTTAGAACTATAAGAACTAGCTCTTTGTACCGCTGTCATATGACCGGCTTGTTGAAACCTCATATAAAGTCTAGAAATTGTCATCGAGATAATTTCTTTCATTCTTTTTTCATCATGTAATTTTGAGTTTTTAATAATTTCTTCCATCATCGCAAAACTAAAGCTTAAATTTTCATATAAAGCTTTTGTCTTTAGTTCGAAAGTCTTTAAAAACTCCCCAAACGGATTTGTCACATCAACGTAAAGATCTAAATCCGTTCCCACACCGCCGGTATGTAAATTGATTTCATTTGATAATTCACCGTAGGTGTAATTTTTCGTATCCACTAAACCAAGCATTCCCTGTAAAAGTCCTAAGTAAACTAACTTATCACTACTAATACTAGGAATCTTAAATAAGCAACGTAAATAACCAATACCATTGGTTTCTAATTCATGGAAATACACCGGCACATCGCTAATAGTGATTTCTTCATTGATAATGGGTTCTGCTTCTTTTTTAATATCTTCTCTTTTTAAGACCGGAATTTTTGCCAAGTCTTCTTCTTTTTCTGGTTCTGTTTGATAATGCTCTAGTGCCTTCGTATCAGCTACTAATTTCTTTATTTCTTCACTAGAAAGAGTCGCTTTATAAGCTGCTAATTTTTCTTGCAATTCTTGGTCTAGGCGATTGGTTCGGCCTTTTTCCGGAACAACATTTATTAGCGCTCCATGGGTATTGTCAAGTAAATATTGCTGAATTAGCTTTTCAAAATAACCAGTCTTGATTTGACT
>DXHJ01000078.1 GCA_019113475.1 Candidatus Dorea intestinavium | reverse complement strand
GCTATTAGAGAGTTAAAGAAATTGATAGAAGAACTCAAGCAGGAAGGTTGTTCGCTTATTATCAGTACTCATATGATTGAAAGCGTTGAACAAAGTTGGGATACTACTTGTATTATGATGAATGGTCGTATTGCAAGGGTATGTAGAAAAAATGAGGTGGCAAAAGGAAAAGACTTGGAAGATTTATTTTTTGAAATAACCGAAGGAAGAACAGGAGCAACACTATGAAAAGCTTAATCTATCTTTCTAAAAAAGAAATCATAAATGCCTTTGATGAATTAAGGCACAAACCAGGTAAGTTGGCATTGTATATTTTTGTTTTTTTGTCTATTGGCTTTGTTTTAATAACTAGCCTGTTTACACCAAGTTTAGAGTTAGATACACTACCCTCGTTTTGGATGAAAGGTATTTTATTCTTGTTTGTTTTATTTGTGATGTACATAAATATTCATCAGGGACTAACGTCTGGTGGGACACTGTTTGAAATGTCAGATGTAAATTTCTTGTTCGTATCTCCGATAAAATCAGGTATGATTCTAATATATGGGATTATCAAGCAAACTAAAATAGTATTTTTATCTAGTTTTTTTATTTTATTACAAGTACAAAATTTTGCTAGGTTTGGCTTAAATTTAGGAGCCCTCTTTATTGTTTTTATCTTTTATGTATTAAGTGCCTTAACTCTATCTATGTTAGCTATGGTTATTTATAGTTTAACAAATGGAAATCTAAGGCGTAAAAAAGTGACGGCGCTAATTTTTGTAGCTTTTTTAATGCCTCTTCTTATTAAGGGTGTTTCTACCTATCTTGCGACAGACAGTATTAGGCAAACGGGAGAAGCTTGTATTCAGTCCAATTTACTGAATCTAATTCCGGTAGCCGGCTGGATGTGTGCAGCAGCTTTTAATTTAATAGAAGGCCATTTACTAGTCGGTTTTTTCTGGACATTGTTACTAATTGTGGTAAATGTGGCAATCGTTCTTTATGTAATTCTTGGCCATATTGATTATTATGAGGACGTTTTAGTAGCAACGGAGACAGCTTTTGACCGAAAAAGAGCTGCGGAAGAAGGAGACCCTCAGTTGAAAGGGATGATGACAGGAAAGACGAAGGTGAAAGGAACCGGCATTAGAGGAAGTGGGGCTTCAGCCTTTTTCTTTAAACATTTAAGAGAAACCTTTCGCGAGAAACGCTGGGGCTTTTTTGGCATCCTAGATATTGTTATGATGATAGGAGTATTTGCTTTTTCCTATATTACTAGAAATAATATGAACCTAATTATAGTTATGGCGTTTTTAGCTTGGTTTAAGATATTATTAATTAATGGAGGCAAAGGACTGCAGGAACTTTATTCTCCCTATATCTTTCTGGTACCAGCTTCTTCCTTTAAAAAGATTGTTTGGAGTAATTTTGAAGTAGTATTTAAAGCACTGCTAGAAAGTATGGTTATTTTTGGCGTGGTAACCATCATACTTCGTGAAAACTTTATTATTTATCTAGGAGCGGTTTTAACGTATGTGCTGTTAACGATGCTGTTAGTTGCCTTAAATTACTTAGCTATGCGTCTTTTTGATGCGAATATAGCGCAGGGAATTTTGATGATTTTATATTATTTAGCTGTCTCAGTTATTTTAGCACCAGGACTTATACCGGCTATTATGGTAGGTGTTTCCCTTAAAGGCGTGATGGGAAGTATTATGGGGCTTTTAATTTTATCAGGTTGGGAACTAATTGTTGCTGTTATTTGTTTTTATTTATCTAGGGACGTTCTTGATCGGGCTGATATTAAGACAATGGGACGAAAAAATAAATAAGGAGACCAAATGAAAAGTAGAATGTTTTGGACAAGACAAGTAGAAGCTGTACTGAAAGAGTTTGAAAATACCGGAGAGTATAGCGTTAAGAAAAAATACATTGAAGAAAAAAATGGCTCAATCAGCGAGTATTATTTACAAGTCTATGATTGGTTTACGAAGCAGTCCAAGAATTATCTAGAGATTAGCGAAGAACTCCGTTATCCTATTTGGCTTTCGCTAGAAGAAGAGTATATGTTGCAACCAACCGAAGGGGCAATTATATTAGAACTTGAGATACCTGAAACGGAGTACCTCATCATCAACAATGAAGCTTGGGGTTATCGTATGAACTATCTATACATCCCTTTAAATGATAAAGATGAAAAAGCTCATAATCAAGAGTTGATAAAACTAGGAATTGCAGATGAATCAAGTTTGGTTCTAACAGATAGAGGAAATTTTTATCCTTTATTAAAAAAGAAAATTATAGATAGTTGGGAAAGAATTTATACTACTACTTCTTTAAATCCAAAGGAGATGGTAGCTGTCACTTGGAAACTAAAGGCTAGTTGGATAAGACGGGTTGTGAAATATGAAAAATAATGAACAGGTAACCCTTTGGAGTGTCCAAAACAATATCGTTATGGATACGCTAAGAGAAAAAGGCAGATACGTAGTAAAAAAGGAGTATATTAATCATAAGTATAAGGAGGCCTCTAAATCCTTTATAGAGGCCTATAACTATATAGCTTACTATGCAAAAGAAGTCATTGCTAAACCAGAGGATGCGGACTATCTTATTTGGGCTTTTCGTGACATCAAATGGGCAAATAGGATGGGTGATGATGTACTCCTAAGGCTAGAAGTTCCCAGAGATGATGTTTTCTTTTTTGATTTAAGAAAGTGGAATAAAATATTAAACTTATCCTATATTGGACGAGATGAAGAAGATGAAAAACACTTTGAAGAAGAACTAAAGAAGATGGGGATAGTTGATGCGACATCTGCATTTCTTAGCCCTTTATATCCTTTACAAAAAAGAAAAATTAAAGATAGTTGGCAAAGACTTTTTGCGGATGAAGAAATACCTCCAACTTATCAAGAAGGAGGTTTATTTTGCCTAGAATCATCTTGGATTAAAGAAATAATTACTTAATTTGATTGATATATTTAATCATTTCCATTTCATAAGCTCTTAATTCTTCGTCGTCTAAAGACGGATCTTTGCATTTCTTTTCTAACATAATCTGGATGCAATTAATGGTAATATCATTAAGCATAACACAGTTTTCTTTCGTGACTCCATTATCTTTTTCCTCAATTAGAGGCTTTAATAAATAGAGACAACGTTCCTGAAAAGTATCCCCATAGTACATAATTTCTATTCCCTTAGAGTAAGTTAATTTCTCTTCCGGGTACAAATCATAGTAGTAATTCATTACTTTTTTTAAGCTGTTGCTGCTAGGGCCAAAGAAAAAATTATAAAATATCTTTGCTTCTTTTAGCGTAGAAATAATAAACAAGTCCCATATCTCCAGGAACTCTTCGGTTATAGTGATATCCTTTTCCCTAAGGCTAGCGAGATTACGGCTATAATCACCAAAATAGCTAACGGAAGCTAACATTAATAGGTGATCTAAATTTTCGAAATATAGATACAATGTAGAATTATGAAAACCAGCTTTTTCGGCAATCTTGCGAATAGATAAATCACTTAAATCATGTTCTTTTAACATTTCTTTTGTAACATCAATAAAATGCTTCGTATTTTTCCTTTTTTGTAGTTCTTTTTCGTTTGTATTCATTTTAAAAACCCTTCTTTTTTAATCCTTAACATTATATATTATTTTGTTTTAATTGTGAAATAAAATTAGATTGATTATAGATAAAAGCAATAATAAACCTTAAGATTGTTAAAAAATCTATAAAGTCATTGACAATAAGCGCGATTATTGATAGTATCGAATCAAAAGTTACACATAAGCGCGCTTATTGATTTTAAATGTGTATAAGATGCACAAAATCTGTATTGCAAGACAGAGAGAAACTAAGACAACTAGTATAAAAGGAGGCTTTTATGAGGCTGGAAATTGGGAATTTTTATGTAAAGGATATTGTTTTTGGCGATAAGCTATCTTTTAACGAAGGCTTATTAACCATAAACAAAGAGGAGGCTATTACTTATCTAAAAGAAGATGATCGAATTACAGACATTGATCTTTATCTTGCAAAACCGGGAGATCCAATCAGATTATGTCCAGTTAAAGATTCGATTGAACCACGAGTGCATGTAGATGGTAGTCCCTTATTTCCTGGCTATGAAGGAGATTTAAAAAGAGCTGGAGAGGGCGTAACCCATGCTCTTAAAAACTGCTGTGTTACTGTAGTAGGAAAACATTGGGGGGGCTTTCAAGATGGTATCTTTGATATGAGTGGTGAAGGTCAAAAATTATCTCTTTATGGTACCCTTTTAAATATTGTGTTAGTCATGGATACAAATGAAGAATTTGAAAGACATGAACAACAAAAGAAAAATGATGCTCACAGAAGAGCTGGTTGCAAATTGGCAGAATTTATCGGTCAATGTGTGAAAGAATTAGAACCAGAAGAAAAAGAAGTATTTGACCTTGAACCTGTCATTAAACGAGATCCAGAAATTGAGAAATTGCCTTCTGTTGTCTATGTGATGCAGCCTCAAAGCCAAATGGAAGAACTTGGCTATAATACTAGGGTTTATGGCTGGGATATGAACCGCATGTTGCCAACCTTTATGCATCCTAATGAAGTTCTTGATGGTGCGCTTATTTCCGGAAGCTTTATGCCTTGTTCATCTAAATGGGCAACCTATGATTTCCAAAATTGCCCTAACATTAAGGCTCTTTATCATGAACACGGAAAAACTATTAACTTTTTAGGCGTGATTATGGCTAACCTTAATGTTGCCTTAGAACAAAAGGAAAGAGCCGCTATCTATGTTGCTCAAATGGCTAACTCTTTAGGTGCTGATGGGGCCGTAGTAGCTGAAGAAGGTTATGGTAACCCTGATGCTGACTTTGTTGGTTGTATTGTCGCTTTAGAAGATGCCGGCGTTAAAACCGTTGGTATCTCCAATGAATGTACTGGCCGTGATGGTAAGTCACAACCCCTTGTAACCTTAGATGAAAAATGTGACGCTATTGTCTCATGTGGTAATGTTTCCGAATTAATTGAACTGCCACCAATGGAAATTGTTTTAGGTGAACTAGAAGCCTTAGCAAGAGATGGCAGCTCCGGCGGTTGGGCAGGAGATGAAATCCTTGGACCATCAGTTCGTGAAGACGGCTCGATTATATTTGAAAACAATGGTGTGTTCTGTGGCGATCAAGTATGTGGTTGGTCACCAAAAACAATGAAGGAATTTTAGGAGGTAAGTGATGAAAAAAGCAATTCTATATATAAATCAATTCTTTGGACAAATTGGTGGTGAAGATAAAGCAGATTTTCCTCCTGAAATTAGAGCGGAGAAAATAGGACCAGCCTTAGAATATGCAAAGAGTCTGGAGGCAGAAATTACTCATACTATTATCTGTGGTGATAACTTTATGGGTAGTAATACGGAAGAGGCCATTAGTAAAATCTTAGGCTTTTTAGCAGATAAAGAAATGGATATCTTTATTGCTGGACCGGCTTTTCAGGCTGGTCGTTATGGTGTGGCTTGCGGCACCATTTGTAAGGCGGTAAAAGAAAAATTTGGTGTGCCAGTAATTACTTCTATGAACGTAGAAAACCCAGGCGTAGAAATGTTTAAAAAAGATATGTATATCTTAGAAGGCGGAAATATTGCTTCTAAAATGCGTAAAGATGTGAAGGCGGTAGTTGCTATTGCTAATAAGATCTTAACTGGGGAAGAAGTGGGACCGGCTAAAGAAGAGGGATATTTTCCTAGAGGCATTAGAAAACAGGTTTGGCGTGAAGATAAAAAACCAGCTAGTGAGAGAATGGTAGAAATGTTAGTCCAAAAATTAAACGGAGAACCATTTGAAACCGAACTACCAATGCCAAAACTAGATAGGGTTCCTATTGCCGCAGCAATTAAAGATCTTAAAAAAGCTAGAATTGCACTTGTTACAACAGGTGGAATCGTGCCAGTAGATAACCCAGATAGAATCCAATCTGCCTCAGCAACTCGTTGGGGAAGATACAATATTGATCATGTTGACGCATTAAAGTCAGGTGAATATAAGACCATTCATGCGGGCTTTGACCCGGCAGCAGCTGATGCCGATCCTAATGTTATTACGCCGGTTGACGCACTAGCAGCCTTACTTAAAGAAGGCGTTTATGGTAGTCTTCATCCTTACTTTTATTCAACTGTTGGTACCGGAACAACACAGGCCGAAGCAGAACGTATGGCTAATGAGATTATTCCGTACTTAAAAGAAGATAAGGTGGACGGCGTTATTATGGTCTCCACTTGAGGTACCTGTACTCGTTGCGGTGCAACGATGGTTAAAGAAATTGAAAAAGCAGGATTCCCAATTGTGCAGATGTGTAACCTAATTCCAGTCGCAAAGACAGTCGGATCTAATAGAATCGTACCAACTATTTCTATTCCTTATCCTTTAGGTGATCCCGCCACCTCCAAAGAAGAACAATGGAAACTTCGTTATCACAGAACAAAAGTTGCCTTAGAAGCTTTAGCAACTGACGTAGAAGAACAAACTGTTTTTAGAGTATAAGGGGATAAGAAGCGGAGGAGTGGTAATGAATAAAAAGGAGAGTAATAGTCATATTGTATATTATGTTTCAATGGTCTTAACAATCGGAATTGCATTATGGGCGATTTTATTTAATGCTAATTTCACAAAAGTATCCAATGTCATTTACGGATTTTTAACAGGTAACTTTGGTTGGCTTTATTTAATTGCCATGTTCTTCTTTGTTATTTTTGTTATTGCTATTGCAGTTAGTAAGTGGGGAAAAATAAAATTAGGAGCAGATGACTCGAAGCCAGAATATTCAACGGCGTCTTGGTTTGCCATGCTATTTGGCGCTGGCATGGGCGTAGGTTTGGTGTTTTGGGGCGTAGCAGAACCGGTTTCTCATTTAGTTAACCCGCCAGCTGGGATTAAAGGTTTAACGCCTGAAGCTGCTGATGCAGCAATTGGTGCTTCCTTTATGCACTGGGGTTTTCACCCCTGGGCTAACTATGCCATCATTGGCTTAGCCCTTGCTTACTTCCAATATCGGAAAGGAAAACCAGGGCTAATTAGTTCCATCTTTGAACCTCTAATTGGCGAAAAGGGTGTGAACGGCTTTTTAGGAAAACTAATTGATGTACTAGCAGTATTTGCTACCGTAGCCGGTGTTGTTACTTCTCTTGGCCTTGGCGTTTTACAAATTAATAGTGGTCTTAATTACATGTTTGGACTACCCACAACTTTAGTTATTCAAATTATTATTATTGCAGTTATTTCCGTTATTTATATTTGGTCAGCAGTTTCTGGTGTTGATAAAGGAATTAAATTTATCGGTGATGCCAATCTTTATATTGCCATTACTTTAATGGTCTTAGTCTTTTTAGTGGGACCAAAAACGGAGACTATTAACACCTTAGTTAATGGCTTTGGTAAGTATCTGGGAAATATTATTCCTGAGAGTCTTGGTATCAACGTTTTTAGTGACAATTCTTGGATTCAAAATTGGCGGGTCTTTTACTGGGCTTGGTGGATTGCTTGGGCTCCTTTTGTGGGCGTCTTTATTGCTCGTATCTCCAAAGGTAGAACCATTAGAGAATTTATTATTGGTGTAGTATTAGCTCCAGCCCTTGCTTCTATCGTTTGGTTTGCCATCTTTGGCACCTTGGGTATTAGCAAAGGAATGAGTGGTGCTTTGTCATTAGAATCCCTTAAGCAAATAGCAGCAGTACCAGAAAAGGGACTTTTTGTCGTCATGGGTGAGTATCCCCTAGGAACAGTGTTGTCTTTGGTGGCCTTATTGTTATTAACAACCTTTTTTATTACTTCAGCAAACTCAGGAACCTTTGTTTTATCGATGTTATCAAGTAATGGTAATTTGAACCCGCCTAAATCAAAAATGGTAATTTGGGGTGTGTTACAAGCATTACTAGCTGTAGGTTTGTTAATTGCGGGAGGCTTAAAGCCGCTACAAATTATTTCGATTGCAGCAGCATTCCCGTTTATATTTATTATGATCTTTGCTAGCATTTCGCTAGTAAAAGCTTTAAAAGAAGAAGATGTATAAGAAGAGAAAGGAGAATTAAGATGGCTATTTTAGATAATAAGAAAGTAATTATTATCGGAGATCGTGATGGAATACCAGGACCGGCTATTGCCGAGTGCGTTAAAACCACTAGTGCCGAAGTGGTATTTTCATCTACAGAATGCTTCGTCTGAACAAGTGCCGGAGCAATGGACCTAGAAAATCAAAAGAGGGTAAAGGAATTTGCCGAGGAATACGGTGCTGAGAATTTAGTCGTATTACTAGGAGCCGCTGAGGGCGAAGCTGCAGGTCTTGCAGCTGAAACTGTAACAGCAGGTGATCCAACTTTTGCCGGTCCATTGACAGGAGTCCAGCTTGGACTTCGTGTTTATCATTGTTGTGAACCAGAAATTAAAGCAGAATTTGATGAAGCGGTTTACGACGAGCAAATTAGTATGATGGAAATGGTACTAGATATTGATGATATTGTTAGTGAGATGACAAGCATTAGAGATGAATTTGGTAAATATAATTAATTAAAGAAATGACTTAGCGATTATCTAATCGCTAGGTCATTTTTTGATATATCTTAGATAGATTATTTTTGGCTAACTGTTTTTGGCTTAACTTTTGTAGCCTTAGTTTGGGGATTAATAGCGAAAGCTTGGTGGTTTGACAGCATGACTACGCTATTTCTTGCTTGTGGCGTCTTATTGGCCTTTACATCAGGAATTGGTGAAAAGAACTTCATGGATCAATTTATTGGTGGTGCAGCTGATTTAATGAGTGTGGCACTGGTTGTTGGTATAGCTCGAGGAATCAATGTCATTTTGGATAATGGTATGATCTCCGATACTATTTTGGAATTCTTTTCCAATGCTATAAAAGGTATGAATCCATTCGTCTTTATTATTTTAATGATGTTTGTTTTTATTATTTTGGGCTTTTTCATTCCCTCATCTTCTGGCCTAGCTGTTTTATCAGTACCAATTATGGCTCCGCTAGCAGATGCAGTTAACGTTAGTAGAAGCTCAATCGTTTCCGCTTATGCTTATGGTTTAGGATTAATCTCTTTTATTACACCGACAATACTAGCAACCTTAGCCATGGTCGACATCTCTTATGATAAATGGCTTAAGTTTATCATGTCATTAATGGGCATCACAGCACTGTTTAGTGCGGTTATGTTGTTGATACAAGTACTGGTTTAAGGTTGAAGGAGAAATAATAATGGATTATGAAAAAGTGATTGAAGATGATTTTGACAGTTTAATCTCGGATATTATGCAGTTAGTTAATATTAATAGTGTGCAAAGCAAACCTTTGCCGGGAAAACCATTTGGGCAAGGACCAGCAGATGCTTTAGAAGCGGCACTAAAGATGGGTAGTGACTTGGGTTTTCAAACCATGAACTTTGATAACTATGCTGGACATATTGACTTTGGTCAAAGTGATGATATGGTTGGTATTTTAGGACATGTTGACGTTGTTCCTGCCGGAAAGGGGTAGATTACTATTTTAATAAGAAGAAAATGGAGCCACCACTAATTGCGTTTACTCCTGATGCTGAATTTCCTTTAAAGTTTGCGGAAAAAGGTGTACTTCAAAAGGACAGCTTTTTAGTTAAATCTCTTATGAATGTTTATCGAGAAGTTACAGGGGATATAAAAGCACAGCCGCAAATTGATGGCGGATGTACCTATGCAAGAACAATGAAAAATTGTGTGGCTTTTGGTGCCTTACTACCGGATCAGCCAGATTTAATGCATCAAAAAAATGAATATGTTGAAGTAGAAAAACTTAAAATATGGATGCGTATTTATTTAAAAGCTATTGAGCGTTTAGCAAAATAAAGGCTTTTACTAACCATTTTACAAAAGTAAGGTTCTGAGAAGAATAATATTCTCAGAGCCTTTTTTTGTGTTGAGCTGAAAGCTTGCCATAAAAGCCTAATTATGACTATAATAAGAATATTCATAAAGAAAGGCGAGGATAAAAGATGATGATTCATGAAATAGAACCGCATAAGTATCACGTTG
>DXHJ01000077.1 GCA_019113475.1 Candidatus Dorea intestinavium | reverse complement strand
ATAAAACTAGTGTCCAATATTTTTTTCGTGTATAATGAACTATAAATAGAGGGGAGGATAAATATGTTTGTACAATTTTTAGATGAAATGCAGTATTTTCTTCGCATCTTAGGCGCTGCTCTTTGCGGTGCTATGATAGGTTATGAAAGAGAAAGCCATATGAAGATGGCCGGTATTCGCACTCATGCCATTGTCGCCATGGCTTCTGCACTGATGATGGTTATTTCTAAATATGGCTTTTTCGATGTTTTACTACATCCTGATCTTAATATGGACCCTTCACGAATTGCTTCAAGCATCGTTACAGCCGTGGGGTTTTTAGGAGCCGGCGTTATCTTTGTCCGCAATAAAAATATTATTGGTGTAACAACTGCGGCAGGGATTTGGGCTACGGTGGGAATCGGTATGTGTTTTGGTAGTGGCCTTTACTTTCTTGGTATCTCTACTACCCTTTTTATTTTGCTTTTGCAATGGGTTTTCCATTTAAAGAATTTATCCAAACTTAGCAATTCCATAGAAACTATTACTTTTCAAATTCGTGATGATGTAGACGTTAATGAGTTTTTAAAAGATCTTTTTCCCCATCACCTTGACCAAACTTCTAATATCTCAGCTACCCGAATCGATAAAAATACAATTGAAGTAAAGATCTTCATTAAGTTTCCAGAAACCTTTGAAGTTCAAGATGTGATTCGCTTTTTACAAAAGCATAAAGATGTGATTCGTGTTGATCTTTAAGCAAAAAAAGAACTTCTCTTAGACAAATATCTAAGGGAAGTTCTTTTTATTGTTTAATTATTTACCCATGAATAATTTAATATCATCTTCTACTGTGTCATTCTTAGCAAGACCAAATGTTTTAATAACAAATTCTGCTACATCTGGAGATAAGAATGCTGGTAGTGTAGGTCCAACATGAATATTTTTAAAGCCCATTGAAAGAAGAGCCATTAAGACGATAACCGCTTTTTGCTCGTACCAAGCAATGTTAAAGCTAATTGGTAGATCATTAATGTCTTCTGCTTCAAAGATTTCTTTTAACTTAAGAGCAACTAAAGCCCAAGAATAAGAGTCATTACATTGACCTGCATCAAGAACTCTTGGAATGCCACCGATATCGCCAAGATCTAACTTGTTGTAACGATATTTAGCACAGCCTGAAGTAAGGATTACCGTATCCTTTGGAAGTTCTTTCGCAAATTCTGTATAGTATTCTCTTGATTTCATACGTCCATCACAGCCACTCATAACAAAGAATCTCTTAATTGCGCCAGTCTTAACAGCGTCAACTACTTTGTCTGCAACAGCGAATACTTGATCGTGAGCAAAACCACCGATGATTTCACCAGTTTCAATTTCTGTAGGTGCTGGAAGTTTTTTAGCCATTTCAATAATAGCGCTAAAGTCTTTCTTACCGTTTTCATCTGGTTCAATATGCATACAACCTGGGTATCCGGTAGCACCTGTAGTAAAGATACGTTCTCTAATCTCTTCTTTTTTAGGTGGTACAATACAGTTAGTCGTAAAGAGGATTGGTCCGTTAAAGGAATCAAATTCTTCTACTTGTTTCCACCATGCATTACCATAGTTACCAACTAGATTGTCATATTTCTTAAAGAATGGATAGGAGTTTGCTGGTAACATCTCACTATGAGTGTAAACATCAACGCCTGTTCCTTTGGTTTGCTCTAATAATTGTTCAAGATCAGTTAGATCATGACCAGAAATTAGGATAGCTGGGTTATTTCTAACACCAATGTTAACCTTAGTCATTTCTGGATTGCCATATTTTGAAGTATTTGCTTCATCAATCAGCTTCATTGAAAGAACGCCGTGTTCTCCTGTTTTTAATACGAGTTGAACTAAATCATCGAAAGGAACGCTATCATCTTCTAGTTTTGCTAGAGTATCATACATAAAACGATAGATTTCCATATCTTGTTTACCAATATTCCAAGCATGTTCTGTATAAGCTGCCATACCTTTAAGTCCGTAAGTAATAAACTCGCGAAGAGATCTTACATTAATGTCTTCTGTGGCTAAAACACCAACACTTGCTGCTTTTTCCAGCATTTCTTCTTTGGTGCTTACGGTAAAGTTTGCCGAATCTGCTGTTGCTTTGTCGCCGTATTTTGCTTTTAAATCATCTCTTGTTTTTAAAACATCATTGATAATAGCAACAATTGCTTCTGGATCAAAGTTTGCATTTGTAATGGTTGTAAATAGTGAATTAATTAATTGATGGTTTGCTTCAGGTATATCTTCTACGTTAATATTGTTTTTTACAACAACTTCTGATAATCCCTTTAAGCTGTAAATTAGTAAATCTTGTAATTTTGCTACTTCTTCTGTCTTCCCGCATACGCCGCGAACTGTACATCCCTCGCCCTTTGCTGTCTCTTGACATTGATAACAAAACATACTCATAATAAATACCTCCTGCGTATTTTTAAATATTGTTTTACTAAATTATCATATCTTATTTGAGCCCCAAAAAGGGGCTCTTTAATTTTCTTTAATAAAATTTAACAATTCTTTTAGATTAGAATTTCTTCTGCTCTTTTTACGCTCTCTTTTGTCGGAGGATTTACCCCTTCTAAAGGATAAGTTAGGCCTAATTCTTTGTACTTATATTCACCCATATTGTGATAAGGCAACACTTCAACCTTTTCTACATTTCTCAGGGTATCAATAAACGCCTTAAGTTTCTTTAAATACACTTCGTTATCGGTAATTCCTGGTACTAAAACATGACGGATCCAAGCCGGCTTATTAATCTCTGATAAGTAACTTGCCAGTTCCAAAATATTAACATTGGTCTTTTTAGTAAGTTCTTTATGCTTTTCTTCATCAATATGTTTTAAATCCAAAAGAACCAGGTCCGTATAAGTCATTAGTTCTTTAAATTTTAAAAAGAACGGTTCTGCTTTTGTAAAAGGGGCACCACTAGTATCAAGCGCGGTATGAATGCCTTTTTCTTTGGCCTCTTTAAAGAGAGCAATTAAAAAGTCAATTTGCATTAGCGGTTCACCACCACTAACGGTAATACCGCCCTCTTTGCCCCAGTAGCCTTTAAAGCGTAACGCTTTTTCAATTAAATCATGAGAATCATAAAGCTTACCTGATTTCATATTCCAAGTATCAGGATTATGACAATACATGCATCTCATCGGACATCCTGATAAAAAGATGACGTAGCGAACCCCTGGCCCATCTACTGAACCAAAACTTTCTAGTGAATGTACATAACCCTTAGCCATAATGATTGCTCCTTTCTTTTTTTCTTACATGGTGGTGTGGCAAGTTCTCGCAATAACATCAAGCTGTTGTTCTTTTGTTAAATCAATGAACTTAACCGCGTAGCCAGATACACGAATGGTAAAGTTTGCATATTCTTCTTTTTCCGGATGTTCCATCGCATCAATTAACTTATCTGTACCAAAGACGTTAACATTTAAGTGGTGGGCTCCTTGGCTAAAGTAGCCATCTAAAACCCGAGAAAGATTTTCTTTTCTTTCATCTTCCGAGTGTCCTAAAGCTCCCGGGCTAATCGTTTGCGTATTACTAATGCCATCAAGAGCATCTTCATAAGGTAGTTTAGCTACTGAATTTAAGGAAGCTAGTAACCCGTTTTGTTCCGCTCCATAAGATGGGTTTGCTCCTGGTGCTAAAGGTTCTCCGGCTTTTCTACCATCTGGTAAAGAGCCCGTTGCCTTTCCGTAAACTACATTTGAAGTAATGGTTAAAATAGAAGTTGTTGGTTCCGAGTTGCGATAAGTATTGCACTTTTTCAGTTTGTTCATAAAACCTTTTAAAAGTTCTACGGCAATCTCATCTGCTCGATCGTCGTCATTTCCATATCTGGGGAAATCACCTTCTGGTTCATAAGAAGTAGCAAAACCATCTTCGTCTCTAATTACTCTTACTTTCGCATATTTAATCGCTGATAAGGAATCTACTACGTGAGAGAATCCAGCAATACCTGTGGCAAAAGTTCTTCTTACATCGGTATCAATTAAAGCCATTTCCGCTGCTTCATAATAATATTTGTCATGAGAGTAATGGATCATATTTAAAGTATCTACATAAAGCTTAGATAGCCATTCAAGAACCGTGTCATAATTTTTACTTACTTCCTCAATATCTAAGTATTCTGATCTAATTGGTTCAAGATCCGGTCCTACTTGTACTTTAGATTTTTCATCCACACCACCATTAATTGCATATAATAGAGCTTTAGCAAGGTTTGCACGAGCACCGAAGAATTGAATTTCTTTGCCTGTTTCGGTGGCAGATACACAGCAGCAGATAGAATAATCATCGCCCCAAACTGGTCTCATAACATCGTCATTTTCATATTGAATAGAAGAAGTATCAATAGAAATCTTAGAAGCATATTCTTTAAAGGTTTCTGGTAAACCCTCTGCATACAAAACGGTAAGGTTTGGTTCTGGAGCAGGTCCCATATTTTCTAAGGTATGTAAAATACGGAAATCACTCTTTGTTACCATGCTTCTACCATCAATTCCTTGTCCACCAACTTCAAGAGTTGCCCAAACTGGATCTCCAGAAAATAGTGCGTTATAAGAAGCGGGTCTAGCAAATTTAACCATACGTAGTTTCATGATCAAATGATCCACTAATTCTTGTGCTTCATCTTCCGTTAAAATTCCTTTTTCTATATCTTTTGTAAAGTAAATATCTAGGAAAGTAGAAATTCTACCAACACTCATCGCTGCCCCATTTTGTGTCTTAATTGCTGCTAGATAACCAAAATATAGCCATTGTACTGCTTCTTTTGCATCTTTTGCGGGAACAGAAATATCAAAGCCGTAAGCTTTTGCCATTTCTTTCATGCCTTCAAGCGCTCTAATTTGCTCCGT
>DXHJ01000076.1 GCA_019113475.1 Candidatus Dorea intestinavium | reverse complement strand
GTAAAACTATCTTAAATTATGCTAAGACAGTGCTACGTTTTCATGATACTTATCTATTAGGGAAACCTGTCCAATTATCGGGACACGAAGAAATGGTGAAACGCTTTACAGATATTACGAAAAAAGGCGAGTATGAAACCACCGATTATATGATCCTTGATAGAGTCAATAAATTTGGCGATGCTTATGAAGTTGTTTTTGTTGACGAAGATGTAATTAAAAGTAAAGTCCTTGATAGTTGTGATTGCTATCCTGTTTATAGCGACAAAGGGGAATACTTATCCTTTATTGAGCATTGGACAGATGCCTATACAAACATCTCTTATTACAATGTTTATTATCAAGGTTACGTTGAAAATTGGAGTAATGCAGGTGGTGAAATCCATCTTGTTGAAACTAAAATCAATGTTTCGGGTTTACCGATACACTATCACAATTTTAGCGACACTGATTACAATTTTGGCGAATCGCTACTTACTGACATGATTCCAATTATGGACGAATTAGAGGACATACTAAGTAAATTTGGCGATGCTATTTATACCAACAGTTTGAATCCAATGCCTGTTGCAATTGGACAACGAATTGAAAGTACCATACCTGCGGACGCTATGGGCTATGTAATGAATCTTGATAGTGGTGATTATAAAGTTGTATCTACCACAATGGATTACAACTCAGTGCGTTTGTATCTAAATGAACTAAAACAATTTTTATCGGACATTAGTTGCGTACCTACTATCTTTAATGCGGGAACTGAAATCAGTAATATATCTGAAACCAGTATGCGCCTACTCATGCACATGGCTAACGTGCTAAGTGATGAGAACAAGAAATGGCTCAATCGTGGCTTTAAGCAGAGATTTGCGATTATCGCCCATATACTAAAGATGCAAGGTGTTAACCTTTGTGACGATAACTGCCTAGAAGTTGTCTATAACATCAGTATGCCTGTTGCTACTACTGAGATGATTAATAACCTAAAAGCATTACGAGATTTAGGCGCAATAAGTATCGAAACCATAATGGAGAAATCGGATATTGTGAGCGATGTTGAGAGTGAAAAAGTCCGACTAAGTGGCGAGAATACAACACTTTAGTGGAGTAAAGTGTGTGGGTGTAGTAGATGAGAATGGTTATCATTTAATACTTGCATTTGAAAATCAATTCTATACTACATCTAGTGAAAAAAATGGAAACAAAACACTATATATTGATAATGATTCTCAATAACAACCCGAATAAAAACAGATTGCACTCTGTAAAAATGTACCTTTTTGATAGTAACGTACATTTATTGGATTGGCTTGAACCTGAATAAAACGAAAATTTTATATGCTATTTTTCGTAAGATTACTTAATCTTGCGTATTTTAGGGGGTAAATAGTGCCTAAAAATGCCTATATATTAGGTGGCTACCTTGTTTAATGTGCTATTTGGCTCGAAATTGGCAAGAATCTTGACTTATTTTAATTAGTTTGGGCGAGTGCAGGTGGTTACCTGATGCCCCTCTTTTGGAAATAGGTCAAAACGAGGTTACTTTTTACCCCACCGATAAAAAAGCAGAGAAACTAATCTCCGCTCATAACTGTGAGTCTTTGTCTGATGGTATATAAACAATAATATCTTCAACCTTACAATCTAATATCCTACATAAATCATTAATAGTTGTGGTGTTAATTGGCTTTCTTTTACGCAACCTGTCTAAAGTGGAACTTGAAATATTGTATCGGTTGATTAGTGTATACGTGCTAACACCTTTATCTTTTATGGTTTTCCAAAATGGAGTATAGTCAATCATTACATCACCTCTATATATAAAGCATAAGAAATTGTCTTTTCATTGACTATATCTATATATTGACTATAATTAAATATAAACAAAATATTATTTAAAGAGAGGGAGGAAATAAAAATGAATGATTCACAAAAAGACCATACAGGGCGAAACATAGGACTTGTACTCGTAATAATGATTGCCTTTATATGGCTGTTAGGTTCATGCTCAAATTCTGATTCGAGTAGTAGCAAGTACGACCAAGATTTAGAAAGTGGCTACGAGAAATATCAATCGGGTGAGGATATGTCTGAGGACGAATACAATGCAGTAAAAAATTTTAATAACTGGAGAGAAAAAAATACAGATAAGTCATATGATGAATGGGACTAATAGCTGTTATTTTAATAATTGTTAGAGTAATTATTATGTGTTCTTTTTATAACTAGACAGAGAAAATTTTCGACCTTTAAAGTCCTATGTTAATATGTTAATATCAATATATTGTATTAGAATGAAATTAATAGGAAAGAGGGAATGAGATGAAAAAAGGATTTATCAAAAAGGAAGCCATTCTTGTATTGCTTTTTCTTGTTACAATAGTACTAGTTGGGTGTAACAAAAAATCTCTAGTTTTCAATAAAGATAAACTACCATACTTATATGATGAAAATAATTTATCTATCTCGGTATTAGGTGGTACGTTTGCTAAAGGGGAAGATTGTAATATTAAACTTAAAGTTGAAAATAAATTAAACAGTCCAATCTCACTAAAGCTAAGTGATACTTATTTTGATGATAAGGCACTCAAATCTTTAAACGGAGAACACAAGCTAAATGCTAATTCAACATATGATGCTTATTTCACCTTTGTTGGCTCTGAAATTGATAGTATTAAGGTAGGGGACTTTGACAAGCTCACAGGTGTTTTCGTCATAAAAAAAGATATTCCAAATGAAAAAGACATAACAATACCTGTTACTTTTTACAGAGATTTTTTTAGTAATGATGATTTTAATAACTAGTAAAACAAAAGGGGGAAAAGGAATGGCATTAACAAAATGTCCTAACTGCGGGAAAGAAGTAAGTGATAAATCACGTATATGCCCTTCATGTAATTTTGATTTCGCTAAATACCAAAAAGAACAAGAGGACGAAAAAAGAATACAGGAAGAGGCAAAGAGATTACAAGAAAAAGCAGAAAAAGATAAAATAAAGAAGCACAAACTAGAAGAAAAAGCTAAAAAGAAAAAAATAATGGAAGAAAATAAAAAATGTCCAGAATGCAAATCACTAATAAATATAGACGAAGATAATTGTCCTAATTGTGGATTTCCAATCGCTGAACATAAGAAGAAAAAAGATAAATTAATTCATATTTTTTGTGTGTCCGCTATATTGTTATTAATTTGTTTTCTTATTTTTATCCTAATCAAGCAAGAAATAAATTATAATGAAGCAAATGAGTTATTGTATAAACATAAGTGGCAAGAAGCGGAGAATGTTTATGAAAAACTAGATAATTACAAAGATTCAAAAGAACTCTTAGAGGTGGCTAGGTCAGGTTACGCGATGATGTTGTACTCTAAAGAAACATTTCCACAAGATGGTATTTTTGGAGTTAATAATATAAGATATTATCTAGATGTGGCTTCTGAACATGATATAACAAAGGATTTAGTTCCTATTGCCGTAAGTAATCTATTTGATAGAGCAAAAAATTCAGCTAGTAGTGGTCAAGAACTCTCTGTAAACAATTATATAGACAAATTATTTACATACTTATCTGCCACAGAAAGACAAGAATTGAGGGATACATTAACTAAAGCCCAAGACAAAGAAAAAGAACGTGAATTTTGGGACTTGGTAATTTATGATTCTAAGTATGATGAAGCCATGAGAGTGCTTGATGGAATAGTTAACAAAACTAATGAACAGGAAGAAATATTAAAAGAGTATAGTGAGTTTAAAGAAAAATATGGCAAATTCCTTGGCGATTATACTAAGCAAAATGACTGGCGTAAAGAGGGGTTTTCTATTGAATTGCGATTTGATAAAAAATCTAAACACAGTTATTTGTACATCTCTAAAAATGGTTATTATGCTAGTTCACTGGAAGATTGGCAACTCAAAGATATTAGCACAGATAATAATAGAATATCATTCCAATTGAACGCGAGCGGTTCTTTAGAACCACAGTTTGGACAAATAATTCTTGAGTTAGAAAATGGAGATTTGAAAGTTATAAAAGATGAACTTGAGGAACAAAAAATAGCATATAATGAAAAAGAAGCAAACAGAGTACCACCAAAAATAGGGGACAGTAAGGAAGATGTATTAGAATCAAGCTGGGGAAGTCCAAAAAATAAATCAAAAACCACGACTGCAGAGGGCGAAGTTGAAATATGGAGTTATTCAAATTATGATTCAGTATGGTTTTTAGGCGAAACAGTATATTTAATAAACGATTAATTATCTAGGCAGAGGGTTAACTACTCTCTGTCTTTTTTAATGCAAAAAATAAAAAAAAGAGAGGGAACAAAATGAATATAGTTTATATAGCAGATGTTAAAAGTGATAACAGTGAGAAAAAGGAATGTATGAGAAAGTATTATCCTAACCCTGATGGTGTTTATCCTAAAGTTGGTGAACGAGTTTTTGATTGGGTAATGGGTGATGATGGTGAAGATACTGTTGAAATTGTAAAGACCGCCTATTGTTTTGAAAGGCAAGAATACATGGTTTGGCTTGGAGAGGTAAAGGGCAACTTGGACTTTTTGCGCCACAATCATTGGGAAACAGTAAAAGTTTATTAGAACGAAAGGCAGGTATAAAATGACAAACTTAGAAAGATTAAAGTTAGAACTAGGAAATAAAGAATATTTTAGCGATGAAGAATATAGCGTTTTTTTGGACGAAAACGATTTAAATAGTGATGGCGGGTATGACAAAATAGAGTACAATAGAAATTTGCTATTAACTTGTCTTGATGTCCTTGAAGCAGTGGCGAATGATATTGATCTTATGCGCAAGGTCGAAACTGAATTTACGACCACATCACAAGCATATAGTTACTTAGAAAAAAGAATTGAAAGTATTAAGGATAAAATCGCAGCCATTGAAGATGAACAATCTCAGTATGGTTGTTTTAGTTTAATGTTTACTAGAGATAGATAGTTGACACCTCTGTAATGTTGAGATTTATGGTTGTACGTCACTTTTAAAGGGGCAAATCGGCATTTAACTATAATAGGCAAGGAATTGTAAGGGTAATATCATAAGGCATGAATAATACTATTTTTTTGTGGGTGTTACTCGTGCCAATGGTAAAAATAGCCACACTTGCCATATTTTTCGCCTTGAGATATAATGGTTTTGTAACCAATTAAAACAACAGAATCTTGCACGTAAAGCAGAGAAAAATCTTATCATGTTAAAATCGCTCAGATTTGACATCGTTAGAAACTCAGTATTTACAAGGTGTTAAAGGGATTGATATTATATCGACTCAGGAAGTGTCGGAACTGGCAGACGAGCAAGACTAAGGATCTTGTGAGCATTGCGCTCGTGTGGGTTCAAGTCCCATCTTCCGCATTTACATTAAGTTCCTAAGTACCGTGTCACGTTTAAGCGTTGATTTACGGTATTTTTTATTGCTTATTTTTACTTTCTCTTCACCTTAATTTACTACTCTGCTTCTTTTTTGCTTCTTTTTCCCTTTAAAACTATTTCTTTATGTGCTACTATTTATACATTGTGTTAATAAATAAACAAGAGAAAGAAGATTTACCTTATGAAAGAAAAAAACTTAACTGTTCGTACCCTTAAAATTGTTGCACTGACTATTCTTCTAGCGGTTTTTTTAAGTGCTTGTGGTATTGCTAATATTAACCAACAAGCTAGGTTGCAAAATAAATATGACAAATACTTAAACCATGGGGCTATAATAAAAAGAGAGTATAGTGCTGTAAAAGATTTTGATGATTGGCAAAATAAGGATCAAAATAAACCCTATGACGATTGGGATTAACCGCTAATAAATTGCTTAAATACCGGATCACATTTAAATGTTGATTTACGGTATTTTTTATTATTAGAATTTTTTCTTTTAAGACTTTTATTATTATGCTAAACTTTAAACATAAGTTTTGTTTTTATAATGTTTTTGTCCCTCTGTCGTGATTTGGAAGGTAGGTGAATGCTATGGCTTTAGTAACATGTCCAACCTGTAATGAAGAAATAAGTAATCGAACCGATAATTGTCCTAATTGTGGTGCTCTAATTGAAAAAGATTTAGAAAGTGGGAACTTTGAAGACTTGGCTTACAGAAATGGTATAACCAAAGAATGTTTAGGTTGTAGCCAATATGTAGCGGAAAACAGTGTGAACTGCCCTCATTGTGGCTTTGCTTTTGACAAACGCTATGAATTATTAATAGAAACAAGGAAAGGATTAACTCCTAGCAACGTAAGAGGTTTTTTTGGCGTCCTTTTAGTGGGGCTATTCTTAATAATTTTAGATCCTCTACTTGTTAACTATGCCAATATTGAATCAGGTTTCATCTTCGCTGGCGTATTCGTTACTCTCATGGGACTACTTGGCTTTATCGCCGCAAAAGATACTAGAAAAAAGAACCAAGAGACTTATTACCTGCTTTTAAATGATTATGAGCGGTACCTAGAAAGAGAACGCCAAAAAGAACAAAATCAATAATCTTTCTTCTATTATTTGGCAATACCAGATTATAGTGTTATAGTGTCCTAGTAGAAGGAGGTTCTATTATGAGAAAAAATTTTGGAGCAAAACCATATTCTTATCCACAACCTGTCATGATTGTTGCAAGTTATGATGAAAACAACGTACCTAATGCTATGAATGCTGCGTGGGTTGGCATTAGCGGATCTAACAAGATTTCTCTTTGCCTAAGCCCTGGTCATAAAAGTGTGAAAAACATTAGGGCGCGTAAGGATTTTACCCTTAGCGTTGGTGACGAGGCTCATCTTGTCGCTTGTGATTACGTAGGAATTGTCTCAGGAAATAATGTGCCTGATAAATTTGCCAAAGCTGGTTTTCATGAAGAGAAATCCGAATTTGTCGATGCACCTTTAATTGCTGAATTACCAATGGCACTGGAATGTAAAATGATTAGTTATGATGAAGACTCACATATTTTAGTAAGTGAAATTGTAAATGTGAATGCCGATGAAAGTATCTTAAATGAGAATGGCGGTGTTGACCCAACTAAATTTAGTCCGATTATCTTTGATCCTATTAATAATTTTTATTATAAAATGGGAGAAAAAGTGGGCCTTGCTTACCAAGATGGTAAAGAGTTAAGATAAGAATATCGAAGTAAAATAATCGTACTCTTCTTGCTAGATTTTAGTAAGGAGAGTCTTTTTATACCTTAAACTTAAGGTCGTAGAAACTAGGAGGTTATGATGAGCAAAAAACGAACAAAATATCAGCAAGTAGTAACGATTCTTGCTCTTTTATTTTTAATTGGAACTTGTCTTTTTTTAATTATTTATTGGCCCCATATTCCCAGTCGCATTCCTGGTCATTACGATGGTGCCGGTAAAATAACCAGGCTAGATCCTAAATGGACCATTTTCTTTTTACCTATTTTAGCTCTGGTTTTTTATCTTTTCTTTGCTGTTATCGAAAAAAATCCTGCCCTCTGGTCTCTTCCTAGGGAGGTTACGCCTAAAAACAAAACTTATCTTGATGGGATAACAAAAGACTTAATTGTAACCATGAAATTATTAGTTGTGTCCATCTTTTGTTATTTAACCATTAATAATGCTTTTGCTAAAGACCTTTCTCCTTATTTTCTCCCAGTAGTGGTAGGATTTTTATTCTTAGCTACGCTTATTTATCTTATCAGAAGTCTCTTATGTGACATACTCCCATCATCTACGTTCTAAAACTTAGAGATGAGGGCTTCTCGTTCAATGCACCTATTGGTGCAAGTATCAGCGAGCTATCCCCGTGTGTCCCACGGTTCTTATGTACTTTAGGAGGCAAG
>DXHJ01000075.1 GCA_019113475.1 Candidatus Dorea intestinavium | reverse complement strand
GCTAATGCTTATTCAGAGCTTAATGACCCAATTGATCAAAGAGAACGTTTTAAGGCGCAAGAAGAACTCTTAGCACAAGGGGATGAAGAAGCGAACACCACCGATGAAGATTTCTTAAATGCCCTAGAAATTGGTATGCCACCAACAGGCGGTATTGGTTATGGCATCGATAGAATGTGTATGCTACTAACAAATGCCCAAGCAATTAGAGACGTCCTACTATTCCCAACGATGAAATCTCTTGGTAGCACAAAAACAACGAGTGCGGCAGTTACTAAGACGGTAGAAACGAAAGAAGTAGAAGAAAAGATTGATTTTTCTAATGTAACAATCGAACCGCTCTTTAGTGAAATGGTTGACTTTGATACTTTCTCTAAATCTGACTTTAGAGTTGTGAAAGTAAAAGAATGTACTGCTGTACCAAAGAGTAAAAAACTGTTACAGTTTATCCTTGATGATGGCACTGGTACCGACCGTGTGATCTTAAGTGGAATACACGAATACTATGAACCAGAAGAACTTGTGGGCAAGACTTGTGTGGCTATTACAAACTTACCACCAAGAGCGATGATGGGCATTGATTCTTGTGGTATGCTACTTTCTGCTGTTCATGAAGTAGAAGGAAAAGAAGTACTTAACCTCTTAATGCTCGATCAAAGAATTCCAGCAGGAGCAAAGTTATACTAAGATAAATAACGAAAAGAAAGATTCAGCTACGATGACAGCTGAATCTTTCTTTTCGTTTAAAGCGAAACCATGATTTTAGTCTATGATAATCTTATATTTGTGTTTTAATGCTTTAGTCAACAGGATATCAGTATAAGGGATTTTTCCATCATTTTGTAATCTACCTAAAACAATGCCTGGATCTCTATTAATATCTTTTGCAAACTTTCTAATTGCTGCTTCAGAATAATCGCCATTACTTAAAAAATGACTATATGCATCTGCAGGAATTAGCATGTTCTGTGCATACAAATCGGCACCATCTTCATTTGAAAAAGTTAATCCATAATCTCCGTTAATAATGTGTCCAATTTCATGAAATAAAGTGAACCAAAAAGTATCTGAGTAAGCACGTCTGTCACTAACCATAAGCATAATCTTGTCGCCTACTTTTTTGGTTGCACCGTTTATTCCTGAATTTTTGAGATGAGGAAGCACGATAAAAACTACGCCTGCTTCAAGAAACTTTTTCTTTATTAAGGGGAGAAACTCTTCATGAGCGGTAGTTAAGGATAATGCGTAATTAACAGCTTCTTTAAATCTTTTTTTGTTAAATTTTGCAGTATCTGTATGAAGTGTTCTATTAATAGCAATTTGCACCATGGTATTGGAGGTAATCACATTTGAAATACTCGGTGTTACTGAAGAACTTCTAAAGTGTACAGCTAAGTCTCGATTTTTTAAAACATTTAATGTTGCAATATTCAAGAATTCTCGCAGGAATTTTATCTGTTCATTAATATTTCGTGGTAAATCAGGAAAATTAAAATTTTGTTTAAAATACGTGTAATCAATATACTTAAATATCTCTCGTTCAATTATCAATTCTTTATCGGAATCAAATTCCGCAATTCTAGAATCAAATTTGTTTTGGATGTTGAGCCAATATTCGACACTTGTTCCTAACATTCTAGATAGTTTCATTGCCATCTCTCGTGACAAGCTTTGTTCGCCTCGAATTATTATACTTAAGTTTTTTGGTGTGGTATCTAGCCTTTTGGCAAAATCTTCTTGCGTTAAACCACTTTCATCAACTATTTCTTTAATATAATATCCAGGATGAAAAGCTATTTTATCATTATATTCTATATAATTACTCATAATGTTTGCTTACCTCCCTTATTTCAATAATTCTCACAACACCTGATATTTCATCAATATTACAGGGATTATATGGTTGCTCATTTTCATCTAGTGGTTGTAAAACAATTCGCCAAGGTTCTCTTTTGGTTTTAACATCAATAGCGAAATATCCCTCCATATTTCCTTCTAGATTGTGAAATCTTAAAGGAGGAGTTAAGATAATATCCCTAATAACGTCCGCGCTTTCTAGCTGATTAATCCGTGCTAATAGCTTTATAGCTAATGCCTTGTCGCCACCAAATAATTTCATTGCAGTTTTCATATTTGTGCATTGGAGTTGAACTTTATTGTTTTGGTATGTTACTTTCACTCAAGTCCTCCTATAATAATATTACCTGATAGGTAATATTATTATAGCTAGAATTAACTATTTTGTCAAATTATTTGTAGGAGTGTTGGGTTTATTGGTATACTAAAAGGCAACAGCTCATTTGATCGTATGAGATATAATAGAATTATTTTATAAAAGGGAGAATAAGTAAATGCGCATTATTATATCACCAGCTAAAACTATGAGGGTAGAAGAGATGATTGGTCCTAGTGACATGCCTGTATTTCTAGATAAAACCACGACGATTATGGAGTTTTTAAAGAGCTTATCTTATGAGGAACTTAAAAATCTTTGGAAATGTAGTGATAAATTGGCAACTGAAAATTATGAACGCCTTAGAACCATGGATTTAGAAAAGAATGCCTCGCCGGCCATCTTAAGTTTTGAAGGTATTCAGTATCAATATATGGCACCAAGCGTTATGGAAGAAAATTCCCTGGCGTGGTTACAAGAGCATTTGCGTATTCTTTCAGGCTTTTATGGAATACTACGTCCTATGGATGGGGTGGTGCCATATCGTCTAGAAATGCAAGCTAAAGCTAGTATAAGGGGCAGCAGGAACCTCTATGATTTTTGGGGAGATAGTCTTTATCAGGAATTAACAAAAGGTGATCAGGTGATTTTAAATTTGGCTTCCAAAGAGTACTCAAGAAATATTGAATCCTATTTAACTAAAAAAGATCAGTTTATCACCTGCGTCTTTGCGCAAGAAGTAAAGGGAAAACTAGTGCAAAGAGCTACTATTGCGAAGATGGCAAGAGGCGAGATGGTGCGCTTTTTAGCAACGACTAATGCTAAAAGTGTGGAAGAGGCAAAAGAGTTTAAGGGATTAGACTTTGCCTTTTCACCAAAAGAGTCTAGTGAGAATGAGTACGTGTTTATAAAAAGTAAATAGAAAGGCATTTATAGGTGGCAAAAATGGATAATGATTCTTCCTGGGACAATCTCTTTGCAATGGCAGAGGATTATGAAGAAATAGAAGAAATAGAAGAAAATCCTGTGATGGAAAGTATTCCAGTAAAAGAGAAAAAATATCAGACCCCAGAAGAAGCTTTAAAAGTTTTGTTTGGTTATGATTCCTTTAGAGCAGGACAAAAAGAAGTTATTGAAAGTATTTTATCAGGAAGAGATGCCTTTGCGGTTATGCCAACAGGCGCTGGTAAATCGGTATGCTATCAGATACCAGCCATGCTGCTACCAGGAATAACAGTGGTCATATCACCTCTAATATCTTTAATGCAAGATCAGGTAAAAGCCTTAAATGAAGTAGGGGTAACGGCTGCTTTTATTAACAGTGCTCTTTCTGAGAAAGCTTATGCACAAACTATTAAAAAGGCCAAAAAGGGGTTGTATAAAATCATCTACGTGGCACCAGAACGTCTGGAAACAGATGGCTTTCTAGATTTAGCAAAAAGCATATCCGTATCTATGGTGACGGTAGATGAGGCTCATTGCATCTCCCAGTGGGGGCAAGATTTTAGGCCTAGCTATATGAAGATTGTAGAGTTTGTTAAGAAGCTAAATAAAAGACCAATTTTAAGTGCCTTTACTGCCACTGCGACGGAAACGGTACGAGAAGACATTGTTTGTACCCTGGGGCTAAACAAGCCCTATGTATTAGTGACAAGTTTTGACCGAGAAAATTTATCTTTTCAAGTGGAGAAGCCTCACAATAAGGAGCAGTATATTGTTGATTATCTGGCAAAACATCCAGATGATAGTGGGATAATCTATTGTGCAACCAGAAAGAATGTGGATAAGGTTTATGAATTACTTAAAAGAAGAAAAGTCTCGGTAGCTAAATATCACGCCGGAATGAGTCAGGCCCAAAGAAAGAAGATGCAAGATGATTTCGTCTTTGATTATACGAGTATTGTTGTGGCAACCAATGCCTTTGGTATGGGTATTGATAAATCCAACGTGCGCTTTGTTATTCACTATAATATGCCACAAAGTATGGAAAATTATTATCAAGAAGCAGGTAGAGCAGGAAGAGATGGCCTAGAGGCAAAATGCATCCTTTTGTTTTCCACTCAGGATATAGCGATTAATAGATTTTTACTAGAACACAAAGAAATGTCCGATATGGATACTAGCGACCGGGAGACGGTTAGAGAACGAGATGTAAAGCGCTTGCAGATCATGGAAAGATATTGCTATACGACAGATTGCTTGCGCAACTATATTCTTTTGTATTTTGGCGAGAAGCCCGAAAAGCCTTGTGAAGATTGTGGCAATTGCTTGCGTGAGTTTGAAACATTAGATATGACGGATGCAGCTAAAAAGATGATTAACTGTGTTTATGAGACGAAGAGTAGATATGGTAAGACCATCATTATTGATACACTTGCAGGAGCTAAAACAGCAAGGTTAAAAGAAGTTGGAGCGACAGGTTATCACTCCTATGGCGTTCTTTCTAAAGTGAATAAGAAGCTACTAAGACGTTTATTAGATGAACTTATCTTAGAAGAATATCTTCTAGTGGGAGACTATCAAGTGATTAAGCTTGGTGATATTTCTGAGTTAAAAAAGCCAGATACTAAGGTGTTAGTAAAAATAACTGCTGAGGACAAACTCCCCAGTAGGCCAGAGAAGACGAAGAAAACTGCCAAAGGGACAGAAGCACTTACATCAGCTGGCTTTAAACTGTTTGATAAGTTAAGAGCTCTGCGACTAGAAATTGCCAGGGAAGAAAATCTGCCGCCTTATATTGTTTTTAGTGATAAGACCTTGATTGATATGGCGGTTAAAGTCCCCACTAAAAAAAGTGAGATGTTGACAGTATTTGGGGTCGGAGAAAATAAGTATCTTAAGTATGGAGAGCGATTTTTAGAACAAATCGCTAAGGCGTTAAAAGAATATCCCGAGTTAGGTTAGATAAGAAGGAGATCAACTAAAAAATGAAGATTTATAGTATTATTTTTAGTCCCACTGGTGGCACGAAGAAGCTAGCAACATTAGCGATAGATGAATTTGCAGGTGAAAAAGAAGAAATTAGCCTTTTAGATAGAGACAAGGATTTTTCCAGGTATCAGTTTAATACAGAAGACCTTTGCCTAATTGCAGTTCCTTCTTTTGGCGGCAGAGTGCCGGAAGTCGCGGCTTTAAGACTTAGGGAAATGCAGGGAAATGGAGCAAAAGCAATTTTGCTTTGTTCTTATGGTAATCGAGCCTATGAAGATACCCTAATTGAATTAAAAAGCATAGCTAGCACTGCTGGTTTTAGGCCTTTTGCTGCTATCGCAGGAGTGAGTGAGCATTCCATAATGCACCAATTTGCTAGTGGAAGGCCTGATAATAGGGATATAAGTGAAATAAAAGACTTTGCGAAAGAAATTAACAGGAAGATAAAAGCAGAAGAGTTTTCGCCCGTAGTGGTACCGGGAAATGAGAAGTACTGTGAGATTAAACTTTTACCATTTTTCCCGGAGGTAAACGAAAACTGTTCAAGGTGTGGTATTTGCGCTAGAGAATGTCCCGTTGGTGCGATAGATCCTAATAGACTAACAGAAACGCAAAAAGATCATTGTATCGCTTGTATGCGTTGTATTACCGTTTGTCCTTTTGCGGCTAGATTTGTACCGGAAGAAGTCTTAGCGGCAGCAGCCACGAAAATGCAAGAAGCTTTTAAAGAGAGAAAGAAAAATGAATTGTTTCTCTAAAACTCCTTATTTTCTCATCTTGTAAAGACCTGGAGGGTAAGATAAGATGGTAGTAGACAGGATTTAGTAGTCCGTTAAAAGGGTAAGGAGGTAGATTATGAAGTATGTTTGTAGAGTCTGCGGCTATGTGTATGATGACCATAAACAAGCCCTACCATTTGAACAATTGCCAGATGATTGGACCTGTCCACTTTGTGGGGCGCCAAGGTCTGAGTTTGAAGCAAATGGGAAAGAGGAAGAAAAGAAACAAAAGCCCAAAGAGAAGATAGTAATTGATGAAGATATGCAAAAGCTATCCATTGGTGAACTATCAGCAGTATGCTCTAATCTAGCAAGAGGATGTGAAAAGCAGTACAA
>DXHJ01000074.1 GCA_019113475.1 Candidatus Dorea intestinavium | reverse complement strand
TCCAATTTGTTTCGCCGTGACGTACTAAAAAAATTTGCATTTAATTAAACCAATCCTTTATTTTAAAATACCATACCTCTACTAATAGTACGATAATACTAATAACGATAATAACTACATAACCATAATCGCTTTCTAATTCTGGCATCCTACGAAAATTCATGCCATACCAACCGGTAATAAGCGTTAGTGGCATAACAAGAGTTGTAACCACCGTTAGCACTTTCATAATTTCATTTTGTCTAATATCAATCTGCGATTGATGAAGTTCACTAAGTTGCATCGTGTACTCTTTTAATCGATTGACATGATCAAAAAGCCGATCTGTTTTCTTTGCGTAAATATTATAAAGACGTTCTTGATTTTCATCTACCATGTTGTAATCATCTTCTACAATCGTATCAGCCATATCTGTTAGCTGTTGATAGTAAGATTGCAGAGCAAGAAGTTCCTTACGAACTTTTAAAATCTTCTTATCAAATTCTTTTGTTTCTCGGTTGATTAATTCTTCTTCTATGTCAGAAAGTCTTAACTCATAGTTTTGCAAAAACAAAGTGTCATCTTTAATTATAAATTCCATTAAATCAAAAAGCACTCGAATAGGAGCTCTCCCTTCTTGGGAAACCTCCTCTTCATATTTTATAAACTGTTTTCTATTTTCAAATTTTTCACCAATCAAGATAATTTCATCTTTGGTAACATAGAACCCCATCAAAGCTTCATTTTCTGTTAAATTCTTCTTATCTGGGATTAAAAAGTTTCCTACCAGACTATTAGGTAATAATTCCACCTTGCAGTTATCCGTATTTCTAAGGGATAAATCTAGTCTTCTTCTTTCCTTATTACTTTTAGGAATATTTAACAGGAAATCTTCTTTTGTCATAATTTTGATTGCATCACTCATAAATCATACCGTAATTTCCTATAGGCAAGAATGGCTTCTTCGCACTTGTCAAATCCTAGTCTGCCGCTATTTAGACACAAATCATAATTTCTCGCATCCCACCATTCATTACCTGTGTAATGTTTGTAATAATCGCCTCTATATTTATTGCGCTTAGCAATAAATTTACGCATCTCTGATTCCGTCATGGAGTTTCGCTCCATAGCTCTTTGAAAGTTAAATTCTTCATCTGCATAAATAAAAACGCTCATTGCATTGTCATAATCTTTCAAAATAAAATCAGCACACCTACCTACAATAACACAAGACTCGGTTTCTGCCAATCCTTTGATCACTTTTGCCTGAAAATTAAACAAATTTCTAGTAGAAGTATAGTCATCTGAATCTGGTGAAATTAAACTACCATCGTATACATTTTTTTGGATATTAAACAAATGGCTACCTCTTAACTTTTCATCTGCTTGACCAAAAAGTTGTTCCGAAATCCCACTAATATCGGATGCAATTCGTAAAATCTCTCGATCATAAAAAGGAATGTTCAAAGACTTTGCTACCATTTTGCCAATGGTTCTTCCCCCACTACCATACTCTCTTGCGATAGTTATTACAATGTTATCCATTCCTACCTCCTCTTCTATTCCCCTAAATAAGCTTTTTTGATTGAATCATCATTCATTAATGTTTTCGCGTCCCCGCTTAAAACTACTTTTCCTGTTTCTAGTACATAAGCTCGGTCCGCAATAGAAAGTGCTTTTTTGGCATTTTGCTCAACTAATAAAACCGTCGTTCCTTGAGCACTTACATCTTGAATAATTTTAAAAATTTCATTTACAAAAATAGGCGATAGCCCCATGGATGGTTCGTCCATTAATATCATTTTAGGTTTACTCATTAGTGCTCTACCCATAGCTAGCATTTGTTGTTCTCCACCTGATAAGGTTCCCGCTCTTTGGGTTTTTCTCTCTCGCAGTCTAGGGAACCTTTTATAAACTTCTTCGATTCCATCGGCTATTTCTTTTTTATCTTTTCTCGTATAAGCACCCATTAAAAGATTTTCGTAAACATTTAAATCAGCAAAAACTCTTCTGCCTTCAGGAACATGGGCAATGCCCATTTCCACGATCTTATGAGCAGGCATTTTAGTAATGTCTACTCCTTCAAAAGTAACACTACCTTCTTTGGCCTTTAAAAGTCCTGTAGTGGTATGAAGAATCGTTGTTTTACCCGCTCCATTAGCACCGATAAGAGCAACTACTTCTCCTTGATTTACTTCAAATGACACCTTTCTAAGGGCTTGTATCATTCCATAATACACATCTATATCTTTTACTTCAAGCATTGCCATAAATAATAACCTCCTTATTCCCCTAAGTATGCTTTAATAACTTCAGGGTCATGTAATACTTCTGTTGTTTTGCCTGAGGTTAATACTTGTCCAAAATTCAATACTGTTAATTCTTCACAGATTCCACTAACTAGCTTCATATCATGCTCAATTAATAAGATGGTGATTTTAAAATGATCACGTACAAAGCGAATAGTATCCATTAATTCAAGGGTTTCATTAGGATTCATACCTGCTGCTGGTTCGTCTAATAGTAATAGTTTCGGGCCCGTTGCTAGAGCTCTAGCAATCTCTAGTTTTCTTTGTTTTCCATAAGGTAAGTTTCCTGCTAAAAGATCTTGCTCTTGATCCAAATCAAAGACTTTTAAGATTTCTTTGGCTTCATCCGTCATTTCTTTTTCTTTTTTGCGAAAACCTGGAAGTCTTAAGATCCCCGTTAAAGTACTGTATTTATATTTATTATGAAGACCAGTTTTAACATTGTCAAGAACCGTCATTTCTTTAAATAAACGAATATTTTGAAAAGTTCTCGCAATACCAGCCTTATTAATATTCATAGTTTTAAGTCCAGTAATATCCTTACCTGCTAATTTTACAATGCCTTCATCTGGTTTGTAAACCCCAGTTAAAAGGTTGAAAATAGTAGTTTTTCCCGCACCATTTGGGCCAATCAGACCATAAAGTTCTCCTTCTTTTACTTTCATATCAAAACGGTCTACTGCCTGTAAACCACCAAAGGAGATACACAAATTTCGAACTTCTAAGGTATATAACTCTTCCATCTATGCTGCCTCCTTTTGATTCTTTTTCTTTGCTTTTATTTTTGCTGCTACTCGTTCTCTAAAATTAATTGCCGCCGGTGCCCAGTTAAATAGCATCATGGCAATTAATAGGATAGCATAAATGAGCATTCTATAAGTAGATAATTCACGAAGTAATTCTGGTAATGCGGTTAAAACTACGGCGGCAATAATAGAACCTCTAATATTACCAATTCCGCCAAGAACAACAAAAACCAAAATTAAAATCGAAGTATTGTAGTTAAAAATCTTAACAGTCAAAGAAGACAAGTTGTGGGCATATAAAACGCCGGCCATCCCAGCTAGGGTCGTTGAAATAGCAAAAGCCATTAGTTTGTACTTAGTAATATTAAGACCAATCGATTCTGCAGCAATTCGATTGTCTCTAATAGCAGTAATTGCTCGTCCACTTCTTGAATGAACCAAGTTTAAAACAACCGCCACCGTAATTAGTAGCAAAATTACACCAATGGTAAAGTTGGCATCTCTTGGTGTTCCCGTAATACCAAGTGCTCCGTCTATAATTACTTCGCCACTATCATCCATATTTAAACCCGCTGAACTAGTAAAAGAAAGATGGAGTCCTGCTTTATCTTTTCCTAAGGTGACAACGTTGATTAAGTTTTTAATAATTTCACCAAAAGCTAAGGTTACGATAGCCAGATAATCACCTTTTAAACGTAGAACTGGAATACCAATTAAAATACCAAAGATTCCGGCTACTAATGCGCCAATAATAATAGCACAGAAGAAACGTATGCCAGCTGGCATTGCGTCACCTACAAGATTAGAAAATAAGGCCGATGAATAAGCACCAACACACATAAATCCTGCTTGACCAAGGCTTAACTCTCCGGAAAAACCTACTACTAGATTTAGAGAAACAGCAGCTATTGCATACATACAAAGAGGAACCAAAAGTCCTCCTAAAAGGCTTGAGACATTTCCTGTTGACAAGAGGGTTTGCATAATAATGTAAACCACAATAATCATTCCATAAGTAAGAAAATTATTTTTTTTGTTTTTATTTAATTGAAACTTCTTCATTTTTTTCATTTGTCTCACCCACCTTAAACTTTTTCCTGAATGTTTTTACCAAATAGACCCGTTGGTTTAACAAGCAATACAATAATCAGTACGGAAAATACGATGGCATCAGCTACTTGAGAAGAGATATAAGCCTTTCCCAGGATTTCGATTACGCCTAATAAAATACCACCAATCATGGCTCCTGGAATGGATCCAATTCCACCAAATACAGCGGCTGTAAAGGCCTTAATTCCCGGCATAGCTCCCGTATAAGGAGTAAGGGATGGATAAGCTGCACATAACAGCACTCCGGCTATTGCTGCGAGTCCTGAGCCAATGGCAAAGGTAAGTGAAATCGTAGCATTTACATTAATTCCCATTAACTGAGCAGCACCACGGTCTTCTGAGACGGCTTTCATCGCTTTTCCTGGTTTGCTTTTATTAACAAATAAGGATAAAGCAACCACGATGACAACACTAGTGATGATTGTTACTATCGTCGTTCCAGTGATTGTAAGTTCGCCGCCAGCTAATTTAAGGGCTGGTAGTTTAATAATGTCAGGGAAAGTTTTTGCCTCAGCGCCAAAGAAGATAAGAGCAATGTTTTGTAAGAAATAACTAACACCAATTGCGGTTATTAAAACGGCTAAGGGAGAAGTTGCATTACGAAGAGGTTTATAAGCCACCTTTTCAATTCCCATTCCTAGTAAAGTACAAATTACCATCGATAAGACTACGGCTAGAACTGGACTTAAACCAAATCCTGAAACTGCAATTAGTACCACGTAACCACCGATCATGATAACGTCTCCATGGGCAAAGTTTAACATTTTCGCAATACCATATACCATGGTATAACCTAATGCAATAATAGCATAGACACTGCCAAGACTAATGCCATTGATTAAATAAGAAATAAAACTCATATTCAGGTCTCCTTTTTATGATTAAAAAATACTGAACCGGGTAAAAAGTTTTAAAAACTTCTCAACCGGTTCAAAATATTACATCATTTTATATTCACCATTTTCTACAACTACTGCCTTAGGTTCTTTGTTAGGCTCACCATCTTTTTCCCATTTTGTGTCTCCTGTAAGACCTGGAAGTTCAATTTTTGTCATAGAATCTGCTAATTTATCACAAATGTCTGATGCATTCATCTCCGGTGTAATCTCACCGTTTTCTGCTGCTAGCTTAATGGCATAAATTGCGTCATAAGCATCTGCTGCAAATTGAATAGGAACTTGTCCATCATTAGCATCCTTAAATGCTGTTACAAAGTTTTGTGTTGCTTCATCTTCAGCATTTGCTGCAAAAGGAGTAAGAAGCATTACGCCTTCAGCAAGAGATTTATCAAATCCCTCTAGCGTAAGAAGGCCATCAAGACCATCGCAACCAAAGATTGCTGGTGCAAACTCCATATCATCTGCTTGTTTAAGAATAAGAGAAGCTTCTGTGTAGTAAATAGGAAGGAAAAGCACATCCGCATCAGCATCTTTTGCTTTTTGTAATTGTACTTTAAAATCCTTATTGTTATCTTCAGTAAAAGCTTCAGCTGAAACTACTTCAAGTCCTTGATTCTTAGCTTCTTTTGTGAAGTTTTCATAAATACCTTTTGAATAAGCATCCGAGCTATCATAAATAATTGCGATTTTTTTACCTATCTGGTGTTCGCCAATATATTCGGCTGACTTGGTACCTTGAGCGGGATCAGAAAAGCAAAGACGAAAGGCGTTAGCACCTTCGATACATTTAATTGCTGTTCCTGAAGGGGTTAGTAAAAACATATTATCATTAAGTGCTTCTGATTGAACTGCGATACATGGTGTTGAGGTAACGGTTCCCATCAGCATTTGCATACCCCAATCTTTTAAAGTGTTATAAGCATTAACTGCTTTTTCCGCATCATTTACATCATCTTCAAATTTATATTCAATCTGCTTTCCATTAATGCCGCCATCAGCATTAATTTCATCTACTGCTAATTGTGCACCATTTTTTACCGCTGCTCCATAAACTGCAGCTGCTCCTGTGACAGGTCCAATACTTCCAATTTTAAATGTGTCCTCTTTGCCTTTTTCTGAAGCGCCATTTTTATTACCACAAGCAACAACGCCAGTCATAAGTAAAACAAACACAACTAATAGACTAAATATTCTTTTTGCTCTCTTCATATGTATCCTCCTTTTTGCCATTTACTATATCAACTAATATTACATAGCGACTAGTTTTTTGTCAATTGATATAATTTAACACAAGAACATTGATATATTGTAATCATTGTTACTTTTGTGACAAACTTGTGTTTCAAAGAAAGCTTTCATTGCCTCTATCATAGTTTTTACATCCGCTACACCAGCGCTCTCATAAGGCGAATGCATGGCTAATTGTGGCAGGCCAATATCAATGGTATTAAGCGAAACTTTCGTATTAGAAATATTACCAAGGGTGGAGCCCCCAGGCATATCCGAAGGGTTGGCATAATCTTGAACTTTAATTTTTGCTTGATTCATAATCCCTTTGAAAATTCCTCTTGATACCCCGTCGGTCGTATATTTTTGGTTGGCATTATGTTTAATTACAATTCCTTCATTTAAGTAAACCCTATTCGTGGTATCCGCTTTTTCTGGATAATTAGGGTGAAGAGCGTGGGCATTATCAGCAGAAACCATAAAACTATCGGCAAGCATCCGTAGTTCTTCTTCTTTGCTTAAACCAAGGGCTATTGTTATCCTGGTTAAAACATCTGCTAAAAAGGTGGAGCCTGCTCCTTGTTTTGTAGCACTTCCTACTTCCTCATTATCAAAAACACAGTACAAGCTAATGTTTTGCTTTTTTGCTTTTAAAAACCCTAAAAGTGTTGTATAAGCACATTCCAAGTTATCGATTCTTGGCGCTGAAAAATACTCATTTCTGGCACCCCAAACTTTTCCTTCTTCCCGGTTATAAAGATACAAATCTTTTCCAACAATATCAAGAGGCGATACCTTAGCAAGACTGGCTAATTCTTTTAGTAAATCACCACTAGTTGCCTCACTGCCAATCACAGGAATTAAATCTTTTTTAAGGTTATATTTATAACCATTATTTACATCCCGGTTCATATGAATGGCTAGATTAGGAATCATCATTAAATCACGGTTAATATCTACATAAGAAACAGTTACTTGGTTATCTTTTGCTGTAACAATCCTACCAGCTACGCTTAAAGGTCGATCAAACCAAGCCGAAACAATCATTCCGCCATAACCTTCCACATTGATCCTAGTATATTTACCACCCTCTATTATTTCTTCCTTTTCCTTTAGTTTAAAAGTCGGCGAATCCGAGTGTGAAGCCACAATTTGAAAACCTTTATAACCACTTCTTGGTATCTCAAAAGCAATAAGAGAGGAATTGTTTCTTGTTGTAAAATATTTTGCTCCCGCTTCAATCTTCCACGTTTGATGCTCGGCTAATTCTTGGTAACCTTCTTCCTTTAATAACTCGGCTATTTTATTTACAGCATGAAAAGAAGTCTTTCCCTCTTGTAAAAACTCTAATAATCCTTTTAACTCTTCACTCATCTTTTATCCCCTTTTACTGAATCATTTGTTTAATGTATTTTTCTAAATCTTCTTTTGTGATAACTCCTACATGGCTTTTAATTTGATAACCTTCTTTGTCAATAAAAATAGTTCTTGGTAACGCTTGTACCCTATAAGTATTGCCACCATCTAGGTCACTGTCATAAATAATCTTTAAATCATAACCCATGCTTTCCAGATAGGCTTTAGCACTTTCTTTGGTTTCTCTTTGGCCATCTGTTTCATTTACCATTAAAATCTCTACCTCATCACCATAGGCCTCTTTCATTTTTTGAAATTCTGGCATTTCTTCTTTACAAGGTGGACACCAACTAGCCCAAAAATTTAAAACTACTGGCTTTTTACCTACATAATCTAAAGGACTTACCGTATTTCCCTCTTCATCATAGGCCACAAAATCCTTGGCCTTTTGAACCGTTGTGCGGTCATTATCAAGTTCTTCATTACTTTTATAGTTGCTACTTAGTATATTATAAGTCATATAAGCACCAACTATTACTACAATCATAATTAAAATAAGCATTATCGTTTTTCTTTTTTGATTCATAATTTTCCCCCTTAAAACGTCAGTAATGATAAAAATTTATTTAGGTAGCCGGTAGCCATTAAAAGGCCAATAACAATTAATAAGATTCCAGAAATAATCTTGATTATCTTGTAGTGCTTTTTTACAAAGGTAAAAGCACCGCTTAATACCTTGATAAGAGCTGCGGATAGCAGGAAAGGTACTCCAAGACCTAGACTATAAACAAAGAGCATTAAAGCCCCTTCTCCGCCGTGATTTGCACTAGTAGCAATCATTAGTGCTGAGCCTAGAAAAGGTCCAACGCAAGGTGTCCAACCTACCGCAAAAATCATACCGAAAATAAGTGCTGATAAAAACCCCATATTTCTCGTTTCTAATTCATTTTTGGGTTTATAGGTATTATTTAAAAGTTTTATGTTCAGTATCTCCATAAAATTAAGGCCAAAAATAATCATGATAATACCGCAAATAAGATGAATCATACGCATGTGATTATTTAAAAACAAGCCTACTGATCCAGCAGCCACACCAAGTAGCGTAAAAATAAAAGAAAATCCTGCTACAAAGGAAAGTGCGTTTACTAAAGTTTTATTTTTACTTCCCTTTTCTCCTTCTGCTCCCATAAAGTAAGAGACATAAACTGGTACCATGGGCAGAATACAAGGAGAAATGAAAGTGATAATTCCCTCTAAAAACAATAAGATATATTGCATATTAGCCTTGTATGATGTTTTTAAACACCATACGCTCCTTTCTTTTCAACTTGTTATAATCAATAGTAACACTGTGGACTTTTCATTTTTTGCTTATAGCTTTGACTATTTAAAGGAGTGTATTGCCACAGTTTTAT
>DXHJ01000011.1 GCA_019113475.1 Candidatus Dorea intestinavium | reverse complement strand
AGAATTGGTCCCATGGTGTCCATACCACTAGGAAGAAAAATTTCTTTACCATGATCATCGATTCGACCAACTGGTGAGATTACTGCTGCTGTACCACATAAGCCACATTCTGCAAAATCAGCTAATTCTTCTACAAATACTTCTCTTTCTTCGGTCTCTAAGCCAAGATATTCTTTGGCTACATGCATAATAGAGCGTCTAGTAACAGAAGGTAAGATAGAATCTGATTTTGGTGTGACAATTTTATTATCCTTTGTAACAAAGATATAGTTTGCTCCACCGGCCTCTTCTACCTTAGTTCTAGTAGCCGCATCTAAATACATATTTTCTGCATAACCGAGTGAGTGGGCTTCTTGAATAGGATATAAACTCATTGCATAGTTAAGACCTGCTTTGATATGGCCTGTTCCATGAGGAGCAGCTCGGTCAAAGTCTGTCACTCTAATTACAATCGGTTTTGCTCCTTTACTATAATAAGGACCAACAGGTGTCGCAAAGACACGAAATTGAAATTCTTCTCCTGGTAAAACGCCTATAATAGAGTTTGTCGCAAACATTGTTGGTCGAATATAAAGAGTTGCTCCACTGCCATAAGGTGGTACTATACTTTCATTTTCTCTAACAACTTTTTCAATAGCATCCACAAATTTTCCTTCTGGAAGTTCTGGCATTACAATTCTCTTTGCTGAATTATTAAATCTTTCAGCATTTAAATCCGGTCTAAAAGTAACAATTCTACCATCTTTTGTTGTATAAGCTTTTAGCCCCTCAAAGATGGTTTGGGCATATTGTAACACACCGGCACATTCATTTAAAACTACATTGGCGTCCGTTGTCATAACTCCTTCATCCCATTTTCCATCTTTAAAATTTGATACATACCTTTTGTCGGCTGCTCTATATGAAAATCCAAGATTAGACCAGTCTAAATTTTTCTTCTCCATGATATTTGCTCCTTCTTTTAAATTATCGTTCCATCATACTTATGGATTCAATTCCTACACTTCCACCTCTTACGACTTCAATCGCTTTATACTCACCTTTTATTAGTGCTATCACGGCATCATTTTTCGTTGCTGTTTGCACAAATTCTAATAGAAGGCTATCTTTTCCATAATCAATTACTTTTGCCTTGAAAGTTTCTGCGATTTGAAAAAGCTCAGTTTTATCTTCCATGGAGCAATTCATAACTTTAATATACAGGATTTCTTTCATTCTGACAAATATATCTGTAAAATCAATTACTTTGATGACCTCTACCATTCTATTTAGTTGTTTCTTTATTTGTTCAAAGGTTTCGTCATCGCTAAATGTTGCAATGGTCATCCTAGAAACACTTGCATCGGCTGTTGTTCCTACAGTTAAACTATCTAAGTTATAGGATTTTCCGGAGAAAAGACCTGATATCTTAGACAAAACACCAACTTGGTTTTCAACATAAAGTGAAATCCATCTTTTTTTCATCACTGTGTTATTTGACATCTTCTTTTCCTCCTTTTTTAAGAATCCATTAACATATCCGTTAAAGTGCCACCTGGTTCTATCATTGGATAAACCAAGTCTTCTGGACTGGTTATAAATTCAATTGTCATAGGAATTTTACTTTCTTTCGCCTTTAAAAGAGCCGGTACTATTTCTTCTTTTCTTGTTACCCTAATTCCTTCGCCACCGTAACTTTTTGCTAATTTAACAAAGTCTGGTAGGTAGGCTGTATTGTCTTTACCTAGACCCGTCATTGAATATCGCTTGCCATAAAATAATTTTTGCCATTGCCGAACCATGCCTAAAACACTATTGTTGAAAATCAGGTTTATAATAGGAAGCTCTTCCATTGCGGCAGTTGCCAATTCTTGTGAATTCATTTGAAATCCTCCATCTCCAGAGATAGAGATAACCGTTTTATCTGGGTTGCCTATTTTAGCTCCTATAGCTCCTGGGAGACCAAACCCCATCGTCCCAAGACCTCCCGAAGTTAACATCTGCTTTTTCTCATCCAATTCAAGAAATTGGGCAGTAAACATTTGATGTTGCCCGACATCTGTTACAAAAACGCCTTCTTCAAACACTTCGTTAACTGCTTCGATAATATTCATTGGGGTAATTACTGGGCTTTCTTTCATTTTAATAGGATAGGACTTTTTATATTCATTCAGCTTTTCTAGCCATTCTACCCTTTTATTTTCACCTACATATTCTAATGCCTTTTCAATTGCTTCTTTCGCATCTGCCACAATGGGAATATCTACTTGAACATTTCTAGAGATGGCTGAAGTATCAATATCAATGTGAACAATTTTAGCATTTGGCGCAAATGAGTGCAGCTTACCGGTTATACGATCATTAAAACGACAACCGATGGAAAAAAGTAAATCACATTCATTGACTGCTGTATTAGCAGCAAAAGAACCATGCATCCCCAAATTACCAAAATAAAGAGGATGATTAGTAGGAACGGCTCCTTTTCCCATAACTGTTGTAACAACAGGGACCTGCGTTTTATCAACTAATTCCCTAAACATCTCATTAGCACGAGCAATTTGTACTCCTCCTCCTGCCAGAAATAAAGGCTTCTCTGC
>DXHJ01000073.1 GCA_019113475.1 Candidatus Dorea intestinavium | reverse complement strand
AGGACAAAATGGTCTTATTATTTTTCTGGGTATTCTATATGGCATCCTAGCCTTTTCGATTCTTTTTGCTTTCTTAACTAAAATAAGATTTATTACCCATATTAGTAATATTTGGTTTGCTATGTTTCCCTATTTGCTATTAAGTGTAGCAATGATGGATGTGATTCGTATTATTTTAAAGTATGGTGGAAATTTTAGGTGGAGTATTGAAGAAGGAAAAAGAGCCACTAATTTTTGGGGAATCTTTTGCTTGATTTTTGTAGCTATCCTTTCCGTTTATGGCTTTTTAAGAGGTAAGATCATAAAAAAGATTTTTTATCAGGTTCAGATTAAAAAAGACTATAGTAACAAAGAAGTGCTACGCATCGTTTTAATTGCTGATCTTCATTTAGGCTATAACACCGGTTATAAAATGATGCGACAAATGGTGCGAAAGATTAATAAAGAAAAGCCTGATCTAATCCTCATTGCCGGAGATATCTTTGATAATGATTATAACGCTTTAAAAAATCCTCACAAGGTGGCGAAGGTTTTAAGTGAAGCAAAGAGCACTTTTGGTACTTATGGTTGTTATGGTAATCATGATATTAGTGAACCCATTTTAGCCGGCTTTACCTTTGGCCGTAAAAAAGAGCGTAAAAGTGATATCCGGATGGATGAATTTTTAAAAGAGGCAAAAATTAAGCTTTTAAAAGATCAAAAAGAGCTCATTGACAAGGAAATCTATCTTTATGGTCGAGCCGATTATGAAAAACCAGCGCTTGAGCAAAAAGAACGAAAATCGCCAGTCCAGATCCTAGCCGAAATGGACGCAAAAAAACCAATTATTGTCATGGATCATCAGCCCGTTGAGTTACAAGAATTGGCCAATTTAGGCGTGGATTTAGATGTGTCTGGTCACACCCACGGGGGACAAATGTTTCCCGCTAGTATTACTTTGAAAATGATTTGGGAAAATGCTTATGGTCTTAAAAAGATTGGCGAGATGACCAGTATTGTAACTTCGGGAATCGGAGTTTTTGGCCCCAATATGCGAATTGGTACTAAGCCAGAAATTGTAATTATTAAGACAGAATTTAACTAAAGTTATTTTATACATAAAAGGTGATTATTTTTAGATACTTCTCTCATTGAATGAGGAAGTATCTTTTTATATACTTAAGGCATAAGAAAAAAGTGCTTAAGGAGGCAAATATGGCAAGTTTATCATTAAAAAATATTAATAAAGTATACCCCAATGGATTCCAAGCAGTAAAAGATTTTAATATGGAAATCGCTGATAGAGAATTCATTATTTTTGTAGGACCTTCAGGCTGCGGAAAATCGACAACTCTACGGATGATTGCCGGACTAGAAGATATTACCAGTGGAACCCTAGAAATTGACGGAAAAGTAATGAATGATGTAGAGCCAAAAGATCGTGATATTGCCATGGTTTTCCAAAACTATGCACTATATCCGCATATGACGGTTTACGATAACATGGCTTTTGGTTTAAAACTTAGAAAAGTACCAAAAGATGAAATTGATAAAAAAGTAAAAGAAGCAGCAAAGATCCTTGATCTGGAAAAACTTCTTGATCGTAAACCAAAAGCACTTTCTGGTGGCCAAAGACAACGTGTGGCTATGGGTAGAGCAATTGTTCGTAATCCTAAGGTATTCCTGATGGATGAACCTTTATCAAACCTTGATGCTAAGCTACGTGTACAAATGCGTATTGAGATTTCTAGATTGCATGAAAACCTAGGAGCAACTATGATTTATGTTACTCATGATCAGACAGAAGCGATGACTCTGGGAACGAGAATTGTAGTTATGAAAGACGGTGTTATTCAACAAGTAGATACACCACAAAATCTTTACAATAACCCAGATAACCTTTTTGTAGCTGGTTTTATTGGCTCTCCTCACATGAACTTTATTGATGCAAAAGTATCAGTAGAAGGAGAAAATGCTTATCTTTTATTTGAAGATTATAAATTAGAAGTTCCTGTAACGAAGAAAAAAGCCTTAATTCAAGGTGGCTATAATGGCAAAACTGTGGTTCTTGGTATTCGTCCAGAAGATGTACATGATGAAGAAAGCTTTATTAATACCTCTAAAAACAGTGTGATTAAATCAACCCTTAAATTCTATGAATTATTAGGAGCAGAAGTATTCTTATACTTTGATATTGCTGGTACGCAAATGACAGCGCGCGTAAATCCACGTACGACCATTAAAACAGGAGATTTAGCAACGCTTGCTTTTGATATGTCTAAAATCCACTTATTCGATAAAGAAACAGAGTTGAAAATTGTGAACTAGTAAAGTACAATAAAGAAAGGCTGGCTAACAGCCTTTCTTTTCATTGTAAGGAGATAAAAAGTGGATAATTTAAAGATTTCTAAGCTTACTGGAGAATTGGGAAAAATTCTCGGAACAAAAGTTTCACTAGGTGAGATAGAGGATGAAGAAGAGGTGACACAAAAGCTCTTAGGAGTCATCAATGCTTACCAAGAAAATAATAATACAACTACTTTTTTAGCTCGTTTAATTAAAGGCGAAGTACAAAAAGAAAAAATCTCCTCTTTGGCTAGTAAATTTCATTTATTAGAAGAAGAACAAAGAATTCTTTTTTATGTCCATTTAGAAGTAGATATTCAAAAAGAGATTATCTTAATTTTAAAAAATTTATTTCCCGCTAAAGAAAAAATTAATTATATGGTTATGGATAAAACCGACCTAGCTATTTTACTACCGATACGAAATCAGGAAGAAGAGGAAATTAGGGACTTTGCTAATACCATTATTAGTACTTTAAATGCGGAGGCTATGGTAAAAGCGACGCTGTCTGTTAGCGATGTGTTTTCTTCTTTATATGATTGTAAAAAAGCTTTTAGTGAAGCAAAATATGCCATGAAAGTAGGGAAGATGTTTTGCTATGGTAACTATGTTTTTTATTTTGGTGAATTAGGCGTGGGCCGAATTGTGGCAGAAACACCAATAGCAGTTTGTCAAAGATTTATAGAAGAAGTTTTTGGTAAGGGCAAGACTTTAAGTATGGATGAGGAAACCATGGCGCTTATTAATACCTTTCTAAAACATAATTTAAACATAGCGGAAAGTTCCAGAGCACTACATATGCATCGCAACACCCTTCTTTACCGAATGGAACAGATTTATAAAAATACAGGCTTAGATATTCGGAACTTCGAAGATGCTATGACGTTAAAGATTGCCATTATGGCGTTAAATTATATTAACCAAAATG
>DXHJ01000072.1 GCA_019113475.1 Candidatus Dorea intestinavium | reverse complement strand
TTACTCTAGCAAAAATAATTACATTGGCATCAACCGCCATACCAATACCTAAAATGATACCCGCGATACCTGGTAAGGTTAAAGTTACATCAAAAGCATTGGTTATTATTAGTACTAATAAAATATAGATAAGTAAAGCAATACCTGATACAAATCCAGGTAATTTATAAACTAAAATCATAAAGAGAATCACAAGAATCAGGCCAATAATACCGGCTTTTATACTGGTACTAATTGCTTCTTGGCCAAGTTGTGCACCGACAACATTTGATCTCATTTCTTCTAATTCAAGTTTTAGTCCACCAATACGAATGGTGGAAGCAAGATTCTCTGCTTCTTCAAAAGTAAAGTTTCCGGTAATATAAGCTTCACCACCAGTAATTGCCTCATTAACTCGTGGGCTACTTATTGTTTCACCGTCATAAACAATATTAATTGATTTGCCAACATTTTCAGCTGTTGCTGTCGCAAATTTACTTTTACCTTCTTCAGTAAGAGTTAGTCGAACTGTATACTCAGTATTATTCATTTTGTCTTGGCCTGATTGTGCTGAGGCCTGAGCAACATCAGAACCACTTAAAACTTCAGTACCATCTTCTGTTGTAAAAGCAAGAGAACCTGGTTTTCCCAGCTCATCTAATATTTTATTTGCATCCGTTACCCCGGGAATTTCGATATTAATTCTATCGTCTCCTTCTTGGTAAACGCTAGCTTCGGTACTGTAATTTTCCACACGTTTTTGTAACTTATAGATGGTATCACTCATGTCTTCTTCTGAAGGTTTTTCCCCTTTAACTTGATAAGTGATACTCACACCACCAGCAAGGTCTAAGCCTAGCTTAATGTTTTTCATTGCACCAGTTCCGCCTGCCCCCCAGCCTGTGATTACTGTAATGCCGAGTACAACCAAAAGCACAACAGTGGCGATGAGACTTAATATGCCTTTTTTCTTGTTCATCTCTTAATTCCTTCCTACTTTTATTCTAGTCAAGTAGAGCGGCTTTTATCATAATTGCACATTCTACTCTTTTTCTTTGCATTTCGCATCCTAGTTCATAGGTAGAATGGATATCGCCATGACAATTATAACCATTAGCCATACATCCGCCACTACAATAAAATTTAGCGAAACACTTCTTGCATTCCTCTTTCGTATAGACATTGCAAGTCTTAAAATCTTCTCTGATTTCTGGCTCTTTTATACCTTCATCTACATTGCCCATTAAGAACTCTTCTTTGCCCACAAATTGATGACAAGGATAGAAATCTCCCCATGGAGTAACAGCTAAATACTCAGTTCCAGATCCACAGCCTGAAAGTCTCTTTGATATACAAGGACCACCTTCTAAGTCTATCATAAAGTGGAAGAAATTAAAACCTTCTCCCTTCTTCTCTCTTTCGATCATAATTTTTGCTAATTTATCATATTCTTCCATGATAACTGGTAAATCTTCTTCTTGAATTGCATAAGGATCATCTGCTTCTCCCACTACGGGTTCAATTGACATTTGCTTAAATCCCAAGTCGGCAAAGTGTAACAAATCTTTAGAAAAATCAAGATTGTTTTTGGTAAAGGTTCCACGGATATAATATTTTTCTTGATTTCTACTATCTGCCAGTTTTTGGAACTTAGGAACAATTAAATCATAGCTACCTTTCTGATTTCTAAAAGGTCTCATAGCATCATTAATTTCTTTTCTTCCATCAAGAGAAAGAACCACATTGTCCATTTCTTTATTAACAAAATCGATTACTTCATCATTTAATAATACTCCGTTTGTGGTAATCGTGAAACGGAAATTTTTATTGAACTCTTTTTCCTTACTTCTGCCATAAGCTACAAGGTCTTTTACCACTTGCCAATTCATTAAAGGTTCTCCACCAAAGAAATCCACCTCTAAGTTTTTTCTGCTTCCCGAATTTGCTATTAAGAAATCTAAGGCTTTTTTACCCACCTCATAACTCATAAGGGCACGTCTTCCGTGATATTCTCCTTCTTCAGCAAAGCAGTATTTGCAAGCAAGATTACAATCATGCGCAATATGAAGACACATTGCTTTTACAACCGTTTTTCTTTCAAGCACTTGTTCGATTAAAGCTTCATGTGTATCTGGTGTGTAAAGAAGGCCAGCTTTTGTTAATTCGATTAATTCTTCTAAAGCTTCTTCTGCTTCTTCATTCTTAAAATACTCTTGAGCCTTAAAGCTTTCTAGCTCTTCTGGTTTGTAATCTTTTTTTTCTGGATTTAATTTTTCTATATAATTTAAAGCCTCATAGGAAGTTTCATCTAAAAGATGAACCGCTCCTGAATTTACATCTAGAACTATATTATAGCCATTGTTTTTATATTGGTGTACCAAAATGTACCTCTCTTTCTGATCTGTCTAACAACAAAAACAGAACAGCAGCTCCTAGGAGTGCTGTTCATATCGTTTTTATTCTGTTTTACTTCTTTTGTTCGCAAGTTTGATTTCCTACAGTGCAAGAAGTCTTACAAGCTGATTGACAAGAAGTCTGGCATTCTCCACATCCGCCTGTTTTCACTGTATTGTTCAATGTTTGTTTATTAATTGTTTTTATATGTTTCATCTTTAAAACCTCCTTGTTAATATGTTAAATTATAGCATAATGGTTCTTTCTTGCATAGCCTTTTACGAGTAATTCTTGATT
>DXHJ01000071.1 GCA_019113475.1 Candidatus Dorea intestinavium | reverse complement strand
GAATCAAAACCTTTTAGGGAAATCTTTGTTCCCTCTCCATTTTCCGTCCAAAGTGACTTGTCTTTTCTACCCACATTATGACGAATTACCGCATTGGCAGCATCTAAGATATTTTCAGTAGAACGATAATTTTGCTCTAGCTTAACTACCTTCGCTTCGGGGTATACTTTTTCAAAATCAAGAATGTTACGAATATTAGCTCCTCTAAATTTATAGATAGACTGATCATCATCGCCTACAACACAGAGGTTTTTATATTTCCCTGCTAAAAGTCGAACCAGTTCAAATTGAACACTGTTGGTATCTTGATATTCATCAATCATTATATAGCGAAATCTTTCCTGATAATACCCTAAGACCTCTTTATTTAGCTGCAAGAGTTGAACCGTCTTTAGTAATAAGTCATCAAAATCAAGCGCATTGTTACTGCGCATTTGTTTTTCATACTCTTCATAAACGGCGGCTATTCTTTTTAAAGAAAAGTCCCCTTCACTTTGCAGTTTCATTTCTTCCGGTGTAATCATTTCATTTTTTGCTGCGGAGATTTTACTTAACAGTAGTCGTTCTTTAAAAACTTTCGTATCCACATTTAAGAGTTTGCAGACATCTTTCATCATAGTCTTTTGGTCATCGGTATCATAAATGGTAAAGCTTCTGTTATAACCTAACAGTTCAATATGTCTTCTTAAAATTCGTACACACATGGAGTGGAAGGTGGATACCCAGATGCTTTCTGAGCCAAAGCCCACAATATCATCAACCCGTTCACGCATCTCTGCTGCTGCCTTATTGGTAAAAGTAATAGCGAGAATATTATAAGGATTTACACCCTTTTCTTCTATTAAATAGGCAATTCTATGGGTGAGCACTCTTGTCTTACCAGAACCAGCTCCTGCTAGAATAAGGAGAGGACCTTCCGTATAAGTAGTGGCTTCTTTTTGCTCTTTGTTTAGGCTGTCATAAATGCTCACTAATCTTGTTTCCTTTCTGCTTCCATCTTTTTCATATATTCATGTTCCTTTTTAATTTCATGATACAAATCAATGCCACTCCAAGACTGATTATTTGGTGTAATCATGGCTTTTAGTGCCACGCTAATCTTTTCATCGCGCATAAGGAGTAGTGCTTTATTTAAATCATCTTCTTTATCCGTACCTATAACAAGCATTTCTTCTGTTAACTCGTCTCCTTGGTAGGGTTCTCTTTCTTCCAATTTAGTGGTGCCTACTAGCTCTCCAATTGGCACATTGAACATTTCTTTATTGACTGCTACTAGACGAAACCCTAAAAAGCCAAAGATTCGGCCAAGCTTGGTTTTTTTGTCACTGTCATTTATGTTATAGGCTAATAATGTTGCTTTCATACTTTTATACCTCACTTGTCTTATAATGGTTTTATTATAGTTTATCTTTTCCTTGTTTGCAAATAATGGTATACTAGCATTTAAAGGAGATAGCATTATGAAAAATACGCTGGATACACTTCTTCAAGAAGTTCTAAATAAATTAGATAGTTTGGAATACATACATTTAAGAGATATCCCCGACATTGATCTTTATATGGATCAAGTAACCACTTTTATGGATACTCATTTATCTTCTACCAAACGATATCCCGAAGATAAAGTTCTAACCAAAACCATGATTAATAACTATGCTAAAAACAATCTTTTACCACCGCCGCAAAAGAAAAAGTATAGCCAAGATCATCTTCTTATCTTAACTTTTATCTATTATTTTAAAAATATAATTTCGATAAAAGACATTGAAACTATCCTAAATCCCCTCTCGGAAAAATATTTTCAAAAGGACGGTGAGATTACTTTAGCTTCTATTTATGAAAATGTTCGTTTAAATGCGAAGGATAAGATGAATACCATGCCCGCTGAAATGGAAGAATTATTTGAAAAAGCTAAGGCAAAATCAAAAGATGGTGAAGAAGAATTAGAGGATTTAAACCTCTTTTATATTATCTGTCAATTGTCTATTGATATTTATGTAAAAAAGCTTGTTTTAGAACGATTAGTTGACGAAATTGAAGATGACAAAAAAAAGAAATAGTCCCCAGTGGACTATTTCTTTTCTTTGTCGATTCTCTCAAATACCATATCGTACCCATCATATCCATAATTAAGTGAGCGATTTACTCTACTTATTGTGGCAGTAGATGCACCGGTTTTTTCCGCAATCTCCAAATAAGTTTTCTGTTCTCTTAACATCTTGGCAACTTCAATTCTTTGAGAAAGTGATAATAACTCGTTAATGGTACAGATATCCTGGAAGAATGTATAACATTCTTCTTTGTCTTTTAAGCTTAGGATTGCATCAAATAAATAATCTACTGCTTCAGTCCTGATCTTTTTACTCATAAAGCGTACCTTCAATCCTTATTTTATTTTGCTTTTCTATTTTACCACAGTAAAACATCAAAGTCTAGAGCTTTTACTTTGTAGCGCGGCTTTTAACTTAGTAAGTTTTGTATTTACTACTAACTCTTGAGGAAAACCCACTTCACTCATTACTGCTGATACATAGTCACAAATTCCCACATCGATATCCACATGTGAATCCGTACCAATTACTACCGGTACTTGTTGTTTTTGGCATTCTTTAAGTAAGGTTGTAATGTTTTTTCTAGCTCCTTGTCTAAAGCTTTGAGGATGCAAAGAAGAATTATTAATTTCTAATAGAGTATGAGTCTCTTTGGCTTTTTTTACTAGCTTTTCATAATCTACGGGAAACCTAGCATCATCTGGATGGCCGATAATATCAATACGTTTATTATCCATTACGTTTAGATAAGTTCTCGTAATGCTTTCTTTGGTAATTTCACCTTGAAAACAAGGCGGATGAATGCTGGCTATTTTAAGATCGAGTTTATCTAACACGTCAATGGGAAGATCGATATCGCCTTCTTCATTTAAAATGTTTAGCTCCACTCCGTATAACATTTCCACTCCTTCCATCTGTTTGGGTAGAACCTTCGTATTTTGAAAATAAAACAAATGTGGGCCACCTGGCATAGTGGGAGCATGGTCTGTTATCGCTAAACCTTCTAGCCCTTTTTCTTTTGCTGCTTTTGCCATTTCGCGAATGGTACTATAGGCATGACCACTGGCTAAGGTATGAGTATGAGTATCTACTTTAATGTTCATTTTTTGCACCTTCTTTTTCTATAATCCTCTTGCATTATATGATATTTTTACAATATTTACCATTCATTTGTGATATGATATTTAAATAGATAAAAGTGATAAATGGGAGGTTTATTATGAGAAAGAAAATACTAATTCTTGCAACTGGGGGGACAGTTGCATCGATGGAAGGGGAATCTGGCCTGACACCGAAGCTTTCTGGCGACTTAATCTTAGAAATGGTACCAGAAGTAAATGATCTTTGTGATATTGACATCAAACAAGTGATGAATATCGATAGCACCAATATGGTACCAGATAACTGGATTACTATTGCCAAACAAGTGCTTGCTTATTATGATGCTTATGATGGCTTTGTGATTTTACACGGCACAGACACCATGGCTTATAGCGCTGCTGCCCTATCTTATTTGATTCAAAATAGTAAAAAACCGATTGTTCTTACCGGTTCACAAAAACCTATTTCTAGCTCCTTTACGGATGCCAAATTAAACATTTACCAAAGTGTCTTATATGCCATAGATAAAAATTCTTGTAATGTTACTTTGGTTTTTCAAGGGAAAGCTATTAGTGGTACCCGGGTAATTAAGCAAAGGACTAGAAGCTATAACGCTTTTGAAAGTATGAATTTCCCGGTTATCGCTAACATTATCGACCGGCGTATTTTTAGACAAGCCATAAGCCGGTCGGTAGAAGAAAACAAATTAACCACCTATGATTCGATTAGTAACCGTGTGGCTGTTTTGAAGTTAATTCCCGGACTTAATCCCCACATATTAGAGTCCTTTAAAGAAGACTTTGACGCCGTTGTTCTCGAAACTTTTGGGGTCGGCGGTATCCCTAGTGGAACGGCTCACAGTTTCGAAAACGCTATTATGGACTGGGTAAAGAGTGGTCGAACTATTATCGTCACCACCCAAGTGCCAGAAGAAGGTTTGGATTTATCCCTTTATGAGGTCGGAACAAAGTATGCCAATGTGGAAGGAATTTTAGAAGCAGGTGACATGACTACAGAAGCCATAGTGGCGAAAATTATGTGGATTCTCGGTCAAACAACAGATCAAAAAAGAATTAAAGAAATGTTTTATACCGTTATAAATTACGACAGGGGCGACTTTTAAGTCACCCCTGTTTTTTATTAAATAAGAATATATTTTAATATAAAGAGAACAGCTAAAACATACATCAAAGCACTTAATTTTTTCTTTCTTACGTTTCCCGATAAGATGTTTAAGATTACGTAAGAAATAACTCCCATGGCAATACCTTCAGAAATGCTATAGAAAAATGGCATTGCTACAATACAAATATAGCAAGGAATTGCTTCCGCTAAGTCATTAAAATCAATTTCGGTAATATTAGTTAACATATAGAAACCAACGACGATAAGTGCTGGTGCTGTTGCAAAAGCAGGAATTGCTAAAAAGATTGGTGATAGTAGTAAGGACAGGCCAAATAAGATTGCTGTTACTGTTGAAGTAAGACCAGTTCTTCCACCTTCAGATACACCAGAAGCACTTTCTACAAAGGTTGTTACTGTTGAAGTACCAATAACTGCACCTGCGGTTGTTGCAATCGCATCTGCTAAAAGAGCACCTTTGATTTTAGGTAATTTACCATCTTCATCTAACATTTTTGCTTTTGTAGATACACCAATCAAAGTTCCAATCGTATCAAACAAATCAACAAATAGGAAAGAAAAGACAATTAAAACAAAATCCATAGATAACATGTTATGAAATTCCAACTTACCAAAAATTGGTGCTAATGAAGGAATTCTAATACCATTACTAAAATCAGGTAACAAGCTATAGAATCCAGCTTCTGGATTAGGGATATAAACACCACTCATTTGTAAAATAATTCCTAAAATCCAAGTAATTAAAATACCCCAAAGAATATTTCCTTTTACATTTTTAATAACAAGTACACCGGTGATAATAACGCCAACAATCGCTAGAATAACGGTAATTCCTACGTCATTAAAAGTAGCAGAAGCATCGTTAGCTAGGTTATAACCATCTAGGGAAAAGAGTTCTACTAAGGTTGCACCACCTACGACAATGTGAGCATTTTGCATACCGATAAAAGCGATATAAATACCAATACCAACACTAACTGCTGATTTTAAGTTTTTAGGAATAGCATTAAAGATTGCTTCACGCACCTTAGTCACTGAAAGCAGTATAAAGATAACACCTTCGATAAATACGGCAGTAAGAGCTAATTCCCAACTATAACCCATACCAATAACGACGGTATAAGCAAAGAAAGCATTCAGCCCCATACCTGGTGCTAGTGCAAAGGGGTAATTGGCTAAAATTGCCATTAAAAGTGTTCCTAGGGCCGCTGCTATTGCTGTTGCAGTAAAGACTGCTCCGGTATCCATTCCTGTTGCACCTAGAATAGAGGGGTTAACAGCTAAGATATAAGCCATGGTCATAAAGGTCGTAATACCTGCCATGATTTCGGTTCTTACATCGGTTCCATGTTCCTTCAATTTGAAAAGATTTTCTAACATAACTTCCTCCTACGTTCTCTCGTTTACTGAATTTCTCTTATCTTCTTACGAAGCGCCAAAACTTGTGGCGGGGTTACTGATAATTCATCAATCCCTATTTTTATAAAAAACTCCGTCATGTCAAGCTCTGCAGCAAGATCGCCACAAATACTGATTTTCTTCCCTTCTAAATGTACATTGTTGGTCACAATGCGGATCATTTTTAAGAGAGCCGGATGTTTTTGATCATAATATTTAGCCGCTTTTTCATTATTACGACTGACTGCTAAGGTAAACTGAGTTAAATCATTTGTTCCAATACTAAAGAAATCTAATTCCCTAGCCATTTCACTACTAATCATTACCGCTGCTGGGGTTTCAATCATAGCCCCTAGTCTTATTTCTTTATTATAATCTTGTTTTTCATAATCTAACATGTCCATCGCTTTTTTTACTAAGCTTTTCATTTTGGCAATTTCTTCTAATGAAGTAATCATTGGAAAAATAATCGAAACATTTCCATGAGCGGACGCTCGAAGCATAGCCTTTAGTTGAGTTAAGAACATTTCCTCTTTATCAAGACTAATCCTTACTCCTCGGTAACCAAAGGTTTCTACTTGGTCATTTCCTGAAACAAAATCAATGGGCTTATCATCACCAAAGTCTGCTGTTCTAAGAACTACTGGCTGTGTTCCCATAGCTTCTGCCGCATTTTTGTAAATCTTATATTGTTCTTCTTCTGAAGGCATATTCTTTCCCCGATTCATATAAATGAATTCAGTTCGAAATAACCCAATTCCACCAGCATCAGAGCGTAGAACACTTTCTATATCTTCTTTTCCTCCAATATTGGCACAAACATCAATTCTTTGACCGGACTGCGTTACATTTTCTTTCCCTTTTAGTCGTTCTAGGTTTTGGGTAACGGCTAAGTTCGAATCTTGCTTAAATTGCATTTTGGTTAAAGTAGAATAATCTGGTTCAATATAAATCTTTCCCTCAAAGCCATCAACAATCACCGTTTTTCCCGCGTAATCATCTTTTAGTGCATCGCCTAAACCAATGATTGCCGGTATTCCTTTTGTTCTTGCTAAAATAGCCGTATGGGAATTGATGGTACCATATCTTGTAATAAAGCCTAGGGCCTTTCCTTGTTCAAACTGCATGGTTTCACTTGGGTAGAGTTCATTAGCAGCTAACACAAAAGGTTCATCAATTAAGAGTTTATCTCTCCAGTTTCTTGATAAGATATTAATCAATCGCGTTGACACATCTTTAACATCAATTTCATGGCCACTGATATAGCCTTTTTCTGCCGTTAGTCCTTCTTCGATGAAAGACTTAGTACCCTCCATCACAGCATATTCCGCATTGAGTTTACTTTCTAAAATAATACTCGTAACCATACGGTTAAAATCATCATCGTTTACTACTTTTTGTTGGATTTCAAAAGCTACAGCATTGGCTTCTCCGACCTCGGCAGCAGCTTCATTATACAGACTTTTAAGCTCTTGAATCGCTCTTTCTTTGGCTCGTTGCAGTCTGGTTATTTCTTTTTCCACATCTTTTACATAAATCTGTTTAACTTCCTTGGTGGTTCGTTTAAAAAAAGAAATTTTTCCAATAGCAATACCCTCTGACACCTTTTTTCCCATTAAAGTAATCATATTTATCCCTCATATTGTAAAAATCACATAATTAACACATTATACTTTACACTTCCCACCCTTTGCCGTCAAGAAATTTTCTACCTATTTAATGAATTAGTCAAATCGGGCAAACTTTCTTTCATTCGTCTTATATATTCCGTGATATTTTCGCCCGCATTTTCTCCTTTATCGGCGATAATTTTAACAATTGCGCTGCCCACAATAACTCCATCACTTACTTTACCTATTTCTGTTACTTGTTTTGGGGTACTAATTCCAAAGCCCACAGCTACTGGTGTATCTGTTACTTCTTTAATCTGAGTAATCATACTGTTAATATCTGTTTTAATTTCACTGCGAACCCCTGTAACACCTAGAGAGGATACTAAATAGATAAAGCCTTGGGAGTCTTTTGCTATTTTATGAATCCTTTCTTTCGATGTAGGAGCAATCATGGAGATTACTTCTACGGCAAAAGAATTTGCCACTCCTTGAACCTCTTTTTTTTCTTCAAAAGGTAAATCCGGAATAATAATTCCACAGATTCCCGCTTTTCTTGCTTTTTCAAAAAATGCTTCGTAACCATAATGAAAAACGGGATTTAAATAAGTCATTAAAAGAATAGGAACATGGAGCTGCCCTTTCATGCCTTCTAGCATCGCAAAAATCTTATCTGTTGTGGTCCCCGAAGCAAGACCTCTAATACTCGCTTCTTGAATCACTGCTCCTTCCGCTACGGGATCAGAAAAAGGAATACCAATTTCGATTATATCGCTTCCTCCTTCTTGAAGTTTTAAGAGATATTCCTTGGTTTTTTCAAGGCTTGGATCACCTGCTGTAATAAAAGAAATAAAGACTTTCTTCTTATTAAATACTGCTTTTATTTTACTCATAAATACTCACTCCTTTGTATCTAGCTATGGCTGCCACATCTTTATCACCACGACCTGACAAACAAACTATAATGCTATCATTTTTATCCAATTCTCTTGCCACTTTCATTGCATAGGAAAGGGCATGGGCACTTTCTATGGCACAGATAATGCCTTCCGTTTTGGCCAAGTATTCAAAAGCCTCTACTGCTTCATCATCAGTAACGGCCACATAATCCGCTCTTTGGGTATCGTGTAAGTAGGCGTGCTCTGGTCCAATACCAGGATAATCAAGACCAGCAGAAATCGAATAAACCGGGGCTATCTGACCATACTTATCTTGGCAAAAATAAGACTTCATCCCGTGAAAAACGCCTAGGCTACCACAAGTAATCGTGGCTGCTGTATCTTTGGTATGAATCCCTTTTCCGGCTGCTTCACAACCAATTAAGCGCACCTCTTTGTCCTCGATAAAATTATAAAACATACCAATTGCGTTGCTGCCTCCTCCTACACAAGCAAGCACCGCCTTAGGGAGTTTTCCTTCTTTTTCTAAAATTTGCGCCCTTGCTTCTTCACTAATAACTGCCTGAAAATCGCGAACAATTGTGGGAAATGGATGAGGACCCATAACGGATCCTATGGCATAATGGGTATCCTCAATTCTTGAGGCCCACTCTCTCATGGTTTCATTAACGGCATCTTTTAAAGTTTGCGTACCGCTAGTAACGGTATGAACTTTAGTTCCTAAAAGTTCCATTCGATAAACATTTAAGGCTTGTCGATCGGTATCTTTTTTTCCCATAAATATTTCGCATTCTAATCCTAGTAGGGCTGCCGCCGTAGCACAGGCTACTCCGTGTTGACCCGCTCCCGTCTCGGCAATAATTCTTTTTTTGCCCATTTTCTTAGCTAGTAGTGCTTGACCTAAAACATTATTGATTTTATGGGCTCCGGTATGATTTAAGTCTTCTCTTTTTAAATAAATCTTTGCCCCACCCAGATCTTTTGTCATGTTTTTTGCATAATAAAGTCGCGAAGGTCTACCAGCATATTCGTTTAAAAGCTCATTTAATTCTTCCTTAAATTCCTTATTATTTTTATAATACTCGTATTCTTTTTCTAGGTGGATTAGTTCACTCATTAAAGTTTCTGGAATGTACTGACCGCCAAATTCACCAAATCTTCCCTTTGTCATTGCAATTCTCCTTATTACTTCTTTTATTTTTTCTCATCCTTTTGGTCTTTTGTTTCCACCCCTGAACTTAAATCAATCGCTTCTAGCTTTGGCAGTTTTAAGGCTTCATTTAAGTTATTAGACTGAATTCCCCCGGCTAAGAAATAAGTCCTTTTCATACCTTTTAATAGACTCCAATCGAAACTTTTGCCACTTCCAGCTTTTTTGTAATCAAGTAATACTTTATCCGCTTTGGAAGTATTAGCCTTTTTGATATCCAGTTCTGATTGAATTTTAAAAGCTTTGATAATAGGTAGTTTTACCAAGTTTTTTAGCTCCTTAATATAGCGTTCATCTTCCTCCCCATGCAGCTGAACCACATCAATGATTTCCTCCCCGGCAATCTGTCCAATCTTAGCTAAGCTTTCATCTACAAAAACGCCAACCACTTTAATTTGCGGATTTAGCATTTGTTTTAAGTATTTTGCTTCTTCCTTGGTAATTTGGCGTTTGCTTTTGGCAAAAACAAAGCCGATATAATCAGGGTCGTAACGGTTAACAATCTCCAGATCTTCTTTTTTTTGAAGACCACAAATTTTTATTTTTATCATTTACCTAGTTCCTTTACTTTAAACCTTTTAAAGTGGCTAACATTTTTTTCTTATCACTACTGCGCATCAGGCTTTCACCAATTAAGACAGCATTTACCTTGTTTTCTTCTAATACTGCTACATCTTTTCTGGTACTAATACCACTTTCGGCAACAAAAAGAATTTCTGCTGGCACTAGTTGCCGAAGCTTTAAAGTTTGTTTTAAATCTACACTAAAGTCCTTTAAATTGCGATTGTTCACCCCGATAATATCCGCTCCTACTTTAATCGCTAAGGTAATTTCTTCCTTCGTATGAGCTTCCACTAAGGCGTCAAGGCCCAGTTTTCTACTAAGTAATAAGAAGGAGAGCAGCTCTTCTTCACTTAAAATACTACTAATTAATAAAATGGCACTGGCACCAAGAGCTCTCGCCTCATAGATTTGATAGGGGTCGACAATAAAGTCTTTTCTAAGAATCGGCAAACTTGAGATTTTGGCTATTTCTTTTAGATATTTATTGTTACCCAGAAAATACTCCGGTTCAGTAAGTACTGAAATAGCTGCTGCCCCAGCTCTTTCATACTCTTTAGCAATTGTCAAATAAGGAAATTCTTTGGCAATCACTCCTTTAGAAGGAGAAGCTTTTTTTATCTCACAAATATAAGCAAGCTCCGAGGTTTTTAAGGCTTGATAAAAACTGTCCTTTTTGTTGGGAGTACTTTTAAAAGCCCGCTCTTTCATTTCCTCAAGGGAAATTTTTTCTTTTTGCCTTGCCACTCTCTTAAGAGAACTTTCATAAAGCACATCTAAGATCATTTTTTATCCCCCTATTACTCATTTCGATAAATTTTTCTAGTTGTCTCTTTGCCGTCTTGCTATTAATAACCGCTCTTACTTCTTTGATAGCTTCTTGCATCGAGATATTCTTAGCAATGTGCAGAGCCGCCGCCGAATTTAGGATGACAGCATCGGTCTTTGGTCCTTCTTCTCCTGCTAAAATTGCTCTAGTTATTTGTGCATTTTCCTGAGCTGATCCGCCTCTTAAGTCTTCTTTTTTACAACGAGTAAAACCAAATTCTTCAGGCGTAATTTCATAGCTATAATAAGTGCCATTTTTCACTTCACAAACTTTAGTCGGGGCACTCATGGATATCTCATCTAAGCCATCTTTACCATAGACCACCATGGCTCTTGCTACGCCTAGGTTCGCTAAAACTCTTGCTAGCGGCTCTACAAGACTTTCATCATACACGCCCATAATTTCCATGTTTGCTCCGGCTGGATTGGTTAAGGGGCCTAGGATATTGAAGATGGTGCGGATACTTAGTTCCTTTCGCACCGGTGCCACGTACTTCATAGAAAGGTGATAATTTTGGGCATAAAGGAAACAAATTCCTAGTTCTTTTAAAAGCTTAGCACTTTCCTTTGGCGTAAGAGCAATGTTAACTCCTAAGGCTTCTAGTACATCGGCTGCTCCACATTTACTAGAAGCTGCCCGGTTCCCATGTTTTGCTACCGCAATACCACAAGCGGAGATTACCAGTGCTGAGGTGGTAGAAATATTAAAGGAATTGGCATGATCTCCCCCTGTTCCCACAATCTCTAGGGCTTCTTGATCATTTAAAAGTTTGACGCAATGATTTCTCATCCCTTTTGCACAGGCGGTGATTTCAGCTACAGTTTCACCCTTCATGGACATGGCTACCAAAAAGGCACTCATTTGTACGGGTGAAGCTTTGCCGCTCATAATCTCCTCCATTGCCGCTTTCGCCATTTCATAATTTAGATCTTCTTTCTTACTTAGTCTTTCTATCGCATCTTTTATCATTTTTATATCTCCTTTAAAAAGTTTTTTATAATCGTAATCCCTTGCGGAGTCAGAATCGACTCAGGATGAAATTGCACTCCGTACAAAGGATAATTCTTATGGCGAACTGCCATCACCTCGCCATCCTCGGCTGTTGCTAGTACTAAAAGTTTATCTTTTACATTTTTAATGTCTACCGCTAGGGAATGATACCTTGCAGTTTTTATAGTAGCAGGCAGGTTTTTAAAAAGAGGATCCTTGGTATTTACCGCTGTTATCGATTGTTTGCCGTGGACTAATTCCTTTGCTTTGACAATCTTCCCGCCAAAAGCTTCACAGATTGCTTGATGGCCTAAACAGATACCAAGGATTTTTGTCTTTCCTTTTACCGCCTTTATTAACTCTTCGCAAATACCAGCTTCTTTTGGTCTTCCCGGTCCCGGGGAAATAAGAATCGCTTCTGGTGCTAGGGCGATTATTTCGTCAATTGTGCATTCATCACTGCGAATCACTTTAATGTCCGCATTAATGCTGCCAATTAACTGATACAAATTGTAGGTAAAACTGTCGTAGTTATCGATTAGTAAAATCATATTTTTTCTCCTTTAGTGGCTACCTCCAGGGCATTTAAGACCGCCTTCATTTTATTTTCACACTCCAAGTACTCTTTTTCTGGTACACTATCGGCTACAATACCAGCACCAGCTCTAATAAAAACTTTATGATTCTTGTGGTAGGCGAAACGAATACCAATACAAGTATCCATATCCCCCGTAAAATCAAGATATCCTATGGCCCCACCATATACCCCTCTTTTGCAAGCCTCTGTTGCATTAATAATCTGACAAGCTCTTATTTTGGGAGCTCCTGATAAAGTTCCTGCCGGGAGCACACTATCAATAGCAGCAAGAGCATCTTGATCTGGTCCTAGTCGACCCTCTACGGTTGAACCTAAATGCATCACATGGGAAAAGCGTAAGACTTTGGTATATTGTTCCACTTTAACGCTGCCAAATTCACAAATTCTACCTAGATCATTTCTCCCCAAGTCGACCAACATATTGTGTTCGGCTAGTTCTTTTTTATCTTTTAATAAGGCTGCGGCTAGCTCAAGGTCTTCTTGTTTTGTTTTTCCTCTTGGCCTAGTACCAGCTAGCGGGTAAGTATAGACCTTCTTGCCTGTGACTTTAACTAGGGTCTCCGGTGAAGCTCCCGCAAGTTCCAGGGTGGAGCTACTAAAATAAAACATGTAGGGAGAAGGATTTGTGGTTCGTAGTACGCGGTAAGTATCAAAGAGGCTGCCTGCAAATTCTGCTTCGAATCGGTTGGAAAGTACCAATTGGAAAATATTTCCTTGATAAATTTCTTCTTTAACCTTTGCTACCTTTTTGCAATATTCTTCTTGGGAAAAAAGAGCAGTAAAACTGGTTTTTAGTTCTGATTTTACAGCTGTCGCTTCTTTTCCTTTGCTAACAATTTCCTCCATTTCCTTTAATCTTTTAAGACCACCGCTATAATTTTCTGGCAAGTGATTGGTTTTTATATTAACCACCATAAAAATCTTTTGCAGGTAATGATCAAAAATATAAAGCTTATCAAAAAGCATTAAGTCTAAGTCGTTAAAATTTTCTTCGTCTTGGGCATTAAGCACTAAAACAGGTTCCACATACTTGATATAATCATAAGCAAAATATCCCACTAGCCCACCTGTAAAAGAAGGCAATCCTTCTATTTTTGGTGCTTTGTTTTCTTTTAGTAATTGTCTAAGATAGTCCCCGGGATGGTTCACTTCTTTTTTTAGTTGACGCTCACCCTTTACTTCTAAGTGATGATCCTTACAAGTTATTTCCATTACCGGGTTATAACCCACAAAACTATATCTTCCCCACTGCTTAGTATCTTCCACGCTTTCTAACAGAAAGCAGTGCTTACTGACTGATTTTAGTTTTTTCACCAGTAAGACGGGTGTAATAGTATCTGAAAAAATTTCTTTCACTAGGGGAATTCTTCCATAAGTTCCACCACTGTTTATTTTTTCCACTTCTGCATACGACATTTGCTTCATCTTAAATCTCCTTTTCTTATCACGCAAAAAACGCCCTCTACAAGATTATTACATCTTGTAAAGGGCGAGTACTATTGACCCGTGGTGCCACCTTTATTTGCAGACAAAAAGCCTGCAAGCTCATAAGAATACTATCATATTCCCGGCAACTAACGTATGCCTTACGTCATGGGGTACTAAAAGTTAACACTTTTTTCACCATGCCCTCTGCGGTCCATTTGAAACATCGCTTCCTGTCTGGTTCCACCATCTCAGACTCTCTGTGAGTGCGCTTGTAACGTTATCTCCACTTCTACGGTTTTGCGTTTTATTTTTTCAAAGTATACTCCACATTTTTTTAAAAGTCAAATAGATTAATCAAATAAAGGCGTAGATAAATAACGTTCTCCAGTATCGGGTAATAAAGCCACAATGGTTTTCCCTTCATTTTCCTTTAGTTTTGCTAATTTAATAGCTCCTATTAAAGCAGCTCCTGAAGAAATTCCGGTTAAAACTCCTTCTGTTTTAGCCAAGAGTCTTGAGCCTTCATAAGCTTCTTCATTGGTAATAGTCATGACTTCATCCACTACGTCTTTATTATAAGTTTTAGGAATAAAGCCAGCGCCAATACCTTGAATTCCGTGAGGGCCTGGTTTGCCGCCCGAAAGAACAGGGGATTTTTCTGGTTCAAGGGCCACAATCTTAACACTTTCTTTTTGTTCTTTGAGGTATTTTCCCACCCCGGAAATGGTACCACCTGTACCAACACCAGCGACAAAGATATCGACTTCACCGTCTGTGTCGTTAAAAATTTCTGGACCCGTTGTTTTCTCATGAGCGCCCGGATTATCCATATTAACAAATTGTCCAAGAACAATCGCATCTCCTAATTCTTCTACTAGTTCGTTGGCTTTATTAATGGCTCCTGTCATGCCTTTTGCTCCCTCTGTTAATACAATTTCGGCGCCATAAGCCGCTAATAATTTTCTTCTTTCAATACTCATAGTTTCTGGCATAACAAAAATTGCTTTATAGCCTTTTGCGGCCGCAATAGAAGCAAGGCCTATGCCCGTATTACCACTGGTTGGTTCAATAATAGTCATGCCTTTTTTTAAGACACCTTTCTTTTGTGCTTCTTCAATCATATTGGCAGCAATGCGGTCTTTCACACTACCAGCTGGATTAAAAAGCTCTACTTTTAATAATATTTTAGCTTTTAAACCTTCTTTTTCCTCGATTCTATTTGCTCTTAATAAAGGGGTTTTACCGATTAACTCTTCAATGCTGTTATATACTTTACTCATAATTTTACCTTTCTGCGCCATTTGTGCGACTTAAATATAATACATAATAATTTCTTTTTCTTTTTTATTTTTATAACTTTGTACCAATTGATCTAGGGTAATTTCTTCTAGACAAGTCTTTATTTTATTACTTAGAGGATGAAATACTTCTTCATACAAACACGCTTCCATTAGAGAATCCTCTTTCGGTCCATCTTTGTAAGTAAACTCTCCCTCTAATGCTTCTAAAATGTCTTTACAGCTAATTTCCTTGGCGCTAAGTTTTAATTGATAGCCACCGTTTGGTCCTTTAATACTAGCTACCATTCCCGCTCGTTTTAAACCACCAAAGAGTTGTTCCAAATAATTAAGCGAAATCTCTTGTCTTTTCGCTATGGCTGCTAAGGTTACCGGGCCTCTTTTAGCGGTACTGGCTAAGTCCACCATAGCGGCTAGGCCATATCTGCTTTTTGAAGATACTTTCATGGTTTCCTCCTTCCTTACTTTACAAATAACTTAGTAAACCGATATGATATATAAGTTATTATATAATATATATACTATTTTATGTTATATTTGTCAATGTTTTGTTGACTTTTTTATATTCCTATGTTACTCTAACACTTGGATACACAAATGAATGTGTATATAAACATTTTTTAT
>DXHJ01000070.1 GCA_019113475.1 Candidatus Dorea intestinavium | reverse complement strand
AATAAGAGAAAGACGGTAGTCAAAAAACAAAAAATATAAAAATATTATATTGCTAAAGCTAGAGTGGACAAGGAGAGGATATAAAACTTAAGAAACAAAATAGCTTCATAATATTAAAAAGAGTAGCTTCTCTAAAAACTACTCTTTTAATTAGCTTTATAAAGTTTTAATAATTACAATTTTAGATAATCTTATTAAATTATTTCTTTAAAATCCACATTTAAGATCACTGATTTTTTCTTTTTTTTCTTTTGATAACCATCAATAATTCTATCTTTTACCACCCTAGCACCAGCCTCATTTGGTGAGTTTACAATTAACGAATATTGACAAATACTGGACTTAGTATAGACGTCATTAGTCCGAAGCTTTTTCTGCATAACTTCGTGTAATATTTCCATTTCGCTCTTCAAATTTTCGGTAATAATTGACTCCTCGCCTACTTCTTTTAAAGTTAAAAGCACAAGATAGAAGCGACTTTTTGCGCGTCTAGCTGATCTTAAATTGATTTGATAAATATTTTGAAAGATATCGAAATTGCAGTAAAAGCTACCCGATAATGTTTTTTTACTTCCTAGCGTTTCATCAAGAGAAGAAAGAGTCTGATATTGATTAGGCATATGACTTAGAATTGCCTCATAAACATCTGTCATAGAGTCGGTAATATCGAGACCGTAATTGGTATTAAACATAGCCAATATAGAGTAATAATAATCCAAAGCAGCCTGGACACGGTTTAGGTTTAACAAAGCGAAAATCTTTTGTTTGTGTAAAGTTTCATCAGTAGGAGGTGAGAGCTCAAGAGCCCGATTACAAATATTTAAGATGTCTTCAAACCTACCTTTAGTATTTAAGTGGTAGCACATGATATTAACACATTTTACATAGAGGTTTCCGTAATAGTTGTTACGGAACATAACCCATGAATGTTGCGCAAAAAGACTTAAAAATTCACCATGATAAATATTATTTGCCGCAGTTAACAAATCAAATTGTAAATCGGGATTTTTTTCTCTAAAAGCCTTGTGAACAAAGTGCTCAAAGTTGAAGATATCTACGTTAGAGTAAGCACTATGATTCCATGAATAAAGATTATTACTTCGTAGAATAAAGTCTTCTTTTTCGTCAATCTTAAAAGGTCTAGCATCTTTTTCGTTCGGTGCAGAAGTGTTCGAAGAGCACCACTTGGATTATTACTTTCCCCATCTGGCCATAACACATCCATGAGCATTTCTCCGGTAATGTCATTTCCTTTATTTGAAATTAAATAACCTAATAATAAAAAACTTGTTAGACCAGAATGCTTGGATGCAGTTAAGGTATAGTGTCTACTTTTTATACTGAATTCGCCAAACATTCGGATGCTTAATTCATTGATCTTAGTATTTAAATTATCCATTGTTAACCTCGTTAATCTTTAATATTTTATATATTATTACAAACTCAATACAATTGCAATTAACACGGAAAATTAAAACAAAAGAAATGGAAAAAAAGAGGGCGTTTGTAACGCTCACGTAACGAGACTTTACTATAATGAAGTTTATAATTTAGCGATAGTCTATGCTTTCTTAATAAAGAGGGAGGAAAAAAGCATGTTGAAGTATTTATTTAAAGAGATAAAAAAGCAAGTAATTTTAAAAGAAATGGTCCGAACCTGATGGTTAAATTGTGAAAAATCGCACTATTTATCTTAGTAAGCCTTTGAGCTTTATATATATTTAAAAAATAGAGAATAAATTCAAAAATTAGTTGAAGGAGGAAATAGAAATGAAAAACGGAATTGGAAAAAGGCTTCTCGCCTTATTCCTTGCGGTTTTGTTACTGGCTACGTCAGATACAAGCTTGTATCAAGTATTAGCAACAGATAAGCCGGTCACAGAAGACGTTTCTAAGCAAGAGGAGCAAAGGTCTCCAGTAGCTGAAAATGTAGGACAAGAAAATGACGAGAATAAATTACCTACTGCAGAAGCTAAAAGTGAGGAAGCAAAAGAAAATATAGAGACGAATCAAGCAGCAAGCGTGGCGGCTCAACCAGGGAATAGCGAAGCTAATACAGAACAATTAGAAGGAGAGGAAGCAGCACCGGCTACCGAAGAATTAGGTGATAATACTTTTGCAATTGATGTTAAAGTGGCAGAGGATGTAAATGCTAGCAATCCTACTTTGACGGATAGTATCACTAAAGAAGCTGGTCAAGCGTTTCTTTACAATATCGGCTATAATTATTCGTCAACAGGTGGTGCAACACAAGTTAGTACCGGAGTCTTAGCTATTAAATTTCCTGAAAATGTAATTATGCCTAGAGAACTTTTTGATGAAAACGGAAAATCTTTAGGATATGCTTTTGGAGATTATGTAGAAAACTCCTACATTAACATTAAAGGAAACGTATTGTATGTAAATATGAAACCGCAATCCACCGGAGCGGCGTCAAATGTTAACGTTATCTTTGATACCCTAAACTATACCACGAAAGATGGTACCGTTATAAAAGATGGCTCAACAGTTACAAACTCTAATAATGAAAACACAACCTCTCTTGCTATTGAACCTAACTTTATCTATAAATTAGAGGGAATTGATTTCACTAGTACGGTGGAAAGTAAACCTCAAATAGAAATTACGGCTAAGGATAAATGGCAAATTAAGAAGAGTGCAGTCGATGATTCTGCTAGAGAAGAAAATGGTATCAGCATTGCCAATGGAAAAGAAGAAGGCGATTATTACCTAGGTAAGTTTAAAATTAATTTGGACCCCAATTATGAAAAGATTGATGCTTCTGGTCAAAGAAGATTAGAAAACTTTTCTCTTGTTGATACCATAGAAGAAGATTATTTAAATAATGGACGCCCAGTCAATGTTAAAAATGTCACCATGAATGGTAAGCCTATGGCAGAAGGTGACTATGAAGTCGTAACGGATAACGGAGTAGTTAAAGCGATAAAGTTTAAAACTTATGATAAGTTAACCGAAGATGGTACCTATAGTAGAGCTGGAGAAATTACCAGAACCGAATACCAATATGAAATCGAATACGAAAAAGAAGGCTATATTACAGATATTGGTAAAGAACTTAAAAAGACGACCTTAAAAGATACAGCAGACCTTTCTTATACACCAATTGGTGAAACCACACCAATTACTAGCACATCACAGGCAGGAATTGTCGTAGGCCGCTATGAAAACAATGTGGAGACCAATCATGTAAACTTAAATAAATTTATTAAGTATGACGGAAAAGAGATGGCCTTATCAACCGGAAATGCACAGACCTTTGGCACCGGAACGATTAAGTTTCACCTAAAAAATCCAAATGGGACACCGGCGCTAGATCCAAATACAACCGAGGCCTATGAAGACCTAACTTTAGATTCTTTTGGTAATCTAAAAACACCGGAATTAAAAATAGGTAGCGAATATGTACTAGAAGAAATTGTACCAGAAGGTTCAACAGTAGATAAGGCGCCAGGAAAACAAGGAGATACCCAGACTGCTGGTATTCATTTTACAGTTCCTAAAAAAGGTGAAACCGTTGTTATTAAAAATGAAAACGGATATAGCACTACCGTAACCGGAACTGGCGATAACAGTGCCATAAAAATTGTCAATAATATTAAAAATATCTCAGGCGTAGAATTTACCAAAACTGGTAAAGATGCAAATGGTGCTGAAAAGCCTTTAGCAGGCGTTGAATTTGTCCTTCGTGGCTCTGATGGCAGCGAGTATCATACAACTTCAGCAGCAGATGGAAAAGTTCGCTTTAATGATGTGGTACCAAGTGATTCTAAGAACCCACAGATTACTTATAATATATATGAAGTAAAACTAGATAATAGTAAACCAGGCCTTGAAGAATTTAAAGAAATTCCCCTAGTTACCATGGCCCCAGGTGGAACAACTACTAACTATGCAGCCTATACCCCTATTTATGAGAATCTAACAGTGGAAGGTGGAATAATTAAGCGTCCAACTTGGGCAGGCAAAAATGAGTTCTTAAATATCTCTAACAAGGGCTTTTTCAAACTAATTAAAACCGATGAAAATGGCAACACTATTAACTCACCAGCTGGCAGTGAAGGTAAGTTTGAGGTTTATGGCCCTTTAAGTGGAGAAGATAAGAGCACTTATCTTAATAGTGATGGTAGCGTTAAAGATGATGCCGATGAAAATCTAGACAACTGGAGTAAAACAGAAGTTAAGTACGACAGTGACGGTCCTTCTTATAAACCAACTAAGGCACTAGAAGCAGGTATCTATATTATTAAAGAAACAAAGGCACCATTTAGCTATAGCATTAATGGAAAAGGCTTAAGTGAAGCGGAAGTGGTTGCAAACACTACCACTGAAGTTAACCTTAAAAACAGCCGTTTACAACCGGTTCGTTTTCTAAAATATGGCTCTTATAATGAAGAAAGAATTGATGGTCTTGAATATTTTAACGGTGTTAAATTTGATATTTATAAAGCAGCAAAAGAAAATCCTGATGTAACGAACAAGAACGACTTTGAGCTTCTAGAAGATACGACAGCAGCGACGATAGCAAAAGAAGAGGACGGTCAAGCTGTTAGTAGTTTAAAAACTGATGATTTCTCCTTATATCTAAAAGTTGGTGAAACCTATTATTATAAGGAAACGATTCCTAGTGGAGATTATAAATTTAAAGCAAATGAAGAGTTTGTTCCTTTTACAGTTGAAGAAGCTGATCCAGTTTATACCGTAGAGGTAGAAAACCCTAGTAATGCCGGTAAAATTGAAATCCAAAAGGTTGATAATAAAACAGATGCACCTTTAGCAGGAGCAAAATACACAATTTATAAGTCCAATGCTGAGGGCGAAAAATTAGATAAGGTAGTAGAAGGTCTGACAACGACGGCCGACGGTAAAATCCTTAGTAACTTATTAAAAGCAGGCGAGGATTATTTAATAGAAGAAACAAAAGCACCCGAAGGCTATAAGTTACCAAGTCCAGCAGCAACTAAACATATTAAATTGGAGACTAATAAGACCACTTCGGTAACCTTTAAAAATGATAAATTTGTAACCTTAAAAGTAATAAAAGTCGATCAAGATGGCAATGCTTTAGAGGGAGCAACTTTTAATTATCAACTAGAAGGTCAAAAGGCAGAGCCAATGCCAAATAGAGGTAATGAATATACCTTAGACAAGATAGTGCTAGGTGAAAAGTATACTCTGAAAGAAACTGCTCCAGAAGGGTATCAAGGAGTGCCTGACTTTACAGTTGAGATTGGCAAAAATGACAATTCTAGTGAAGATACTTTAGTAAAACAGGTTTGGAATGAAGATAGCCAAACCCAGGAAGTAACGGTTACTAATAAGAAAAATGCTTCCATTACGATTAGCAAAGAGCATAACTACAATAGTAGTGAGTATGGACCTTATCATAATGAAAATGGGCCAGCTACATTTGCCCTTTATGAAAAAGATAAGGATGGTAAATTTACCTTAGCAAAGGATGCCAAAGGAGGCGACCTTAAAGGGAACACTTCTAAGGAAGGTAAGATAACCCTTAACAATTTAGTACCAGGAAAGACCTATTACATTAAGGAAGATAAAGTACCAGATGGCTATAAGTTTGAGTCGATTGAAGGTGCTGGCTTAGAAAAAGTTGAGGATGACTATTATAAATTTAGTGCAACAGCCGCCACTAATTTGACAGTAACAGCGAAAAATAAATCCACCGAGAGTAAGGTTAAGATTAAAAAAGTCGATGGTAGTACGAATAATGCATTGGCGAAGGTTTCCTTTACCTTACAAAAACTAGATGCTAATAATAAGTGGCAAGATGTAAAGACTGCTGAAACTGCTGCAAATGGTGAAATCAATGCGGAGGCATTTGGCGGACTCAGTGAAGGAAAATACCGTTTAGTCGAAACCTTACCAGATGGCTATACTACCGATGTAAGTGATGATCGAGCCACTTTAAGTAAAGACGGCACAAAGGCTTATTACGACTTTGAGATTGATAGTAGTAATATCGGGAAAGAGATAACAACGTTCTTTGATAACCCGATTAAAAATATTCAAAAAGCCACTTTAAAGGTGAAAAAGGTTGGCCTTTATAAAGCTGATAATGAGGAATATTCGATTCCACTAACAGGAGCAACCTTTGTTATCTATGGTGCTAAAACAGATGGAAGTATCGATGAGGGTAACCAAATTGGGAAGTCTATTGAGATGAGTGATTCAACCGAGTTTACCCGCCAGCTGCCGCCAGGAACCTATTTCTTAAAAGAAAGTGCTGCACCAAAGGGCTATAAGATTAATGACCCCATTAAAGTGACCATTACAGCGGGTGAAAATAAAGAAGTAACTGTGAATAACTTACCAGATGAAAAGGGAATTATTCGGGTTGATAAGTATGCTACAAGTGGCGAGTTAATAACGAGCGATTTTGCTAATTTCGAAATATATCAAAAAGTTTCTGGATCAGGAAGTAATGTCATTGAGTATCATGATGGCGACCAAACTATTTATTTAGAGAAAGTTTCTAAGTCTCAAACCAGTACAAACGATGAGCACAATCAGGACTCTAATGTTGTTGTAACAATTGGTGGACATGGTTATACGATTCCTCTTACAAAAGGAGAAGTTTATTACTTTAAAGAAACTAAAGCTCCAAGTGGTTACGAAATAATTGATCAGGATAACCCTTGGACAGGTCCTATTACAGTTAAAGAAGGACTAAATATTGTTCCTGTTAATAACGCACCAAAACCTAATGAACCAGGTGAAGGCGAAGTTAAGTACTCCATGCTAAAAGTTGCAAAATTTACCACTATTGCGGGAGAAGAGCTTCCGGTAAATGGTGTTAAATACTTTGTTTACGATACGGGAATAACAAAAGAGAGTGAAACCATTACTAGCTTACCAGCACTTGCTGACATGAAACTAGTCGCTTCCGGTTCTACACAACATACTGACCTAACTGGTGGTGATGGCATTTATGTCTCTGCACCTTTAGTGCCCAATAGGTGGTATATCGTAATTGAGGCAAATGAAGGTCAATATTACAACAATTCATCCGATGCACCGGAAAGAGTAGATGTAAATAATGCTGATGTATCCATTGGTGAAACAAAGTATGAAAACCAAAACTGGGCACCTATTTATGTAGGTGAAGGTAGTGCTTATAGTGGTAAAGAAGCAGAACCTTATCCAATTTATCCAAATGAAGATAATAAAAAGATAGATTTTCACAATGATGCTACCATGGGACGCTTTGTTTTAAGAAAAGAAGTTACTGGTGAAACCGATGCTACAACGGGATTTAACTTTACCTTATCAAGAAAACCAAAGAATAGTAACGAGGACCAATGGATTCCTATTGATGATATTAAAGTCAAGAATCTTGAAACCTATTTAAGTAAAGAACTTTCGACTAAATATGAATATAAATTAGAAGAACAAGATCTTGGTAAAAATGGTGATTATTATTTTGAAGAATCTGGTCATAACACAAAGGTGCGTACTTTTACCCTAGAAAACGCTAAAATAACGGGATTTGATCAAGCTGACTATAAGAGCTATGAAACAAAAGAGGAGGCACAAAAGCACCCAATTCTTTATACTAACCTTAAAAAGGCGGAACTAAATATTCATAAAACCGGAACCTGGGTTAATGAAAAAGGTGAAGTAACAAAGAAAGATTTAAGTAATGTCACTTTCGAGATTTATAAAGATAAGGATTATCA
>DXHJ01000069.1 GCA_019113475.1 Candidatus Dorea intestinavium | reverse complement strand
TCACTAGAAACAGGTATTACTGTTATATCCTTTTTTGCTTGTTTAAATATCTCAGTAGCAAATTCATACCAAGAACATAATCCTGTATTTGTAGCATGATACCTTCCATACTTATCGGTTTCAATCATATCAACCAATAGTCTAGCTAAATCAAAAGTATAAGTTGGCGATCCTATTTGATCATTTACTACTCTAATCTCTTTGTTCGTTTCCGCTAATCGTAACATTGTTTTGATAAAGTTTGCACCGTTTACACCAAATACCCACGATATTCGAACAATGAAATATTTAGTCAAGTATTTTTCTACAGCTAACTCCCCTTCATATTTAGTGACGCCATAAGCATTAAGAGGATTACGATTTAAATCATCTGGATTCCAAGGTATCTCGCCTTCACCATCAAAAACATAATCCGTACTAATGTACATCATCTTAATGTCTAGTTCTTTACAATATTTTGCAATATTTTCTGTTCCTTGTGCGTTTATTTTTCGTACCAGTTCTATTTCATCTTCTGCCTTATCTACTGCAGTATAAGCAGCACAATGAATAACACCATCAACTTTAGATGCTCCTAAGACTTCTTTAACTTTGTCCTCATTAGTGATATCCATCTCTTCAATATCTACCCCTACAGCTTCATGTCCTCTTTTTCCTAATTCATTAATAACATCAAAGCCTAATTGGCCTTTCGAACCTGTCACTAGTATTTTCATGCATTTAACTCCTTATTATAAATTTTTAATATGCTCTCTTACTTCTGCCAAATCTTCTTTATAAGTAATGCCATACCATTTTTCTTTGGTTTTCAATACTTTAACTTGCATTCTATTACTCTTTAATAGCTTATCCATCACTTCCGGAATTAAGAACTCCTTTTTCATAGCATCTTCTCCTAGATTTTCTAGGAATACTAAGAATTCTTCTTTTAAAACTTTAAAATAGGTTTCATTAAATGCCCACATATTCATAGAAACTGGAGTTTCATCTTTATAAGTTAAAGACACCCCGTCGTTCTCTGAGGTAATAACCCCATCTTTTCTTTGAATATTTCTTGTTTCAATTAATTCAACTAAGAAGTTATTCTCATCTACTTCACACACTCCTCTAGTTACTGTGCCACTAGGACTTAGTGTGTTTTCAAGACGATAGCCCATCAGTGCTGATTCATCTACTTTATTTGTCATTTCGTTTTGAATGTAGTCATACATTTTGGTAAAAGCTTCTTTTCCATAATAATCATCTGCATTGATAATGCAAAATGGTTCGTTTACTACACGATCACAAAGTAGGATTGCTTGTCCAGTTCCCCAAGGTTTTTCTCTTTTTTCTCCATACTGTTCAAATCCAGATGGTAAATCATTTGTTTCTTGATAAACATAAGAAACTTTGGCTTTTTTTTCTATACGATCTCCAATTACTTCTTTAAAAACATCTTCAATTGCTTTTCTAATTACAAAAACAATCTGGGTAAAACCTGCTTCTAATGCGTAATTAATAGAGTAATCAATAATTAACTCACCCTCTGGTCCAACAGCTTCTAGTTGCTTAATTCCACCTTTATACCTTGAGCCTATTCCTGCTGCCATAATAACCAAACTACAATCCTTTTTCATTTTCCTATTCTCCTAATCCATTTTTTATTGCTTCTATCATTGCTGCTAATGCTTCTTCTTCATCTTCTCCATTGCAAATAATTTCAATCTCGTCACCTTTTTTAATACAGGCCCCAAGTACACTTAAGACACTCTTTGCATTTGCTATTGAATCTCCATATTTAAACTCAACCTTACTATGAAATTTTCCTGCTGTATTACAAAAGATTCCCGCTGGCCTTAAATGCAATCCAGTTGGATTTGTTATAACAATTTTTTGAGCAACCATAGCATCCTCCCTATCTACTTCTTTTCTAGTATCACTTCAACTTGTACCGGTGCAACTGCACTAACACCATCTGGTAAGTCAAGATCAACTGGTACGTTATAAGTTCCTGGTTCTTTAAAATCTTTTAGATCTATACTAACTTTATTGGTCAGAGTTAGATTGTTTAGCACATCATCTTTACCTCGTAGTTGTACTTCAATATCTACCTCTTTCTCAAATTTCTCTTGTAAGTCATCGCTTAAATTTTTAATAGCAATTGCATTCGTAGCAATCTCAAAACTTTTAGCATCTAAGGGGCTTACTGATATTGCGACTGCTATCTTGCCAGCATTTTTATCGGCAAGTTCCGCTCCTTCAGGTATATAAGGAGTGACATCAATTGTTGTATCTGTTCTTTCTTTTAAATCCTCTAACTTAAGAGCACCAGCAGGTACATAAATTTCTTCAATGCTAGAAAGGACCTTTTTCTCACCGACAATCTGTACTTCTTGGGGTTCATATTTAACTTCTTCTATATTGTATCCTTCTGCCGCCATTACCAAGCTATCATTAATCTTAAGCGGTACACTTTTTCCTTGTAATAACTTGATTGCCACCGTCGGATTAGAGTTTAAATTTGTTCTAAGAAGGGTTTGATCAACGGTATTGTTATTATTGTCATAAATAAACAATTCTCCTTCTTCTGTTGTATCTTCGTATAGTCCCCCAACATCTACCTCTGCTGTTACCTTAGAAATATTTTCAATAATCGATTTAGGTCCCCTTACAGTAATACTTTCAGGGCTTACCGACATATCAGATAGAATGCTACCATCTCTTACAGTTCCTTTAGAGACAGGTGTGATTGGAAAACTTTTTTTCATTTCATCTTCAATAGTTACCTTCAAGTTAACCGGATCAGCCGTAGCCTTAACTTGAATATCACTAATATTTTTAATACTTACCTTTATCGGAATCAAAGAACGAAGTTGTAAATCATTCATATCGGCAGTAGCTACAATATTGCGAGGATCCACTTTATTCATAATGGAGCGCTTTGCTGTTACCGATACCGTAACTGTATCTTCCCCTACTATTTGATAAGTTTTTGCACTGTTTTTAGAAATAATATCTGAGTTAACTACTTCTACCTTTATTCCACTAAATTGCCTTGTCGTTTCTGGGTTATCAACATTTACAACAATAAACCAAGTAAATGCCGCAATAAGAAAGGCCAATATCTTAAGGCCCCAATTATTTATTAGCTTTTTTTTCATTTTTGACCCTGCCTTTCAAACGTTTTATTACTTTCTTAAACGTGGTGTCAGCCCCAGCTTTGTCTTGAATGGAGGTTAGTCTACTTCTTAGCTCATTTTCTGTAACATTTCTCGATAGCTTTCCTTCTTGTGCAAGTGACACATTGCCAGTTTCTTCTGATACTACAATTACTAAAGCATCACTTACCTCACTTAACCCTAAGGCTGCTCTATGCCTTGTTCCTAAGTCTTTACTAATATCCGTACTATCAGACAATGGTAAATAACAAGTAGCTGCAACAATTCTATCTCCACGCATAATAACAGCTCCATCATGTAATGGAGTATTATGTTCGAAAATATTAAGAATCAGTTGTCTTGACACCATTGCGTCCACTTGAATCCCTGTACTTTCATATTCAGTTAATTTTATTGCTTGTTCCACAACAATTAGTGCCCCGGTTTTATATTTTCCCATCTCAAAGGAAGCATTAATCAAATCTTCCTTTGTAACATCTGAAAAACGAACATTTTCATTTTTGCTTTCGAAAGGAATCATTGAGGCTAAAAATTGTTTTTCACCTAGCTTTTCTAACGCTCTTCGCAGCTCTGGTTGAAATACAATAATAACAATTGTCGCAAGCACCGCAACGGAATGACTGACTAAATACAAAATCGTATGTAACTCTAATATATAAGCTACCAAAACAAAAATAGCCAACACTAGAATTCCTCTAAGAAGCATCCAAGCCTTTGTATTATTGATCCATTTTAGTAACTGATACACGATTACTGTTAGGATAACAATTTCTAAAACATCGGTCCATTGAATATTTGGCCAATAAACACTGGAACGAAAAACGTTTGTTACCAATTTACTAATAAGGTCACTCATCTAATCACTTCCTTGCATATCATTTACTTTTTCTTTAACTCAAGCTCTTGTTCTAAGCTTTTTGTAAAAAGCATTTGATTTATTTTTTCTTCATCACTAACAGTTTCACTCTCTGTTAATACTCTCGTCTTATCATCTAATTCATTGTTGCTGTCGTTCTGCTCATTTTTTTCTCTAATAGCTTTTGCATCAAGAATTTCCGTTTCGCTATCTTCGTTAATTTTTTTAACCGTCTTTTTTGTAGCGGTGATTGCTACCTTGGGAATCGCTTTCACGTAATAAACATAATTATCATCTTCAAATTCCAAATTTTCTCGTCGCATATAATCCACATTAAACAAGAAAAATTCTAAGACAAGGCAAATAGCTGCTGCTATAATGCTGCCAATAAATAATGCTACGAAAGAAATGCTTAACTTAAAGGCAATTTCTCCTACTACCATAATTAAAATATTAATAATCGTTCCTGAAACAATTGCTACTCGCCAAGCATAGTTAATGGCTAAACGACGAATGGTATAGACTAAAATCAAGCAAATTGCAAAACCAATAATATAAACAATCATCTCTGGATTTTGGAAAATTTGTTTGGTATAAGAGGTCAGCTCTGCCAACATACCAGCTTTACTCTCTCCTGTTGAAACCCCCATTTTTTTAGCAATTAAAATTACATAATAAATGACTATACCAAAGCTAACCGGAATCGCAGCAACTGGGGTTGCCACTAAACCAAAAGCAATCGGGATAAGATAAGGAATCTTAAGAGCAAAAGCAAGTGGTGTTAGGATAATCACTAATACATGCTTTGGTGAATAGCGAAAATAAAAGATATACATGATTAAAAGTATCATTGTCGTTACGGCAAATGCTGGTAAAGGCAAAGAATACATATTCATTAAGATAAGGATTGAGGCAAAAGGCAAAATAATTGCTCTTGGTATAAAAGCGCAAATGATAGCCAAACCAAAACTAATAAGTGGAGATGATAACATCTTCGTAAAGCCGATATTTTTCGTAATAAACATAAAGGTGGCAAAGGCCAAGATAAAGGTAATCACCTTATCAATAATGTTCGATTCCTTTGCATAAATATCTTTAATTTTATCTCTAAGAATTAGAAGATTTTTCATTTCTTTTGCTCTCCCTTTCATAACTCCTCATTAATCTTATCAGCGTATGGTTGTATTTTCGTACACCTTTTCTCGCACTTTTATGTTTTTGACTATAATACATATTGGCAAAAACCACATAAGAAATTAACACTAATATATAACCCACTATAGCAGCTAACATCAAGGTTACAAGCTTGGCAAAAGACATGGTTTTCATAATTGAATCCATTAAGGTAATGCCAATTAAAGCCCAAATTAATATATAACCCAAGGTAACCCATAAAGCAGTTGCTATTGTATGAAAGCTAATATAATCTTTACGATAATATGCACTTATTTTAATATCTTCTTTACCGGAGCCTTTTTCATAAATATTTAGCTTCGACATAATTATAATTTTACGTTTATCTAGCATAAAGCACCTCATGTTTCCTGTTTAAACAACACCTTAAAGTATAGCAAAATTCAATTCTCTTGTCCAATACTAATGGTGATAAAGTAAACCTCTAAAACTCCTTGTTTTTTCAACGTTTTAGCAATTTCATTAATCGTACTACCAGAGGTAAAAATATCATCAATCAGCAAAACTCTTTGTAAGGGAAGTGGGGCTTTGAAAAGAAAAGCATCTTCTATATTTTTCTTTCGCTTCTTTTTATCCAGTTCTTTTTGCGGTGATGTTTCTTTGATTCTACTAACCCATTCTCTAACTGGAATTTTTTCTGTTTCTCCTAATTGCTTAGCCAAAATTAAAGCTTGATTAAAACCTCGTTCCCGTCTTCTCCTCTGGCAAAGAGGAACCGGAATAATAACCTGGGGATTCCATCTTTTAATCGTTTGCTTTAATTCTTTAGACATTTCTTTTGCAAAAGTTAAGCCATAATCTCTTTGATTATAATATTTGAAGCGATAGATACTTTTTCGCACCACTGCGGTGTGACACCAAAGAGCTCTGCCCTCGTTAAAATATCTTTTACTTGTCTGGCAGTCCTTACATAAGGCTGCATTAGCGTTTACTATTGGTTTTCCACATTGGAGACAATAAGGCTCTTTTACGTTTAGCTCCTTTATTGTTTCTTTACAATTTTCACAAATTCCTTGCGTATAAATTTTTTCACAAAAAGGACAAACCTTGGGCCACAAAAAATTCAAAATGGTTTCTTTCAACTCATTTCTTGGATTCGTTCTGCTAAAGTGGTATTACGCATTCCTTCTCTTTTATTCTTAATCATATCAAAAAACACTTTTTCATCTCCTACTATTGTAACACATAGCTTTGCTCTTGTAACAGCAGTATATAGTAGGTTTCTATAATATAATTGTCGCGGACCTTTCACCATTGGTATCACAACTGCCGGATATTCACTGCCTTGTGATTTATGAATCGTAACCGCATAGGCATGCTCAATTTCATCAAGTAAAGCGAAGGGATAGGTTACACTCCTTTTGTCATCAAACTCTACTGTAAAGGTTTCTGAATAGTTTTCTATTTTTTTAATAATCCCCATATCCCCGTTGAAAACTCCAAGTCCTTTATCGATAACCATACCGTACTTGGTGGCAACTTCCCACTCTAATTGATAGTTGTTTTTAGTTTGCATAATTTTATCGCCTTCTCTAAAAACTTTCTCACCAAAGATTTTTTCCTGTTTTCCTGGTTGTTGTGGGTTTATTTCTTCTTGCAAAACTTTATTTAAATTTTCCACTCCTAAGGGGCCTTTTTTCATAGGTGCTAGCACCTGGATATCAAAAGGAGAAGCTTTAACGTATCTAGGCAATTTTTCTTTTACTAAGTAGATAATTCCTTTTTCAATAACCTCCGGATTATATCTTTTCAAAAAATAAAAATCTTTGCTTTTATTATGCAGAGGAACTTCTTCTCCGTTATTAATTTTATGCGCATTAACCACAATATCACTTTCTTCTGCTTGTCTAAAAATCTTATTAAGTGTAACTGTATTAAAACGCTTTGATTCAATCAAATCGCCAAACACACTACCAGGACCAACCGATGGGAGCTGATTTCTATCTCCCACTAAAATCAGTCTTGTCCCTGGTAAGGTTGCTTTTAAAAGTGCATTCATAAGTGGTAAGTCTACCATTGACATTTCATCGATAATTAAAACATCCGTTTCTAACGGATTCTCTTCATTACGATTAAATCCTTTGTTGCCATCTTCAGGGCTACCATTGACTTCTAGTAAGCGATGAATCGTGGTCGCTTCATAACCTGTAGTCTCAGTCATTCTTTTGGCTGCTCGACCAGTTGGTGCTGCTAATAAAACGTCCATTCCTTCAGAAATAAAGAAATTAATCATCGAATTAATCGTTGTAGTTTTTCCGGTACCAGGGCCGCCGGTTAAAATCATTACACCACTCTTTGCTGCTGCTTCGATGGCTTTTCGTTGGCAGTCTTCTAAAATAATCTTGCCACTCTTTTCTATCTGGGAAATTTTATCTTCCAATGCCACATCATAAATATCAAAACCCATATTTAAATCTACCAACATTTTAGCTACACTTGTTTCCATATAGTAAAAATTAGCTGGATAAACATTTACCGTGGTACTTTCTTTGATAATAATCTTCTTTTCTATTGCTAAATCCATCAAATAAGAATCAATATTTTCAATCTCAATGTCTAAAAGTTCGCTAGTTCTATTTAAAATCACTTCTTTAGGTGTATAAATATTACCTTCTTGTACCATTTGTAAGAGTACATATAGGATACCACTTTTAATCCGATAGTCCGAATCTTTCAATATTCCTACTTTAGCAGCGATTTCATCTGCTGTCTTAAAGCCGATACCTGTTACGTCATCGGCTAAAATATAGGGGTTCTCTTCTAATATTCCATAAATGCTATTGCCGTATTTCCCGTATATTTTTGTTCCGAGGCTGACGGAAATGCCGTATTTTTGTAAATAAAGAGTGGCATTTCTCACATCTCTTTTAGCTTCTACTTGTACCCCTATTTCTCTCGCTTTTCGCTCACTTATACCAGTAATTTCGGCTAATCTTTCCGGTTCTTCTTCCATGATTCGAAAGGTGTCATCTTTAAATTTTTTTACAATCCGCTTTGCTAATGCTTTTCCGATTCCTTTTATGGTTCCCGAAGAAAGGTATCTTTCAATAGATACCTTATCAGTCGGTTCGCAAATTTCACTTTCTATTACTTTTAATTGCATGCCATAAGAAGGATGGAGAACATAATCTCCTGTAAGTTTTAATAAATTTCCTTCTTCTAAAAGAAGAAAATTACCTACACAGGTTAGTTCCCCATCCTCGTTACTTAATATAAAGACGCTGTATCCATTATCTTTATTTCTAAAAATAATATGTTCAACGTATCCTTCTACTTCTTCCATTAGCCATCTTTCCGTTCATTCAAAATACTAATATAACCACCAGTGCCTTTAGCAACAACTAAGGTTGGATCTTCTGCTGTAAGGGTATGAATACCCATTCTTTCTTCAATTAATTCTTCCATTCCTCTTAAAAGTGCCCCCCCACCGGTTAAAACAATTCCTCTTTCTAAGATATCTGCTGATAACTCTGGTGGAGCTTTTTCTATAACCGTTAGGATTCCCTCCACAATTTGTTCGCAAATGCCAGCTAAGAGTCGCTCTACTTCTTTTGAAGTAATACTAACCGTTTTAGGCAAACCACTAACGATATCTCGGCCATAGACTTCCATTTCTTCTTCTTCAATTAAAGGAAAAGCCGAACCTATTTGAATCTTAATATCTTCTGCGCTTTTTTCGCCCACTATCATATCGTGAGTTTGCATAATATATCTTCTGATTACTTCATCCATATCATTGCCACCAACTTTTAATGATTTACTGGCAATAGTGCCACGAAGTGAAATAATAGCAATATCGGTAACGCCTGCACCAATATTGACAATTAAATTACCAAAAGGCTTCGTAATATCAATCCCTGTTCCAATAGCCGCAGCAATAGGTTCTTCAATGATATAAACCTCTCTTGCTCCAGCTGAATAAGCCGCTTCTTCAACAGCCTTTCTTTCTACTTCAGTAGAGCCTACCGGAACACTAATTGTTACCCGCGGTTTTTGCAATGTTCTTCTACCTAAAGCTTTTTGCATAAAATATTGAATCATTTGCTCTGCAACAGAATAATCAGAAATAACCCCATATTTCAATGGGGTTATAGAAATGATATTTCCCGGCATCCGACCAAGGATTAACCTTGCTTCTTCACCAAAGGCTTTTGCTTTATTAGCATCACGGTCATAAGCAACCATGGATGGTTCTTTAATGACCACACCTTTTCCTCTTATATTTACCAAGGTACTTGCCGTACCTAAATCTATACCAATATCAATAGCCATAAAAACTCCTATTTCATTACCTTTTTATTTAAAATCTTATTAATATAATAACCCGTATAAGACTCTTTTACCAGTGCAATTTCTTCTGGGGTTCCTATGGCCACTACTGTTCCACCTTTATCGCCACCTTCTGGTCCCATATCAATAATATAATCCGCCGTTTTTATAACATCTAAGTTATGCTCAATTACCACCACTGTATTACCATCAGAGGAAAGTCTTGCTAAGATTTCAGTTAGTTTTTTTACATCGGCAAAATGTAATCCTGTGGTTGGTTCATCTAAGATATAAATAGTTTTTCCAGTGCTTCTTTTGCTAAGTTCTGTAGCCAGTTTTATTCTTTGTGCTTCACCACCTGAAAGGGTTGTTGAGGGTTGTCCTAAACGAACATAAGATAACCCCACATCATACAACGTTTGCAATTTTCGATAGATGCTTGGTACAGCTTCAAAAAAGCCGAGTGCTTCTTCCACTGTCATATTTAAAACATCATAGATGGTTTTGCCTTTGTATTTTACTTCCAAAGTTTCCCTATTATATCGTTTGCCTTTGCAAACTTCACAAGGAACGTAAACATCGGGTAAAAAGTGCATTTCAATTTTAATAATTCCGTCACCAGAACAAGCCTCGCAACGGCCACCTTTTACATTAAAACTAAAGCGTCCTTTTTTATAGCCTTTGGCCTTAGCATCTGGCGTTGCAGCAAATAAATCTCTAATCCCATCAAACATACCTGTATAGGTAGCAGGATTTGATCTAGGAGTCCTACCAATAGGCGATTGGTCAATATTAATTACTTTATCTAAGTTTTCTTGTCCGATAATCTCTTTATGTTTGCCGGGAATGGTTCTTGCTCTATTTAATTCTTTTGCTAAGGTTTTATATAAAATTTCATTAATTAAGGAACTCTTTCCTGAACCTGATACTCCCGTTACACAAGTCATAACACCTAAGGGTACTTTCACATCTACATTTTTTAAGTTATTTTGCTGCGCCCCTTTAATGGTCAGCCAACCAGTTGGCTCTTGCCTCTTTTCCGGTACGGGTATGGTGATTTTTCCACTTAAGTAAGCTCCCGTAATGGAGTTTTTATTTTTCATAATTTCTTTTGCTGTACCCATGGCCACAACTTCGCCACCATGTTCCCCAGCTCCTGGCCCAATATCTACAATGCAATCAGCTTCTAGCATAGTGTCTTCATCATGCTCTACGACTAAAACAGAATTTCCTAAGTCCCTTAAATTCTTCAGGGTTGCTAAGAGCTTGTCATTGTCTCTTTGGTGCAGACCGATACTTGGCTCATCTAAGATATAAGCGACCCCAACTAGGCCTGAACCTATTTGAGTGGCTAGACGAATTCTTTGTGCTTCACCACCAGAAAGAGTCGAAGTTCCTCTTGAAAGAGTTAAATAATCAAGACCAACGTTAATTAAAAATTCGGTTCTTGAATTAATCTCTTTTAAAATCTGTCCCCCAATTAATAATCTTTGCTCACTAAGTTTCTTTGTTAGGGTGTCAAGATATTTTTTCAATTTCAAAATAGGATAATCTGTAACTTGGGCAATGTTCTTACCATCAATGGTTACCGCCAAAGCAGTAGGTTTTAGTCTTTGCCCATGACAAACTGGGCAAGGAGTAATTTGCATAAATTGTTCATACTCTGCTTTAATTACATCTGATCCTGTTTCTCTATATCTTCTTTTTACATTTTCAATTAAACCTTCAAAAGCCACATCATAAACGCCTTCTCCTCGTTGTCCTTTATAATAGACTTTTACCTCTTTACCATTAGTGCCTCTAATAATTATATTTTGAATCTTTTTCGGATAGTCTTGATAGGGTGTATCAAGAGAGAACTTATATTCTTTACTAAGAGCGTCTAAGATAGCATAGGTGAAACTTTTTTTATCGTTGGCAGACTGCCAACCCATAACGGTTATCGCTCCTTCCATAATGCTCTTTTTCTTATCAGGGATAATTAAATCTTCGTCAAACTCCATTTTATAACCAAGGCCTACGCATTCTGGGCAAGCCCCAAAAGGATTATTAAAAGAAAAACTTCTAGGCTCAATTTCATCGATACTAATCCCGCAATCAGGGCAAGAAAAACTTTGGCTAAAGTTTTGCATTTCCCCACCAATTACGTCTACTTCTAACAATCCATCCGCTAAATTTAAAACATCTTCGATGGAATCTGTTAGTCTCTTTTCAATTCCTTCTTTAATCACTAACCTATCCACTATAATTTCAATGGTGTGTTTTATGTTTTTATCTAGCACGATTTCCTCTGAAAGGTCATATTGATTACCATCCACTCTTGCTCTTACATAGCCACTCTTCTTTGCTCGGTCTAAAAGTTTCACATGGGTCCCTTTTTTACCCCGCACAACTGGTGCTAAAAGTTGAATTTTTGTTCCTACTTCTAGTTCCATGATTTTATCAACCATTTGATCTACCGTTTGCTTTTCGATTACCTTCCCACAATTGGGACAATGAGGCGTTCCTACCCTGGCATATAAAAGTCTAAAATAATCATAAATTTCGGTTACGGTACCTACCGTTGACCGTGGATTTCGATTGGTTGACTTTTGATCAATAGAAATAGCTGGGGGCAAACCCTCAATACTTTCTACTTCCGGTTTTTCCATTTGGCCTAAAAATTGCCTAGCATAAGAAGATAAAGATTCCATGTATCTTCTTTGACCCTCGGCGTAAATAGTATCAAATGCTAAAGAAGATTTTCCGGAACCGCTAAGTCCAGTTAGGACCACTAGCTCATTTCTAGGGATATCTAAATCAATATTTTTTAAATTATTTTCATTGGCACCTCTAATTCTTATATATTGTTTCTTATCTTTTTTAACTGCCATATCTATCCTTCCTTTAATTGTTTCTTTAACTCTACCAATTTATCTCGCAGGTCGGCTGCCGCTTCAAAGTTAAGTTCTGCTGCCGCTTTTTTCATTTGTTTCGTTACATCTGCAATGAGTTTTTCTAATTCTTTGGTACTCATGGATTCTGGATCTTTTTCCATTACTAGCTCTGCTGCCGAAACCTTTTTGGAAATACTAATCAAATCCCGAACTGCCTTTTGTATAGTAGTCGGTGTAATCCCGTGTTTTTCATTGTATTTTTCTTGGATTTCTCTACGTCTTTTCGTTTCATCAATGGCTAGCCTCATAGAGTCTGTTATTTTATCGGCATACATAATAACGTGACCTTCTGAGTTTCTGGCCGCTCTACCAATGGTTTGTATTAAAGAGGTTTCCGAACGAAGGAACCCTTCTTTATCCGCATCTAAAATAGCGACTAAGGTTATTTCTGGTATGTCAAGCCCTTCTCTTAAGAGGTTAATTCCGACTAAAACATCAAAAACATCTAGACGCATATCTCTGACAATTTCTGTTCGCTCTAAGGTGTCAATATCTGAATGCAAATAACGGACGCGGATTCCTACTTCTCGCATATACTCCGTTAAATCTTCTGCCATCCGTTTTGTTAAAGTGGTAATTAGAACTTTATTTTTCTTGGCTATTTCCTGGTTTACTTCACCAATTAAATTATCAATTTGACCTTCTACTGGACGGACCTCAATACTTGGATCCAAAAGTCCCGTTGGTCGAATCACTTGCTGAGCTCTTAATAACTCATGCTCTTCTTCATATTTACCAGGAGTAGCAGAGACAAACATGATCTGATTAATTTTACTTTCAAATTCTGTGAAATTTAAAGGCCTATTATCAAGCGCCGAAGGAAGCCGAAAGCCATATTCAACTAAGGTCTTCTTCCGCGATCTATCCCCATTAAACATGCCACCAATTTGGGGGATGGTCTTGTGTGATTCATCAATCATCATAACAAAATCATCGGGGAAATAATCAATTAAAGTATGCGGCGGTACTCCTGGTTCAAGACCAGTTAAATGCCTTGAATAATTTTCAATACCCGAACAAAAGCCGGTTTCTCGTAGCATTTCAATATCAAAATTAGTTCGCTCAGCAATTCTTTGCGCCTCCAAAAGTTTTCCTTCCCCTTTAAAATAAGCAACTTGTTCTTCTAGCTCTTCTTCAATAGCTTTAATCGCTCTTTCCATACTGTCTTTGGAAACAACGTAGTGAGAAGCCGGGAAAATGGCAATGTGTGTGAGTTCACTTTTAACTTCACCGGTTAAAACATCAATTTCTGTAATTCGATCAATTTCATCGCCAAAAAACTCAATGCGGTAAGCTTCATCAGCTGAAACTGCCGGTATAACTTCTAAAACATCGCCTCTTACACGAAAGGTGCCACGTTTAAAATCCATTTCATTACGATCATATTGGATATCAATTAACTTTCTGATAATATCATCTCTATCTCTAATCATACCTGGCCTTAGAGAAATTACCATCTCTTGATAATCAATGGGGCTACCAAGGCCATAAATGCAAGAAACACTGGCCACAATGATTACATCTTTTCTCTCAGAAAGCGCTGCTGTAGCAGAATGCCTTAGTTTATCAATTTCATCATTAATAGAAGAATCTTTTGCTATATAAGTGTCAGAAGTTGGTACATAAGCTTCTGGTTGATAATAGTCATAGTAAGAGACAAAATACTCAACCG
>DXHJ01000068.1 GCA_019113475.1 Candidatus Dorea intestinavium | reverse complement strand
GAATCAAAAGCATTGTTTGAGGAAATTAGAACGAAAATCACCGTTAAAAAGGAACGAAGAGAAACTTTAGTTCTAAAAAACAAGAGATTTTTAGAGGACCGCGACAGCCTCACGATGAAACTTTCGGATTTGGATAAAGATATTTATAAACAAGAAAGTAAACTTAGTGGACTAGAGGAAAGTAGTGATAAATTAATTTCTTATATGTGGGATGAATATGAAATTACCTACAATGCGGCAAAAGAATTAAGAGATGAAGACTTAAGTGATCTAAGTGCTATTCGCAAGAATATCACTCAGCTAAAAGCGGAAATACGTGCCCTTGGTTCTGTCAATGTAAATGCTATTGAAGACTATAAGAATGTCTCCGAGCGTTATGAATTTTTAAAGACACAACATGATGATTTAATCGAAGCAGAGAAAACTTTAGTTGATATTATTAACGAATTAGATCAAGCCATGAGAAAACAGTTCAATGAGCAATTTGGAAAAATTGCTCAAGAGTTTGATACCGTTTTTAAACAGTTATTTGGTGGCGGTAAGGGGACCCTTGAACTAATGGAAGATGAAGATGTTTTGGATGCGGGGATTAAAATTATCGCTCAACCACCTGGCAAAAAATTACAAAATATGATGCAATTATCAGGTGGTGAAAAAGCATTGACGGCAATTTCCTTATTATTTGCGATTCAAAACCTAAAGCCTTCACCCTTTTGTCTGCTGGATGAAATCGAGGCAGCTCTTGATGATAGCAATGTAGGAAGATATGCTAAATACTTACAGAAATTAACGAAACATACACAGTTTATCGTCATTACTCATAGAAGAGGTACCATGACAGAAGCTGATCGCCTTTATGGTATTACAATGCAAGAAAAAGGGGTATCAACACTTGTGTCTGTTAGCTTATTAGAAGATGATTTGGAGGAATAATAAATGTCTGAAAATACAGGCTTTTTTAGCCGACTAGTGTCAGGTTTAACAAAAACGCGAGATAATATCGTAAGCGGAATTGATAGTGTTTTTCATGGCTTTTCAAAAATAGATGATGAGTTTTATGAAGAGCTTGAAGAAGTTCTGATTATGGGTGATATTGGCGTTTATGCTACCGATGAAATTTTAGAAAATTTAAAAGAGAAAATAAAAGAACAAAAAATAAAGGATCCAGCAGCCTGCAAAGAACTTTTAATTTCTAGTATTAAAGAACAGATGAACCCTGATCCTACGGCTTATGATTTTGAAAATGAGAAATCAGTTATCTTAGTAATAGGCGTTAATGGGGTAGGAAAAACAACCACTATTGGCAAACTAGCAGGGAAATATCATCAACAAGGGAAAAAAGTTATTTTGGCTGCGGCCGATACATTTCGTGCTGGTGCAACGGAGCAATTAAAAGAATGGTCCAATCGTTCTGGCGCTCAACTAATTAGTGCTAATGAAGGCGCAGATCCAGGCAGCGTTGTTTATGACGCTTTACAAGCGGCAAAATCAAGAAATGCTGATGTTTTAATCTGTGATACGGCTGGTCGTCTGCACAACAAAAAAAACCTAATGGATGAATTAGGAAAAATCAATCGCATTATAGAAAAAGAGTATGAAGGAATACGGAAAGAGACTTTTGTCGTTTTAGATGCTACAACGGGACAAAATGCTCTTAATCAGGCAAAAGATTTTAATGACATTGCCAATATTACCGGCGTTATTTTAACCAAGATGGATGGAACAGCAAAAGGTGGCATTGCTATTGCCATAGAATCAGAATTAAATATTCCTGTTAAATTTATTGGAGTAGGTGAATCAATAGATGATTTGCAAAAATTTGATTCGGATACTTTTGTAGAAGCTTTATTTAATACGACAGGAGGTAATGAAGATGTTAACGCTTAAAAATTTTGAAAAGGCCAGTGAAACTGTCAAAGAAGTAACGACCCCAACGAAGCTCGTTTACAGTGAATTTTTTTCAGCACAAACAGGAGCTAAAGTTTATTTAAAACCAGAAAATATGCAATATACCGGTTCTTATAAAGTTCGGGGGGCTTATTATAAAATTAGTAGACTCTCTAAAGAAGAACGAGAAAAGGGACTTATTACTGCCTCAGCCGGAAACCACGCTCAGGGAGTAGCTTATTCAGCTAAGAAGTTTGGTACCAAAGCAACCATTGTAATGCCCACTGTAACTCCTCTTATTAAAGTAAATCGCACGAAAAATTATGGTGCTGAGGTTATTCTTTATGGCGATGTTTATGATGATGCCTGTGATTATGCGATGCAACTAGCAAAAGAGAAGGGTTATACTTTTGTTCATCCTTTTGATGATTTAGAGGTTGCTTGTGGGCAAGGTAGTATTGCTATGGAAATTGTCAAAGAACTTCCTACCGTTGATTATATCTTAGTACCGATTGGTGGTGGTGGTTTATCAACGGGGGTTTCAACTTTAGCTAAAATGCTAAATCCTAACATCTCAGTTATAGGAGTAGAGCCAAAAGAAGCTGCTAGTATGACCGCTGCCTTTAAGGCCGGTGAACCAGTTGTTTTAGATAGTGCCAATACTATAGCTGATGGTACAGCTGTTAAATGTGTTGGGAAAAATATCTTTCCCTATGCTAAGAAAAATATTGACCGAATTCTAACAGTAGATGATGATGATTTAGTTGGTACCTTTTTGGATATGGTTGAAAATCACAAAATGATAGCAGAAAATTCCGGACTTTTATCCATTGCCGCGCTAAAACAACTGGATTTAAAAGATAAAAAAGTTGTTTGTGTAATTAGTGGAGGAAACATGGATATGATTACCATGTCTTCGATTGTTCAACACGGATTGATTCAACGTGATCGTATCTTCTCTGTTTCCATACGTTTACCTGATAAGCCAGGAGAACTTGTTCGTGTTGCTTCTGTCATTGCTAATGCCAAAGGAAATGTTATCAAGTTAGAGCACAATCAGTTTGTTAATACGAACCGTAATGCCTCTGTTGAACTCAGAATTACTTTAGAGGCTTTTGGTAGTGAACATAAAAAAGAAATTATGGAAGCACTTAGAGGTGCCAATTTTGATCCAAAAGAGATTGGTGCAAAATTATACTAGAAAAAGGAGAAACATAATGAGCAAAATTAAAATGACTACCCCTATCGTTGAGATGGATGGCGATGAAATGACCCGAATTCTGTGGAAAATGATTAAGGATCACCTAATCGAACCTTTCGTGGAGCTAAATACTAAATATTATGATTTAGGTTTGGAATACAGAGCAAAAACCAATGATCAAGTTACGATCGATGCAGCCAATGCCACAAAAGAGTACAAAGTTGCAGTAAAATGCGCAACCATAACACCAAATGCAGATCGTGTAAAAGAATATAACTTAAAAGAAATGTACAAAAGTCCTAATGGAACCATTCGTGCTATTTTAGATGGAACGGTATTTCGTGCACCCATCGTTGTAAAAGGTATTGAACCTTGTGTTAAAAACTGGAAAAAGCCGATTACCATTGCAAGACATGCCTATGGCGATGTTTACAAAGGGGTTGAAATGAAAGTAGCAGGCCCTGGTAAGGCAGAACTAGTTTATACCGACAAAGAAGGAAATATAACCAAAGAATTAATCCATAACTTTGAGGGAGATGGTATCATTCAAGGGACTCACAATGTTACTTCTTCTATTGAAAGTTTTGCTAGAAGTTGTTTTAATTATGCCCTAGATATTAAACAAGATCTTTGGTTTTCTACTAAGGATACTATTTCTAAAAAATATGACCATACCTTTAAAGATATTTTTGCGGAAATCTTTGAAAATGAATTTAAAGAAAAATTTGCAGCGGCGGGAATTACCTATTTCTACACTTTAATTGATGATGCTGTAGCTCGTGTAATGAAGTCAGAAGGTGGTTATATTTGGGCTTGTAAAAACTACGATGGCGACGTTATGAGTGATATGATAAGTTCTGCTTTTGGTTCACTAGCAATGATGACCTCTGTCTTAGTATCACCAGCTGGTTATTTTGAATACGAAGCTGCTCATGGAACTGTCCAAAGACATTATTACAAACACTTAAAAGGAGAGGAAACTTCTACTAATTCAGTAGCAACAATCTTTGCTTGGAGTGGTGCGCTTAGAAAAAGAGGAGAACTTGATCATAATAAAGAGCTTGAGGATTTTGCCAATCGCTTAGAAGAAGCAACGCTTAAAACAATTGAATCTGGTAAAATGACGAAAGACTTGGCCTTAATTACCAGCCTTCCTAATCCAGTAGTACTAAATAGTGAAGATTTTATAAAAGAAATTGCTAAAAGCCTTTAAAACCAATATAAAACGAGATGTCTTAAGACATCTCGTTTCTTTATAATTCTTGTAATTCTTCCCAAGTTAGGTAGAGAGCTTCTAGTTCTGCTACAATTTTATTTTTTTCTTTTGTTAGATCCTGTAAAAGAAGAGAATTCGTATAAACTTCTTCTTTTAAAAGTTCTTGATCAATTTCTTCATTTCGCTTTTCTAAAGCAAAAATTGTTTCTTCGCATTTTTTTAGATCATTGAGCCGTTTTTGTTCTTTGGCTTTTAGCTCTTTTTGCTCTTGCCAAGAAAGCTTGCCTTCATTTTCTTCCTTGTCTGAGACAGAAAGATTTGGCGAAGCCTTAGGACTTAATTCGTCTTTTTTTTCTAGATAGTAGTCATAATCCCCCAGATAGTTAGTAATCGTGCCATAAGATAAATCTAAGATTCTAGAGGCGGTTTTATTAATAAAGTAACGATCATGAGATACATAAAAAACCGTTCCACTATAATCATTAAGTGCTGCTTCTAGAATTTCTTTTGAATCCATATCTAAGTGGTTAGTTGGCTCATCTAAAATAAGAAAGTTTGATTTAGAAAGCATTAGTTTAGCCAAAGAAATCCGTCCCTTTTCACCACCACTTAAAGACTTAATCTGTTTATAGACATCATCTCCCGTGAAAAGGAAAGCCGCTAGCATATTTCTGATTTTTGAAATTGTCA
>DXHJ01000067.1 GCA_019113475.1 Candidatus Dorea intestinavium | reverse complement strand
GGATAAAATCCTGGCATTTCAGCAGTTTCACCACCAATAAGTGCTGCCCCTGATTGTTTACATCCGTTTGCAACACCTTCAACAATAGAAGCTATCTTCTCCGGATAGTTTTTTCCACAAGCGATATAATCAAGGAAAAATAAAGGTTCTGCACCTGCGCAGACAATATCATTTACACACATGGCAACACAGTCGATACCGATGGTATCGTGTTTATCCATAAGAAAGGCTAGTTTTAGTTTCGTTCCTACACCATCTGTTCCAGAAACTAAAGTAGGGTTTTCCATATTTTTAAACTCTTTCATAGAAAAAGCACCTGAAAATCCACCTAGGTTCGTAAGTACTTCATCCCTTAAAGTTGATTTAACATGTTCTTTCATCAGTTCTACTGATTTATAACCAGCCTCAATATCTACTCCTGCGTTTTTATAATCCATTTTACGTCTCCTTATAATTCTTTGATGTATTGTTTATAACCAACTTTTGCTAACTTATCTGATTTTTTTTGCACTGCATCTTTCATGCCTTTTGCATAGTCCTTTAGTCGATCTAATAATGCTGCATCACTAGTAGCTAAAATTTTTGCCGCCAAAATACCGGCATTTTTAGCGCCATCAATAGCAACCGTGGCTACTGGTATTCCTGGTGGCATTTGCACGATTGAATAAAGAGCGTCAACTCCCTCTAAGTTCTTTGAAGACATGGGAACGCCAATAACCGGCATCGGGAAAATTGCCGCACACATTCCTGGTAAATGAGCAGCCATTCCAGCTCCTGCAATTATGACTTTATAATCTTTGTTTTCTGCTGACTTTGCATAATCAAAAAACACATCCGGCATACGATGAGCGCTAATAACCGTCATTTCATACTCTACGCCAAGCTCTTCTAACACATCAGCAGCCTTTGACATGATTTTCATGTCTGAATCACTACCCATAACAATTCCTACTTTAGCCATTTTCTTACTCCTTTTTAAAAAATTTATTCAATAAGATATCAATGAATGATATTTATTAACGGATCATTTAAGCTCTTTGTTCCTGCTAGGACAAATAGTCCCTCTTTAATAATTGTAGTTTCGCTTTTATCTGCATCTATTACTTTTATTTCCGCGATTTCATTATAAGGAATGGTAATATCGGTATGACAATTAAAATATTCCTTACAATCATTTGCTTTTGCTATTATTTCTTTTTTATTCGGATTATAAACTTTAATTTCTTCACTTCTACTATAACATGTGTCGCCAAAAGCAAAGTGTGGCCCCGTTTTTTCGGCAATTAAAATTGGAAATTTATCTTCAATCTGATATTTTTTTGCTGCCGCATAGGCCGTAGTATTCGTGCCAATAGCGAACTCTCCCATTGGTAAGCTATTATGGTTAAACATAATATTCTCAAAAATGTATTTTTTATTATCTTCCTCTTTTTCAAAGTTTTTACAATTATAATTGGTAACCATACCGTCTTTTACTTCAATTTCCAAATCTTTGAAAAATAGACCATTTAAAAAAACTCCGGTAACATGCAAAAGACCATTTGTTCCTTTTAGTTTTGGCGTTGTAAAGACTTCACCAACAGGAATATTAACATCAGCAGTACAGTTTTCAAAAATCGTTTCCCGCGCTGGATCGTTTAATGCTTGTAAAGCAACGGTTAGATTGGTACGATTTTTTCCTTTTCCTAAGATAGAAACCGTTTTTCCTTGGTCTAATACTTCGATAATTTCTTGTTGTATTTTTTCATATACCTTGGAATCAAGAGTATTAATCTTAATTACTTCTGCAAAAATTTCCTTAAAATTATCCCCAATTTCCGGAATTGGGTAGTCAACAATTGTATAGCTTCTTTCTTCGCCTTTGATGTAAGTATTAACAATCGTTGCTTGCTTATTTAAATACAAGGGCAATAATTTTTCTTGTTCCTCATCATAAGTGATTTCATTTTCCTTTTTTATAGGACTAAAAGGAGCTTCCCCAAAACTTTCCATCACTGCCGGTCCAGCAAATTTTGCTGCTAATTCTTTGTTCTCTTCATAAGTAGTACGAATAACTTCTAATCTGCGCTCCATCAATTTCTTATCAAAAATAAGTCCCAAATCATTTCGGTGATCAAAATCATATTGCGGATTTGCTCCGCCACCATAATACTGTAAAGAAATCGTTGCTTTTAAGCCTAATTTTTTAAAGTTATCGATTGCTTTCGCAATAATTCGTTCAAAACCTGGACGAAATCTAACCCCCACTGTTTCCTTGATGGAGAGGATTTTTCCCGTATTGATAAATCCTCTTCGATAACCTTCGGTAAAGTTATCTGCCATCTTTTCAATGGTTTCTTCCGGCAGTTCTTTTAGATAGCGGGCAACTTGCTCCTCATTTTCGCCAATGTAAACTCCGTATTTATATAAATAACTTAAATCATTTTCTTGTTGTTCAATAATATTTAAATAAAATTGATTACTTGAATCAATTTGTTTTAGGATACGATCATGATCAAAAACATCGGCATAATCACTTACATGCCAGTAAATAATAGCTTGAATTTCTTTTGCACTAATGTCTTCTTGCTCCATAGCCGTATAAATTTCTAAATATAATTCATAAAAAATGATAATGTAATCCTCTTTTTGTTCAAAAATATAGGGAATTACTTTTCTTAAATAAGCACTCACAAAAGTAAATAAGGCTCCATATTCTTTCCCGGCTTTTGCAAAAGCATAATCGGGATTTGCATAACTGGTTTCATAAGCTTGGGGCAATATTTCCTGGTATAACAACTGGTTCATTTCTTTTAATCTTGCTTTTTCTATATGGTCCAAACCTTTTGTGGCAATTTCGCTATAAAACTGATCCACAAGTAACAAAAATTGAGCGGTCTTTTCGAAAAAATCAGCATGATTTAAAGCCTTTTCACTACCACTGCCAATTGCTTTTATTCTATTAATCGCTAGTTCATAGCGTTCTTTTCTCATGATACAAGCCCCCTTACAAAAAGTAGGACAAAAACGAAAATAAGCCCTACATTCATTCCTATTCCTACCTTACAAGTTTCATATCTTTTATTTCTTTCTTTAAAACCTTTTAAGCCATAATTAATTCCTCGGACTGCAAAGTAAATACACAAAAATCCCAATATCCCCATGATTACACTAATATTTCCCTTTAAAAAAAAGGATAACAACAAGCTAGCAATTAGTAATAACAGCACGATAACTGCCATAATGATCGACTTAAGTCCTCCTCTTGATGGTCCTATTTTTTCCTGGCCATATTTAGTTTTTACCAGCTTTTGTTTCTTTCTCATACATTCTTCTCCTGATATAAGATAGCACCCGATATAGTAAATAACCTACAATTCCACCTAAAGTGTTTAATAAAAGATCGTCTACATCAAAACTACCAATCTTCGTAAGCAACTGAAATGTTTCAATTCCCAGGCTTAAGAAAAAACTTAATAATGTCGTTACGGCAAAACTCTTTTTTGCACTCCCCATGGGTAAGAAAAAACCAAAAGGAATAAAAATAAGAATATTTCCCACTAAGTTCGTTAAAACTGCATACATTCCCATCACTTCACGATATTCCCAAAACCTTTTTATCTCTTTTAAAGGGACTAAATTATAGCGGTATTGTAAATGTGGGCTTCTTCCATACCAATCAGAAAACAAAAGGAAATATATGAGAAAGGCCACGTAGAGAATAAATAATAATTTCCCTACTAGCCTTCTGCGTTCTCTTTTATTCTTCATTGGTTCCATAAATTTCATAATAATCATCTATTCTTTGTTTTAATACATCATCTATAACTACCTTACCATTATATTCCTTATTGTAAAGGTGTTCTACTACTTCTTCCATGGTTACAATAGCTGTAGTCTTTAAACCATGCACTTCTTCAATTTCTTTTAGTGCACTTTTTTCTCCGCTACCTTTTTCCATACGATCAACAGAAACTACAAGACCTAGAGGTTGTACTTGTCCCTGGGCTTTAATAATTGGCAAAGTTTCAGCTATGGAAGTTCCAGCTGTGGTTACATCTTCTATTATAACGACTTTATCGCCATCTTGAATAGGACTTCCTAGTAAGATTCCTTTATCGCCGTGGTCCTTTACTTCTTTTCTGTTTGAGCAATAGCGAACATCTACGTCATAATCTTCACTAATAGCAATAGCAGTAGTAACACTTAAAGGAATCCCCTTATAAGCAGGTCCAAATAAAACATCAAAATCTAGACCAAAAGCATTATGAATTGCTTTTGCATAGTAATTTCCTAGTTTTCTTAATTGTTTTCCGCTTCGGTAAAATCCTGTATTAATAAAAAATGGTGTTTTTCTACCACTTTTTGTAACGAAATCACCAAATTTCAATACTTCGCAGTCTATCATAAATTCTATAAATTCTTTTTTATATTCTTCCATACTAACTCCTTATTTTACCAATCCAATCAGCTCATTTATATCTTGGAACTTATTATCTTGTAAGTATTTTTCAATTCCGAGGATTATTTCTTCTGTCGCATGGGGATTAGCAAAGTTAGCCGTTCCCACACTAATTCCTGTTGCGCCAGCTAATAAAAATTCAATTGCATCTTCTGCTGTTGTAATACCACCCATACCAATAACTGGTACTTTTACTGCATTTGCCACTTGATAAACCATACGTAGCGCAATCGGCTTAATTGCTGGACCTGAAAGTCCTCCTGTTTTATTTGCTAGAGCAAAGGCTCTTTTATGAATATCAATTTTCATCCCCGTCAAAGTATTAATAAGGGATAGCGCATCTGCTCCACTATCTTCTGCTGCCTTAGCCATTTCCACAATGTCTGTCACATTAGGACTAAGTTTCATAATAATCGGTTGTTTTGCTATTTTTTTAATTTCTTTAGTTATATCAGCTAGACATTTTGGGTCTTGCCCAAAAGCAATGCCGCCATGTTTAACATTAGGGCAAGAAACATTTATTTCTAATAAATCTACTTTTTCATTACCTAACTTTTCCACAACTTCTAGATAGTCTGCTGTAGTTTTTCCACAAACATTAACAATAACCTTTGTATCATACTTCGCTAAAAAAGGTAGATCTCTTTTTACAAAAACATCTAATCCTGGATTTTGTAGGCCAATTGCATTCATCATGCCACAACTGGTTTCGGCTATTCTTGGTGTAGGGTTTCCTGGCCAAGGCACATTTGCCACACCTTTGGTTACAACTGCACCAAGTTTATTTAAATCCACGAATTCTGAATATTCTTCCCCGGAGCCAAAGGTTCCGGAAGCAGTCATAACGGGATTCTTTAGTTCTACTCCAGCTATCTTTACTTTCATATTCATTATAGCTCAACCTCCCATGCCAAAAATACCGGCCCTTCTTTACAAACTCTTTTATTATGAACCTGAGAATGTTCATCTTTCTCTTTTGATTTACATACGCAAGCTAAACAAGCCCCTATTCCACAGGCCATTTTTTCTTCCATTGAAAGATAGCATTTAGTGATATTATGTGTTTTGGCATACTCTTTAACTGCCTTTAGCATTGGTGTTGGTCCACAAGCATAAATAACAGCGGCTTTTAGTTCGTTTTCTTTAATCGCGTCAATTACAGTTCCTTTAACACCAAAGCTTCCACTATCTGTTGCTATATATAATTCTCCTTGCTTTTTTAAGTCTTTCTCTAAGTATAATTCGTCCCGATAACCAGCGATAATAATATTTTCACCCGTTCTTTCTTTGGCCAGTTCCAACATCGGCGGAATACCAATCCCTCCTCCTATTAAAATAGCCTTTTCCCCCTCTTCCAAAGGAAAACCATTTCCTAGCGGCCCTAAAAGACGAATCTTATCACCCACTTGTTTTAAAGAGAATTCTTTTGTTCCTGTTTTTTCTCCAGTGACACGATAAGTAAAACGTAAACTGCCTGCTTTTTTATCTATTTCACAGATACTAATAGGTCTTGGCAACATTTTAGAAGGATCATCGGTATAAAAAGAAACAAACTGCCCTGCTTTTGCCTGATCAGCAATTTCTTTTGCTCTAATCCATACATCAAAAATATCTTCCGTCAACTGTTTTGTTGAGATGATTTCACCCATTATTTCTATCTTGCTCATGTTATTTTCTTCCTTCCAAAGCCTGCATAATGTCTTTTTGCATATCAATAACCGCCGCTCTTGAGGCTTCTGCAAAATTTTCATCACCAAAATGTTGGTAGGCTTCTTGTTTATAAGCTGCTATAATACCGCGGCTTGAATTAATAATTGCTCCGAAACCATCTTCATTAAAAAATGGTAGCAAGTCTTTTCCTCTTCCGCCTTGCGCTCCGTAACCAGGCACCAAAATAAAAGTTTTGGGCATAAGTTTTCTTAATGTTTTACCCATTTCTGGATAAGTAGCTCCAACTACAGCTCCCACATTACTATAGGTAGTTCCCATAGAAGTCTCTCCCCATTTTGCAACCTGTTCTCCTACTAACTCATACAGTGGTTTTCCCGAAATCAGTTGATCTTGGAACTCGCCACTTGAGGGATTTGATGTTTTAACGAGGATAAAAATTCCTTTATCTTCACTGTTACATACTTTAAGAAAAGGGTTAATACCATCAGAGCCTAAATAAGGATTAACAGTAGCAAAATCTTCATCAAAAGCTGCATAAGATTTTTTTCCTACTTGAACCTTACCTAAATGGCCTACTGCATAAGCTTCTGAAGTAGAGCCAATATCACCTCTTTTAATATCTCCTATTACAATAAGACCTTTTTCTTTACAATAATCAATGGTTCTTTTATAAGCAACTAAGCCTGGAATGCCAAATTGTTCATACATGGCAATTTGTGGTTTAACTGCTGGTATTAAGTCATATACTTGATCGACAATCATTTTATTATATTGGAAAATCACTTCTCCAGCTGCTTCTAGCGTTTCTCCCATTTCTTTAAACACTTTAGCTTTTAAGTGATTTGGAACATAACCTAGCATAGGATCTAGTCCAACTACTATTGGTGCGTTTGTTTCTTTGATTTTTTTTATTAGTTTATCTATCACTATTTGTCCCTCCATAGTTCATTTAACTAAATTCCATGTTACATTCTATCATATGAAATAAAAAAAGGAAACGATAATTGCTAGGTTATCATTTCCTCCTTTTTTACTTTATTGTCTGATTAATTGCTTCTTTCCAACCATTTTGCTTTTTGATTCTTTCTTCTTCCTTAAATCCGGACGAAAAAGCCTTTCTATTAAGCGAATCTACTATATTATCTGGAAATAAACCTATGCTGATTCCCGCAACAAATGCCACGCCAATTGCCGAAAGTTCTTCTATTTCAGGGACTTCTACTAAAGCATCTAAAATATCACTTTGAAATTGCATCAAATAGTTATTATTTGTTGGCCCACCATCTACACGTAAAGATTTTATTTCTAATTTTGCATCTTCTTCCATCGCTTTAATAATATCATTGATTTGATAAGCAATACATTCCAAACCAGCTTTCACTATTTCCGCTTTTTTTGTGGTTCTTGTAATTCCGGTTATAATTCCTTTGACATCATCTTGCCAATACGGTGCACCTAGTCCGGTAAAAGCAGGAACTAAATAAGTTGTATCTTGAGGATTCGCTGAAAAAGCTAGCTTTTCTGTTTCAGAAGCCTCTTTTATGATTTCCAAATCATTTTTCAACCAACTTATTACTGCACCGGTATAAATAATATTTCCTTCTAATACATAATTCACTTTTCCCTTAATTTTCCAAGCTAGTGAGGTTACCAAACCGTTTTGGCTAGTAATCGGCTTTTCGCCGACATTCATCATAACTGAGGAACCTGTACCATAGGTTGCTTTAACCATTCCTCGCTTTAGACAAGCTTGACCAAATAAAGCACCATGGGAAT
>DXHJ01000010.1 GCA_019113475.1 Candidatus Dorea intestinavium | reverse complement strand
CCCTAATGCCGGAGCTTATCAAGATCCCAATGCAAATAGAGGTCAACAATTTAATCAGAATTACCAAGGGCAAAATTATAATTATAACCAAGGAAGTTACAATCAAAACACAAGTATGGATCCGATGTTGGATAACACACCATTAACTTTAAAAGAATGGATTATTACCTTGATCTTAGTTGCAATTCCTTGTGTGGGTATAGTTATGTTGATTATGTGGGCAGTTTCCAAGGCGGGAAATATTAATAGAAAACGTTTCGCCCAGGCTCAACTTATTATTGGAGCTGCTGCAGTTATTATTTACTTATTGATTATGCTTATCTTTGGCGCGTCATTTATGACTATGTTCGGTGGTGGCTATTATTACTAATAAAATTTAATTAAAATTATCACTATAATGCAGTTTATTATCGTCTGTAATGAAGATGGCTTTTGTATCTTCCTGAGCGTTAATAAGCTGCATTCCTTTGTCTAATCCCAGTAAAAAACAAGTAGTGCTAAGAGCATCGGCTTTTGTACTAGAAGGATCAATAATCGTAACGCTTAAAAGGTTATTCGAGGCGGGATAACCAGTTGTCGGATTGATAATATGATGATAAATTTTGCCGTCTACTTCAAAATAGCGCTGATAGATACCAGAGGTCACAGAAGAAGCATCCTTTAAATGAATGCTTGTAATAGGCGTTCCGGTTTCATCAAAGGGTTTTTGAATTCCAATGTTAAAAGCACTGCCATCTGGTTTATTGCCAAGAGCAAGTACATTTCCGCCTAGATTAATTAAAGCACTTTTAACGCCCTTTTCTTTTAGATAATCAGCAATTTTATCAGCAATAAATCCTTTGGCAATAGCGCCTAAATCTATTTCTGTTTTTGCATCTTTTAAGGATACTTTGTTATCAACAACTTCAATCTTTTGATACCCAACATGTTGACGTGCTTTTTCAATTGCTTCTTTACTAGGAATAACGTGAGTTTCTGATTTAAAATCCCACAGATCTAATAAAGTTCCTACCGAAACATCGAAAAGACCATTAGAAAGCTGGCTATAATTTAAGCTATCCTTTATTAAATTGGCAGTTTCTGCTGAAACAACCACTGGTTTTCCTGCTCCTTCATTAATTTTGGCAATATCACTATTAGGCTTTTCTCTAGCTAGTAGGGAATCGTATTTTTGACAGAGCGATTTAATGTCCGTTAGGAGTGCTTCATCTTTTGAATCATAAATGGTGACATTAATTACTGTATCAAAGTAAACCCCGTTTAAGGATAAAGGGGATTGATTTTGATAAGCACATCCTGTCAGTAAAAATAAAAGTAAAAGTATTGGTATTATTCGTTTTGTTTTCATAGACATATTATAGAAGTTCTTTCACTACTTTGCAATTGTTGATGATAAAATGAGTATATGCTAGAATAACTCTTAGAGGTGAAAAATGATTGAGGATAAAAAAAGAAGGAAAAATGATATTATTTTAATTGGTGTTATTATTCTGGTAATCTTGGGCTTTCTCCTATTGCGTTTTAGCTTTGCGAGCAAAGAGCCAGAACTTGTAAAAATCAAAGTTGATGGTAAGATAATAGGCAGCTATTCCCTTGATAAAAATAATACGATTAAAATAAATAATGATAGTAATGAAATTACGATTAAAGATAAAAAGGTAACTATGAGTAAAGCAGATTGTCCCGATCAGATTTGCGTGAAACATAAAGCTATTGATTCGAATCAAGAAAGTATTATTTGTCTCCCTAATAAAGTGGTAGTAGAAATATCTTCAGCTAAAACTAGTGAGCTAGATAGTATAACAAATTAGGAGAGAAAAGATGAATAAAAAAGTTGCTGAATTTGGCATTTTTTTGAGTTTGGCTTTAATTTTAAGTTATGTAGAAAGCCTTATTCCTTTTAATTTTGGTATACCAGGGATTAAATTAGGGCTTGCTAACTTAGTAATTGTAATTTTCTTATATCGAGCATCCTTTAAAGAAGCTTTAATGTTGTCTATTTTAAGAGTTTTAGTTGCTGGTTTTATGTTTGGCAATATGATGATGATTTTATATAGTCTTAGTGGTGCCGTCTTAAGTTTATTGGTAATGTATGGCTTAAAACGACTCGATAAAAATTCAATTATAGGAATTAGCATGGCCGGTGGAGTGGCTCATAATATGGGGCAGTTGTTGGTGGCTGTGCTGGTTGTGGAAACACTTCAAATCACCTATTATGCACCAGTTTTGCTTATTGCAGGACTAGTAACGGGGCTTCTCATTGGCAGCGTAGCTACAGAAGTAATAAAAAGAATAAAGAATATAAGATAGAGGTAAAGCATGATTTCATATGTAAAAGGTACTTTAGCAGGAGTCTATGACGCAAAAGTAGTTGTAGATGTAGGAGGAGTAGGCTATTTAATTGCTCTTTCTAATGCAACAATTAGCAACTTACCAAGTATTGGCGAAGAGGTTAAAATTTATACCTATTTAAATGTAAAAGATGATAATATCCAACTATTTGGTTTTTTAACTTGGGACGACTTAGAAATATTTAAACAATTAATTAGCGTTAGTGGTATCGGCCCCAAAGGTGGCCTATCAATTTTGTCAGTATTAAGTCCTGACGACTTAAGATTTGCGATTTTAGCTGGAGATACTAAAGCTATTAATGCCGCTCCTGGCATAGGTAAAAAAACAGCTGAGAAATTAATTATAGAGTTGCGCGATAAAATAAAGATTGAAGATACTTTAAAAGGTGATACAACAAGTGCAGTGGACGCAATTGAACCAGGCAGTGACGATATAAAAGCCCAAAGTGTGATGGCTTTAGTTTCGCTAGGCTATGGCAATACGGAAGCGCTTAGGGCGGTTAATAAGGTGAAAATAGAGGAAACTGATAGTGTGGAAGATATTTTAAAACAAGCCCTTAAATTTATGATATAGAGGATGGAAATGAAAAAACGGATAATTACAACAGAGAACTTAGAAGAAGATTTGAAAATTGAAAATCACCTAAGACCTAAGTCATTAGCAGAATATATCGGGCAAGAAAAAGCCAAAGAAATGTTAAAGGTTTATATTGAAGCGGCTAAAAATAGAAAAGAATCTCTAGATCACGTTCTTTTTTATGGACCACCGGGACTGGGAAAAACAACTTTGGCGGGTATTATCGCCTGTGAGATGAATGTGGGAATTAAAATCACCTCGGGACCAGCCATTGAAAAACCAGGAGAAATGGCAGCTATCCTGAATAATTTACAAGAAGGTGACATCCTTTTTGTAGATGAGATTCATCGTTTAAATAGACAAGTAGAAGAAGTTTTGTATCCAGCTATGGAAGATTATTGCATTGATATTATGATTGGAAAAGGATCTAGTGCTAGGTCAATCCGACTGGATTTACCTAAATTTACTTTAATTGGCGCCACAACTAGAGCGGGAATGTTAAGTGCTCCTCTAAGAGATCGTTTTGGTGTTATTCACCGAATGGAGTTTTATACCATCGAAGAGCTAACTGCTATTATTAAGCGCTCAGCGGGAGTTTTAAATGTAACTATTGATGAAGAAGGTGCACTTGCACTGGCAAAAAGATCAAGAGGAACACCAAGGCTTGCCAATCGATTATTAAAGCGAGTGCGAGATTTTGCAGAAGTTAAATATGACGGACATATTAATCAAGAAGTGGCAGATTATGCTTTGGATTTGTTAGACGTAGATAAAGAAGGGCTAGATCAAACAGATCGGGAATTATTGACGGTAATGATAGAGAAGTTTGATGGTGGTCCGGTGGGGTTAGACACTCTTTCGGCGTCTTTAGCAGAAGATAGTGGTACAATAGAGGACGTATATGAACCTTATTTATTGAAAAATGGTTTTATCCAAAGAACGCCCAGAGGCCGTTTGGTTTTAGATAAAGCTTATATTCATCTAGGTATTTCAAAATAATATAATAAAACAGTGGTTTTTTAAAAAGTAATAGTTTATAATGGTTGATAAGAATGATATTCAGGAGGCTTTTATGGCATCATCAAAGAACTATACAGAAGTTTTAATAGGCGGAAAAGTATTTACACTTAGTGGTTTTGAAAGTGAAGACTATCTACAAAAGGTTTCTAGTTACTTGAACCATAAAATAGAAGAATGCAGTAATAGCGAAGGATACCGTAAGCAAAATGCAGAAACGAGAAGTGTTTTGTTGGCGCTTAACATAGCGGATGATTACTTTAAAGCTAAAAAACAAGGGGGGACCCTTGAAAGCGACATTGAGTTAAAAGATAAGGAAATGTACGACTTAAAGCATGAGTTGATTTCCGTTCAGATAAAGCTAGAAAATGCAGAAAAAACAATGGATCTTCTGAAAGAAGAAAATAAAGAATTACAAATGAAGATTGTAAAACTAGAAACACAATTAAAAGGGAACTTAAAGAAATAAGAAGATGGGCTGTCGTAAGACGGCCCATATCTATATTAAGAGGTAAAAAATGGAAAAAGTTGAACTTTTAGCACCGGCAGGATCAAAAGACTCTTTAATGGCAGGTCTTATGGCAGGAGCAGATGCTTTTTATATTGGTGGAAGCAAGTTTGGGGCGAGAGCCTATGCGAGTAACCCCACAGATGAAGAATTAAT
>DXHJ01000009.1 GCA_019113475.1 Candidatus Dorea intestinavium | reverse complement strand
TTATGGTTGTTATGGCTTTTAGTAACTTGAGAACACTATCTGAATCGGGCAATTCATCTCACTACCTACAGGCTTCCTATAAACCCTTTAGAGGAGGGAGAATTTTTGCTTATATATGTTAATCACTTGTTCCTGGTAACGAAAAAAGTCCACTATAAAAAGATTGCAGAAGTTTGTATAATAAATCTAATGGAGGCGTATGCTTATGAAAGAGAAACAATGGTTTTTTTATGATGAAATGGAACCAAAAGTATGTGCAGAAGGCGTAACCAGACGAGTTCTTGCGTATAACGAAGACCTAATGTGCGTAGAAAATACTTTTGCGACGGGAGCAGTAGGGGAAATCCATCATCATCCTCACACTCAAATTACTTATGTAGTAAGTGGCGAATTTGAGTTCTCAATTGATGGAAAAGTCAATGTCGTTAAAAAGGGTGATACAATGCTTAAGACAAACGACGTTAAACACGGTTGTAAATGTTTAAAAGAAGGGGTTTTATTAGACATATTTACGCCACAACGAGAAGATTTTTTATAAAGGAGATTTTAAAAAAATGAAAAAATTTATGGGAAAGAATTTTCTATTAACAACTGATACGGCAAAAGATTTGTACCATGATTTTGCCAAAACTATGCCAATTTTAGACTATCATTGTCACATTAATCCTCAGGAGATTGCTGAAGATAGACAGTTTAAAAATATTACACAAGTTTGGCTTGGTGGAGATCATTACAAATGGCGTCAAATGCGTTCAAATGGTGTTGATGAAAAATACATAACTGGTGATGCTTCCGATTATGAAAAATTTGAAAAATGGGCTGAAACATTAGAAAGACTTATTGGAAATCCGCTATATCACTGGAGCCACTTAGAACTTAAAAGATACTTTGGATTTGACAAACCACTTAGCAAAAAAACAGCAAAAGAAGCATGGGAAGTTTGTAATAAAAAGCTAGCAACTCCGGAAATGAGTGTTAGAAATATTATTAAAAACTCTAATGTAACCCTTATTTGTACGACTGATGATCCAGCAGACTCTCTAGAATGGCACAAAGTAATTAAAGAAGATAAGAGTTTTGATGTACAAGTACTACCAGCTTGGCGCCCAGATAAAGCGATGAACATTGAAAGCGAAGGATTCGTAAGCTATCTTACAGACTTATCTAAGGCAGCAGGAATAGAAGTAAATAGCTTTAAATCTTTAACGGAAGCGCTTACAAAGAGAATGGCTTTCTTTGATGAGTATGGTTGCAAGGCATCAGATCATGCCCTTGATCATGTAATGTATTATCCAGCAACAGCTGAAGAAGTAGAAGAAATTTTTGCCAAAAGATTAAAAGGTGAAGCATTAAATAGAGAAGAAAGTTTAAAATATAGAACAGCATTTATGCTTTATGCTGGTAAAGAATATCATCGTTTAGGTTGGGTTATGCAGCTACACTTTAGTTGTAGACGTAATAATAACGAATTAGCATTTAAAAAACTTGGTCCAGATACAGGTTATGATTGCATCAATAACTATTCTCCAACAGATGAAATGACAAGTTTCCTAGATGCCTTAAATAAGACAGACGAATTGCCAAAAACCATTTTATATAGCTTAAATCCTAACGATAATGCGATGATTAGCTCTATTATTGGTTGCTTCCAAGATGAAAAAACAGCTGGAAAGGTTCAACAAGGATCAGCATGGTGGTTTAATGATCATAAAGTAGGTATGATTGATCAAATGACTTCTCTTGCTAACTTAGGAGTTTTATCCAACTTTGTTGGAATGCTCACTGATTCTAGAAGTTTCTTATCTTATACAAGACACGAATATTTCCGAAGAATCTTATGTGAACTTATTGGTGGTTGGGTAGAAAACGGAGAATATCCTGATGATATGGAAGCTCTAGAGACCATTATTAAAGATATTTCTTACAACAATGCAGTAAAATATTTCGGATTTGATTTATAGAAACCAGAAAAAGGACAAGAAACTAGCTCTTGTCCTTTTTTATGCAATTCTTTAGATTATCTTAAAAACCTCTAGGACATATTTAAGCAATTATAAAGAGAGTATTAAAATAATGCTATATATATGTAAAATGTGCGATTTCATTCTTAACCTTCCTATTGTAAGATGGTAGTAGTTACTAAAAGAACGCTGTCAAACAGCACAAGGAGGAAAATATGAAAAAGAGAATTATCGCAGTATTACTATCAGCAATGATGATTTCATCTCTAGCAGCATGCGGAATGAAATCCCCAGCAAAAACTGATGACACAGCAAAAAAGACTGAATCAGGCAAAGACGCAGAGGTTACTTTAACTTTCGCAGAGGTTAACCCACTTGATACTATCGTAGGTCAATTTGATCAAGCATTTGCTGACAAAGTAGACGAATTATCAGATGGAAAAATCAAAATTGATATTCAAGCAAGTGGTGTTTTAGGATCTGAAAACGATGTCTTAGACACAATGCTTGGTGGTGGTGGAACTATCCAAATGTCAAGAATTTCTGCATTCGCACTTACAAGCTACGGCGGTGAGAAATCAAGCCTTCTATCAATTCCTTATACTTTCGTAAACAGAGAGCATTTCTGGAATTTTGCAGAATCAGATTTAGCAGAAGAATTTTTAGCTGAACCTTCTGAAAAAGGTAGTGGTGTTAGAGGTCTTTTCTATGGTGAAGAAGGATTTAGACACTTCTTTACAACAAAAGAAGTTAAGACTCTTGATGATTTGAAAGAAATGAAACTTCGTGTTTCTAATGACCCAATTATGAATGGTATGGTTGAAGGTTTAGGAGCATATCCTACAGTAGTTGACTTTGGTGAATTATACTCAGCACTTCAAACAGGTGTAGTTGATGGTGCAGAACAACCAATCGCTAACTACAAATCAAATGCATTCCCAGAAGTTGCACCAAACCTTATCTTAGACGGACATACATTAGGTGCAGTTCAAGTTATCATTACTGATGATGCATGGGATTCATTAACAGAAGAACAACAAGATATTATCATGGAAGCTGGTAAATATGCTTCAGCTGAAAACAAGAAAAACTCTCAAACAGCAGAAGATAAAGTTCTTCAAGAATTAAAAGATGATGGTGTTAATGTTGTTGAAGTAACAGATATCAAACCATGGCAAGAAGCTTGTAAAGATATTATTGAAAAATCTTCAGCAGCAAACAAAGATCTATATCAACAAATTTTAGATATGAAGTAAAATTGGAGGAACAACATGCCTAAATTTTTTTCAACACTCGATAAAGTTAAACCGGCTTATGATATTGCCTATAAAATTGTGCTTTTCATTTGCAAACTTTTGCTAATAATAGATATAGCAATTACCGGTATGTCTGTTTTAGGAAGATACGTTTCATTTATTCCAGACCCCGCTTGGAGTGAAGAGATTGTCTTAACTTGTATGGCTTACATGGCAGTATTATCAGCTGCCCTAGCAATTCGTAGAGTTGCCCATATTAGAATGACGGCTCTAGATACATACCTTCCTGCTAACTTAGTAAAAGCACTAGACGTTTTATCAGACGTAGCCGTATTATTTCTAGCAGTTGTAATGATCGTCGTAGGATGGCGTTATGCGTTAGAAATAGGAGCAAAAGGAACCTATGTAAGTATTCCTGCATTGTCACGTTTCTGGAAATATTTCCCAATACCTCTTGCTGGAGTAGCGATGGTTATATTCCAACTAGAAGCGTTGTATAATCACATTAAAGTATTTTTTGTAAAGGAGAATTTAAATGAGTCCAAATAGCATTGCAATTATAATCCTTATTGGCACTTTCTTTCTAATGGTATTCTTGCGATTTCCAATTGCTTATGCTGTTGCATTATCTTCGATTTTCTGTTTACTATATGAAGGTCTGCCACTTACAACAATATGCCAACAAATGGTTAAAGGAATTAGTTCTTTTAGTTTGATGGCAGTACCATTTTTCATTACTATGGGTTGCCTTATGGGATCAGGCGGTATTTCCGAAAAACTGATTGCCTTAGCTAACGCAATCGTAGGTTGGATGACTGGTGGTATGGCTATGGTAAACATCGTAGCATCATATTTCTTTGGCGGTATCTCTGGTTCAGCAGCCGCAGATACAGCATCACTTGGAACAATTTTAATTCCTATGATGGTAGAACAAGGATATGACGATGACTTTTCAACAGCAGTAACAATTACATCATCAGTAGAAGGTTTGCTTGTACCACCTAGCCATAACATGGTTATTTACGCAACTACAGCCGGTGGAATTTCTGTTGGTAGTTTATTCTTAGCTGGTTATTTACCTGGTGCATTATTAGCTGTTTCTTTGATGGTTGGTTCTTTTATCATTTCCAAGAAAAGACACTATCCAAAAGGTGATAAATTTAGTTTTAAGAACTTATTAAAACAAGTTAGTATTTCTTTTTGGGCACTCGCAGCTGTTCTTATTGTAGTTGTAGGTGTAGTTGGTGGTTTATTTACAGCAACAGAATCAGCAGCAATCGCAGTTTTTTATAGTTTATTCGTTAGTGTATTTATTTATAAAGGCTTAGATTGGAAAGGCGTATGGGGAGTTTTAACTGAATGTGTTAACACACTTTCAATTGTATTAATTCTTATTGCAACATCTAATATTTTTGGATATTGCTTAACTAGACTTCACGTACCATCATTAGCTGCACAAGGAATTATTGGACTCACAGATAATCCGATTATTCTAGCACTTTTATTAAACTTAATTTTATTAGTATTGGGATGTATTATGGATATGGCACCAATTATTTTGATTGCTACTCCTATTTTACTACCAATTGCTACTTCAATCGGTATTGATCCAATTCAATTTGGTATCATGGTTGTACTTAACTGTGGTATTGGACTATTAACACCTCCAGTAGGTGCAGTATTGTTTATCGGATCTGCTGTAAGTAAGGTTTCTATGGAAAGAGTTGTTAAAGCGACCCTACCATTCTACCTTTGCATGATTATAACATTACTTTTAATAACATTTATACCAGCAGTAAGTCTTTGGTTACCTTCTATGTTTCAGTAAAGGAGAAATATTATGAACTTTGGAATCGATTACAAATTACGAGCTATCGACTTATGGTGGCTGACAATTAGTAATGTTTATCGTAGCTTAGCTGGTGTTGTTAATGTGATATTTACAGTTTCAGTTATAATATTAACCGTTACTTTTTGGGGTAAAAGTATTTTATTCGTAAGGATAATTTTGATTTTGGTTTGTTTGTTTTTTCCAGTAATACAACCATTATTGATTTATTCCAAAGTAAGTAAACAAATTTCTCAACTACCCAAAGATATGGTATTAAATTTTGATGACGAGGCACTACACGTGGTAACGCCTACGGATCACAAAGATTATAAATGGAAAGACATTAAAGGAATAACGTATACCCCACATATGGTTATTTTGAATACGAGTGGAAGAGAAGGATTTATGTTGTCATACAATTTGTTGAAAGAAAATAAAGATGAGTTACTTAATTTTCTTCACCAATATAGTAAATAATTAAAAGAATGCAGAGCTTATATCGAAAGATTAAGCTCTGTATTTCAATATTTAAAAATTATATGTTATAGTAATTATAGGAAATTATTCATAATGAGGATAATAGGATGATAAAAAAAGTTATAACAATTGCAAAAGGAAAATGGAATCAAAAGAACATAAAAGAAAGAATTAGTCTTTTTACGATTATGAATTTTGCGATTATCTTTTTATCCTTTGCTTTTAGTATGTGGACTGTAAAGTATTCTTTAACAGACTTAAATCAAATATTACTAGTAAACCAAAAGAGTAATAGTGTAGTAAATGCAATAGAAAGTGAAATCACTTATTTCGATCGTTATATTAAGCACCCAAGTGAAGAAAACAGGACTGAGTTAAATAGAGTCTGCAAGATAACGGAGGATAAAATAGCTCAGATTCCTCTAAACAAAAATATAAATGACTATCGATATGCAAAAACTTGGGCGATTAAAAACAGCTATAAAGTTTATCAAGAAAAAAGAGAAGAAGTTTTAGAGTTAAAAATTGAAAACAAAAGCTATATAAACAAGTTGTATCAAGTATATGATATGCAAGATTATATCGCTTCTTATGGTAGGACACTTTTGGAATTAACTATAGATGATGGCATGGAGATCTATCAACAAAAAGTGCGGATGATTCGCTTTATCCCCTTTTTTGTTAGTGTTTTTGGAATTGCTTTAGTGATGGTTATGTGGAAACTATCTTCATCTATGAAAAAAGAAATTGTTGAGCCAATACAGGAACTAGAATTCGCCTCAAAACGAATTACTAGAAACGACTATTCCTTCCCTGATTTAAAGGAGGATAGGGCGGATGAATTAAGAGAGTTAATTCATGCTTTTAATAAAATGAAACATGCGACCAATGAACATATTACAACTTTAGATAAGCTTCATAAGCAAGAATTAGAAAGAGTTGAATTGCAAAGAAGGCTAGAGCTGACGAAGTTGGAGCTTTTAAAAAATCAAATCAAGCCTCATTTCTTATTTAATACCTTAAATGTTATTGGAGGGATGGCAAAGCTTGAAGATGCACCCACAACGGATGCGATGATTCAAGCACTTAGTACGCTTTTTCGGTATAACTTAACGGTTAGAGAAGCTGAAGTTGTGGTGGAAAATGAATTATACGTTATTAAGCAATATATGTATTTACAACAAATGCGGTTTGGTAAACGTGTGTGTTATAAAATAATAAATGATGTTGAAGGCAATAAATATAAAATGCCGGCTTTTACGTTACAACCAATTATAGAAAACTCCATTAAGCACGGAATCGGGAAAAAAGAGCAGGGGGGAAGAATCTTAATCCGGGTATTTTATCGCCAAGGCTATTTATACATAACGATTACCGATTCTGGGTTAGGTATTACCAAAGAAAAATTAGAAGCAATGAATAAAGAGATGGAAAATGATAAAGATGAATTTATCGGTATTGGCCTTGGCAGTGTTTATAAAAGAATAAAGTGGATGTATGAAGGAAAAGGGGAATTGAAAATTTCTAGTAAAGAAGGAGTGGGAACATCCATAAGAATAAGGATTCCCCAAGACGTTAAGGTTAAAAAAATTACTGACAGTAAATAGAATGAAATAGAGGTAAAAATGTATAGAATATTAATAGCAGATGATGAACCAATTGAGCGTTTAATTGTACAAAAAATAATTAAAAACACCTTTAAAGATTTTTTTGAAATTTGCGTTGCGGAAAATGGACGCGAGGCCTTAGAAATATTTAAAAAGAAGCCCTGTGAAATATTAATTTTAGATATTGAAATGCCTGGTATTAATGGTTTAGAAGTTGCTGAAATGGTGAGAAAAGAAGATAATTCTTGTAGTATTATTTTTTTAACGGCTTTTGATGAATTTGATTATGCTAAAAAAGCCATTAATGTTAAAGCACTAGATTATTTGTTAAAACCTACTTCAGAAGCGGAGTTAGTGGCAACGATAGAAGAGGCGTTAACCCAACAAAAATTTAGAAGTGCCGAAATTTTGGAAAAGTTTAAGTTATTGCCAACAGATCAGTTGGATGATGAAGCAGCACATGATATTAGAAATACAATGATTCAAAAAACAATATTTGAATATATTGACAAGCATTTCGCGGAAGATATTGCTTTACAAGATATTGCTTCAGAACTTAACTATTCAGAAGCTTATTTTTGTAAAGTATTCAAAACTTGTTTTGAAAAAAGTTTCATTGTTTATTTGACAGAGTTCCGTGTAGAAAAGGGCAGGCAACTTTTAGCAGACATAACGGTGCCAATTAAAGAAGTTAGTCAAAGAGTAGGTTATCGAGATTCAAATTATTTTACGAGAGTCTTTAAAAGATTAATGAAAATGACACCTACAGAATATAGAAACGAACAAATAAGAAGAGCAGTACTAGAATAGAACTGAGATTACGAGGCATAAATGAAAAAACGACTATTAATATCAGCAGTAACAGTTGGCATTATTACAACAATGCTAATTCTTCTCTGGGTTAATGCAAAAGATAAAAAAGAAAAAACAGAATTTATTTTTTCTTATGCAGAAAATCAAAATGAAGATTACCCCACTACTAAGGGAGCGAAACGATTTGCTGAATTAGTGGAAGAAAAGAGTAAGGGAAGAATTAAAATATTAGTGCAGGCGAATTCTGAGTTGGGTGATGAAGGGGAAGTAATTGAGCAAATGAAATTTGGTGGAATTGATTTTGCTCGTATTTCAATCAGTTCATTAACAGAGACGATTCCTGAGTACAATGTTTTGATGATGCCTTATTTATACCGAGATTCTGATCATATGTGGTCGGTTTTGGATGGGAAGATCGGAGACCATTTTTTGGAAGAGTTACAAGACTATAACTTAGTTGGTCTTTCTTGGTACGATGCTGGGGCTAGGAGTTTCTATAATTCGGTAAGACCGATTAACACTGTCGAAGATCTGGAAGGGCTAACAATTCGTGTCCAAGGTGTCGATAGTATGATTGATTTAGTAGAGGCCTTAGGTGCTAAAACACAAGTGGTTCAATATGCTGATATTTATTCGAATCTCCAATTAGGTAAAGTAGATGGAGCAGAAAACAATATTCCTTCTTACGAATCTATGGATCATTTTAAAGTGGCTAAATATTTTTCTCTTGATGAACATACGCGCCAACCAGAGTTACAAATCTGTTCAAAAAATACCTGGGATCAACTAAGTGAAGAAGATAAAGAAATTATCTCAGAGAGTGCAAAGGAATCGGCAATCTATCAAAGAGAAGTATGGCGCATAAGAGAAGAGTCCGCCAAAGCAAGAGTAATAGAACAAGGGACAATTATTAACACTATTTCAGAAGAAAATTTAAAAGAATTTCAGAAACGATCGAACAAGATTTATGCTAAATATTGTAAAGATTATGTAGATATTATTGCTGAAATAAAAAATACAGCTACTACAAAAAACACAGGTAATACTTATAAGAAAAAAGATGAAAATGAGTAACAATGAAACAAAAAATAAACTAAGTTACAAGGAGGAAAAGTTATGATAATGTCATTTCGTTGGTATGGTAGCAAACAGGATAAAATTAGCTTAAAGTATATTCGTCAAATTCCCGGTATGAAGGGAGTTATTACCACTCTTTATGAGAAGATGCCCGGAGAACTTTGGGAGTACGATGAGATTATGGCGATGAAAAAAGAAGTGGAAGATGCAG